>JBKPOS010000196.1:0-20324 GCA_046733215.1 Gemmatimonadota bacterium
CACTCCCGATGAGATGGATGGGGGACACCTTCCCGCCCTGGCGCATCCGCACGAGCTGGTCGCCCGCCTCGAGCAATACCGGGTGGAGCTGGGGTCTCGCATGCGCCGCAGCTGATCTGCTCGCGCAAAGGCGAGGGCTGCCACGGGCGCTGTAGAGCGCGACCGCCGGAACCCGGGGCCTTCCTGGCCAAGCATCGCTACTTCTTACCGACGTCGCCCCAGGTCTCTCGCCTCATGGCCAGAGATCGCTGGCGTCACAGCCGTTTCCGTGTCGCGATTCCGAGCGCGACCACCGCGAGCGCGACGCCGGCGCCGAACAGTCCCCAGCGAAACGGCGGGGGCTGCTCCTGTCGCAGAACGGTCTGAAAGTCGAGCATGAAGGAGGCGAGCACGAGGACCCCACCAGCGAGGCAGAACATCTGGAGCGGGGCTGAAAAGGCGACGGGCTCGCCGCGCTCCCGCCTTCGCATGAGGAACACCCCGCCGCCCACGAGCACGACGCTCACCAGCACCGGCGCCAGCACCGGCCCGATCCACGGAACCGGAATCAGAAACAGTATGTCCCACGTGAGCAGGGAAGGGGGCCAGCGGAGGAACACCCACAGCCAGATGTAATAGAAAATGTCCCATACGCCGAACACGACACAGAAGGCCAGGAGCCGGTCCCAACCATCCTTCCCGGCCAGCACCCCAACCGCGGCAAGCATGATCAGTGTCGCGATCTCCCGCCCCATCTCGATGGCGAGCATATCGGGCGGAATCGGCACGAGCGGGAATGCAAACCCTTGCGGGTAGTAGATGGACCGCAGGTACACCACCACGGCAGACTCGACGTACGCCATCGCCGCGGCGAAGATGATCAGCCAGACAACGCGCCGCTCGCTCGGGATCATCCATCCTCCACATTCATGTAGCTCGCCGCACCAGCGCGCATTCCGCGACAGTGCAGCTCAGCATCGGCTGACAGTCTCCCGCGCTAGCGCATTGAGTCGCCTGCGCAATGATGGCGATGATCGCGTCGCACGCAGACGGCATGCGTAATGCACTGGACATCCGGGACGCTTACCCAATCAGATGCCCATACGCACTTCCCTCGACGCCTTCGTATTCTTCGAATGAATCAGACAGCCCAAAATCTCTGGGACCCATTGCTACCCGATCGCAGAGCCAGTCCCCGCGTCGAGTATCGCCGGACGCCGCCGGCGCGGCTTGATCTTGCCGGACAGGCGTGCGCCGTGCGCGACTTGAATTCCAACGGGCTCCGGATCGAGCCTGCCCCGCCCAGCCGGGCATGGTACCCGGGCGAGGCGGTGTCCGGCGTGCTTTACTTGAGGACCAGTCAGCCGATGCCGGTCGCCGGAAGGATCCTCCGGATCGGCCCCACCGGTCTCGTCGTCGTCCCGGACGGGAGCGGAGCATGGCCGGCTGCCGGGGCGATCGAGGCCGAACGGAACGACCTCCAACGGGCTCGCGACCGGCGTAGCGAGCCCCGGGTTCAGCTCCCGATGTTCCTGCCGAACAACACCAGCCCCAGTCCGCTCCGGGACCTGAGCCCAAGCGGCCTCCGCTATGTGCTATTACCGGGTGAGCGCACGCCCCCAATAGGGAGTGCCGTCGAAGGCGACGTGCGTCTCGATCCCGAGACTTTGATCACCATTCGGGGCCGGGTGGTACGGTGCCTGGCGCGTGAGGTCGCGATCGCACTCGACCCGCCAGGGCTGAGCTCAGACCTGGTAGAGGCTCTCCGGCGCCGGTTCCTGGCTCCTCTTCAATGACTAGGGGCGGGTAAGGCTTCAGAAGGTGGTGAGGCTCCCCAGCTCCTGCTCGATTTTCGAAATGGGGCTGTACACGAAGGTGGTCTCGTCCGAACTGCCACCCCAGAGAATCCCGGCAAGCTTCACCGAACTGGTTCCCGTCACGATGAATACCGGCGAGCCGCTGTCACCACCGCTGACTCTGGCTCGCACCCAGTTCTGGCACAGCATCGTAATGTTGGTGCCGAACACATTGGTATTCACGCAGGTATTAGTGAGCGTGCCCCTCGACCATCCTGTCGTACGGCCTACCTTGTTCACGGTATTCCCCGCCACGCCACCACCCTCGGCAGTGATCGAGAAGTTGCCGCTGATGGTCAGGTTGCCGGTGTTGACCGACGAGGTCTTCTCGATTCGACCGCGCGTGAAGCTGACGCCGGAGGCATAGGCAGCCCGCGCAGCATCGCTATAACGACATTTCTTTCCTGCAGGGCAGGCGCCGCCGGTAAAAAAGGGTGGATCGGCGACTTCGGTGCCGATGAAGCTGCCGGATGTACTCGAAAGCGGCTGGTAATACTTGGTGCCATCCACGCTGCTCCGCTTGGTAGTGCAGTGCGACGCCGTGATGAACGAGTTCTGCCCATTCCTGGTGGCATTGAAGCCCAAAGTGCAGATGAACTGGGTGAAGTTGATCTGCAACCCGGCGAGCACCGGTCGAACCTTGTCACGCAGGGTAGCTTCGAGCTGGATCGGCTCGGCCTGCTCGACGATTACGGCCTCCGCCGGGATGCCGAGCCGGGCAATCGCGCTGCGCACGCCGGCCAGGGCAGCTCCATGCTCCACCCCGATCCTCAGCCGGTTGCTTGCTTCATCCAGATCGGCGAATACCACGCCCGGAATGACCAGTGCAGCGGGCGAGGCTTTGGCAAACCAGCCGTCGAGCTGGGCGTAATCGAAGTTTCCTTTCAGCACCCGGAGCCGAGACGGGTCGACTCCCTCCGCCTGGAAGAAGGGCGCCATGGCAGCCGCGACCGCGCGCCGCCGGCTGGGGTCACGCAGGTAGACGGTGGGGATGCCCGCCGCGTCGAAGTAAAAGCCCCCGAACCCAGGTACGCTGCGCCCGAGTACGATCGGGTCGTCCGATGGGCCCTGAGATGCTTGACGGAGGTCAGGCTCGGGCGCGGTTGAAACCGGGCCCGTCGGCGCGGATTGGTCCTGACAGGCGCTGGAAACAATCAGGGCCGCAATCAACAAGATCCGGCCCTCGGTGTTCATGCGAATCATACGAGTTCTCATTTCAGCGGGGGTTCAGCAAGACCGTGCCGGCTGCCACGGTTGCTGGTGCTTACGTGCCGCGAATCAGCTGCTCGAAACGCGGGTTGCCGCGGAGTTGGGCGAACGTCGGATCGACCCGAAGCCACGCCCTTGAGAGATAGTACGGAGTCTTCACTAACTCCGCCAGCCGATCGAGCGCGGCCTGCTGGTCGCCGAGCACTAGATGGCTGACTGCCAGGAAGTGAAGGAGAAACGGGCCGGTGACCCCGTTGGTGGCGACCGGCTCCAGCCTCACCGCCAGCTTCCCATGCTCCAGCGCTTCGGCGCGCCGACCCATAAGGGCGAAGGCAACGCCAAGGGCTCCCTGCGCCAGGGCATTCCTTGGATTGGTGGCGATCGCGCGCTCCAGCTCGATGCGGGCCGAGTCGGCGTAGGCTCGGCTGGCGGCAAGATTCCCGTCGAGAAGATGGGTCTGCGCGAGCGCGATCCCCCAGGAGACTCGGTCGTCGTCGAATGCTCGCGGCGGAAGTTGCACCAGAAACTTCCGCTGCTCCCGATCCAGCACCCAGAACAGACCGATGAACGCCGACAGATGGGCCAGCGTGCGGGCCGTGTCGAGCTCGCTCAGGGCATCGCGCAGGACTGCGCGCGCTCCGGCGAGATCGCCCTCGCCGAGGAACGTGGCCACCTTGAAGTCGAGCACGTCGGGCGACGCGTTGCTGAGGCGTAGGGCCTCGTCGCACGCCTGCCTCGCTTCCGGATAGCGCCGGAGCCAGAGCAGCACGCGCGCAAGCCGCCGTGCCGTCGCCACGGAGCGCGGGTCCAGTGACTGGGCTTCCCGAAAATGCGTGAGCGCCTCGTCCCAGCGGCCCAACTGCTGCTCTGCCAATGCTGCCATCGACAGAAGCTCGACGTCGTACGGAGCACTCTTCCGCGCCCGGGTCACCTCTTCGAGCGCGCGGGCATGCTCGTGACGCACGCCGCTCAGGTACAGGGCCTGGGCGAAGTGTGCCTGCGGTAAGTCGGGGCCCAGCGCGAGGGCCCGCCGCGCTGCGTCGGCGGCGCGCTGTGCCTCGGTCTCGGGCCGGCTTCCATTGATGTAAATGGTCGACAGCGCCCGGGAGAGCTGGGCCCAGGCGAGCGCGAAGCCGGAATCGAGCGCCACCGCCTCGCCGTAGGCCGCTGCCGACCGCCTGAGCGCCTCTACGTCTGTGATGCCCACCCGATTGGAGAATTGCTCCCCCCGCAGGAAGGCGTCGTACGCAGCGAGGTTCCGGGTCGGACGCTCGGTCAGCTGCTGACGCGCACCCGCGCCAAGCGCCACATCGAGCGCTTGCGCCACTCGAGTCGCGATGTCCACCTGGACCCGGAAGACGTCCTGCAGAGGCGCGTCGAACGGCTGCTGCCACCGGGTGGTCGCGCTCGATGCCTGGATCAGCTCCGGACTCACCTGGACCCGGCTCACGCCTCCGCCCGTCTTCTGCCAGCGCACCTTGCCGACCAGGAGATACTCGGCGCCGAGCTCCCGCCCGATCTGCTGCGGGCTCTTGCCGCTCTTCTTGTATTGGTCCGAGCTGCTCGACGCGATGACTTGAAGGCCTGGAACCGCGGACAGCTTGCCGCGCACCGCATCTGCGAGCCCATCGGCGAAGTACTCGTCTTCCGCGTTGTCCACGTTCTCGAACGGAAGCACAGCCAGGCGGGATACCGCTGTGCCGCCGGCATGCGCGCCTGGCCGAGTCCACCATATCCCGAGCCCCGTCCCCAAGGCGGCCAGGACCCCGAGTCCGACGAGGAGGCGCGCCGCGAGGCGCGAACGGCCCGGCAACGCGGAGGGTCGCGCTGCCGACGCTGGGGTGCCCGTGGTGACCACCGTGTCACCAGTCCGCCGATCCCGCTCCAATGCCTCCGCGAACCTGGCGGCGCTTGCGAACCGGACCTCCGGTTCCGGCGCCAGCGCTTTCCGTATTGCAGCTACGATCAGCTCGGACACCTCGGGTCGCCCGGCCCGAACGCTGGGGATGTCTCCCGAGAAGTGTTTCGCCATGGCCGCCCGTGGCGTTGGAGCGGTGAATGGCGGGGCACCGGCCAACATCTCGTATAGCACGACGGCCAGGGAGTACACGTCGGCAGATGGGCCGAGTGTGCGCTCGCCGCTGGCCTGCTCGGGGCTCATGTAATCTGGCGTTCCAACGACAAGACCGGTCCGCGTGAGCGGGCCCGGCGCAACGCTGCAAGGATCTGACGATGGCTCCGCCACCGCCCGTGCGATGCCGAAGTCGGCGATGAGGGCGTGTCCCGCAGACAGCAGTATGTTTTCCGGCTTGATGTCGCGATGGATCACGCCGTGGCGGTGCGCGTACTCGAGCCCGTCGGCGACCTCGCGGGTTAGCCGGAGGGCCTCGTCCACCGGGAGCGGGCCGTCGCGGCGCATCCGGTCGCGAAGGCTCTCGCCGTCGACGAACGGCATCGTGAACCACTGGCGGCCGGCAGCGTCGCCCGAGTCGAGGACGGTGAGAATGTGGGGGTGCTGGAGCCCGGCGGCGACGTGGATCTCGCGCTGGAACCGTTCGGCACCGAGGGTCGACAGCACGTCGGAGTCGAGCACCTTGAGGGCGACCGGCCGCTGGTGGCGGAGGTCGCGCGCCAGGAAGACGATCGCCATGCCTCCGCGGCCCAGCTCGCGCTCGAGCACGTATCGGTCTTTCAGAGCGTCGGCCAGGCCGGTCGGCGTAAGAGGCAAGTGGTACCTGTGGCGTTAGGCGAAACGAGCCAGCCGAGGATGCGGCCGTCGCGCATCCAGGCGGCGCAGCCCTAATTCCTGGGCAATCGCTCGAGCTTGAGCGAACTCGTGGGAGGTGAGCCGCCGGTTGATCTCCGGGTAGTGCCCGCCGTCCACTTTTCCGGCGGGATAGTACTGATCCATCAGGTTCACATACGTGTCGCGGCCCAGCTCGTCGACGATCCACTGGAGAATCCCGCGCGTCTCGTCCAGCGTTCCCGGCATGACCAGATGGCGAATGATGAGCCCCCGCCGAGCCAGCCCTTCGGCATCGATGACGAGCTGTCCCACCTGCCGGTGCATCTCCTTGATGGCAGCGCGTGCCGCCTCGGGATAGTTGTCCGCTTTGAGGTAGGTGCGGCTCCGCTCGGCGGACCAGTATTTCAGGTCCGGCATGTAGATGTCCACGATCCCATCCATCAGCTCGATGCTCTCGAGCGAATCGTAGGCGCTGGTGTTGTAGACGATCGGAAGCGCGAGGCCGCGATCGGCCGCAACGGCGATCGCCTCGATGACCTGCGGGGCCACGTGTTCCGGTGTGACGAAGTTGATGTTGTGGCAGCCCCGGTCCTGGAGCTCCAGCATCATGGCGGCGATCTGCTCGGGGCGATGACCCGGTGTGGTTGTTCCCGGACGAATCGCCTGGCTGATGTCGTAGTTCTGACAGAAGACGCAGCGCAGATTGCAGTGGCCGAAGAAGATCGTTCCCGATCCGCGCCACCCTCGAAGACAGTCCTCTTCGCCGAAGTGGGGAAAATGGCTCGAGACGATCGCGTAGCGTCCCGTCTTACATGCGGCCCACTTGTCTTCCAGCCGGTTTACCCGGCAGTCGCGGGGACAGGCGCGGCAATCGGCCAGCGTCGCGATGGCCCGTTCGGCGCGCCGATGCAGCTCGGCGCTCCCCAGGGAGAGGTAGGCGGGACGAGAAGGGCGTTGGGTGGGCAAGGATAGGGCGCCCGCGAGCGAATCTGCGGAAAGATAGCGGGGAGCTCGCGTTCGACGAATCGATGCTTCGGAGCCATGTCCGCGAGGAAATCGTCCGCAATTCGGGCGACACCAGCGTGGCGGGGGTGGGACAGTACATCCAAGAGGAGAAACCAGCGGCGGTCCTCGCGGCCATCACCCGGCTCGGCCAGGCGTCGGCTGGTGCGCGCAGCGGGCTCAGGAGCATGCGGTAAGGTCCAGCCCTTCTTGACGCTCATCGGGCCGTTGCCTAGAGTGAGAATGCCAGCTCGATAACGGCGGAACCGGCTCCAAGCCGGCGCCGCACGCCACGGCTCCTAGTTCCTCCGCCTCGCCACCCAGCCGACGTCACGAAGGACTAGCAAGATCGCCGCGCTACCCCGGCTGGTTGTGCGCGTCGAGCGCGTTCAGAGTTTCCACTTTGCAGTAGAGGTGAGATATGGAAGCACGGGTCACGAGCTACTCCCAGGCCGAACGGCTCAGGGAGCGCATGGAAAAGGCATCAGTACGACATGGGCAGGAAATCCGGGCGGACCTTCCCGGCATCAGAGTGGCCGCCAGCCCGCGCAACTGGTTCGTCAGCCGGACCAAGCATAAGGGCGAGATCTTTTTCTGCACGATGGGACGGCTCGAGGTGCGAGAGGTGGTGAGTTCGGGGGACGACGAGCCCCTCCCGACGACGGCCGTCGTCGAGGGACTGACGGTGCCCAGCAGCGGCACTTATGACCTGATCAATGCACTGGTCCAGTCGAACGGTGATCTGCGAGTGATCGTGGACCAGGCGACCCGGGTCGTGCCATCGTCAGGGCGCGGAATCCTCGTCCCGGACGAAGCGATCTGGTAAGGGGGTCGGCCGTTTTGATCCGCGCAGAGCCACCTCGAGGGCACTAAGGGTCTGGCCCGCGGTAGCAAAGCGCTCGGCAGGTGACTTGGCGAGCGTTGTCCGGAGGACCTCGTCGGCACCCCGCCCGACCTCGGGCCGAACCGTGACAATCGGCGGTACCGGATCGAGCGCGTGGCGTGACAGAATGGACTCACGCGTAGGCCCATTGAAGGGTGGCTCGCCGGCGAGCATCTCGTACAGCACGCAGCCCAATGAGTACACGTCGGTCCGGCTGTCGACGGGGGTACCGCCGCCTCGCGCCTGCTCGGGGCTCATGTAAAAAGGAGTTCCGACCACCAGCGATCCGCTGGTTATCGGAGAGTCAGCATCCCCTGCCGCCATCCGGGCCAGGCCGAAGTCGGCGATCCAGGCGTGGTCACCCTCCAGCAAAATGTTGGCTGGCTTGACATCGCGGTGCACCACGCCGGCCGCATGGGCGTAATCGAGAGCGGCGGCAATCTGTCGGCCAATCGTGATGACCTGTTCGAGGCCCAATCGATTCCCGGCGAAGGCGAGACGCTCGCGAAGCGAGTCCGCTTCGACGAAGGGCATGGAGTACCAATGGACCTCGCCCGAAACGCCCGAGTCAAGCAGCGGGAGTATGTTCGGGTGCTGAAGGCGACCCGTGATGCGAATTTCGCGGAGGAACCGCTCCGGCCCGAGCACCGCCGCGACCGCCGGCTTCAGGATCTTCAGGGCGACGCGGCGGTTATGCTCGAGATCGTGAGCGAGGTACACCAGGGCCATCCCGCCGTGACCGAGCTCGCGCTCGATCCGGAAGCGGTTACGCAACGCCTCTACCTGTCCCACCGAAGCAACTATCGGTTGCCCACGGGTGCAGTGCACAACAGCCGGTTCGGCTCCTTTTCTTTGCACTCCATCAGCAGTGCGACCTTATGAGGTCCGCCCCCGTGCCCGGGGGCGCTGTCGGCGGTCATAGCCCTTTGACCGCCGCCCCCGTGGCCAACGGCGCTGTCGGCGCTCGCGGCCTTGTGACCGCCGCCCCCGTGGCCAACGGCGCTGTCGGCGCTCGCGGCTTTGTGACCGCCTCCCCCGTGGCCGGGGGCGCTGTCGGCTTGGAAATCACACACGAATTGTTTCTTTTCCTTGTCGTAGTAGCAGTAGACGCTGGCCTTCGCATGCCCACCTCCGTGACCAGGGGCGCTATCCGCCACCGCAAACACGTCGCCTGCTTCCAGCGGCGCCGAGAGGTAGGCAACATCCGACCCTTTGAAGGAAGCAAGCTCCGGCTCATTTGCGACGGAGGCAGCGCCCGTCGCCATTGAGGTGCCGGGAACGCCCGTGTCCTTCGAGGCCCCGACATCGCCTGTCTCCCTCGGCGATCCGGTATCGCCTGTCTCCTTGGGGGGAGAGGCGCAGGCCATCCCTACGCTGACAAGTGCGATTAAAGCCAACTGCATAGATGTGCGACTCATGGTTCGCCTCCGTCAGTTGGTGGTTGCCGCGGACGCCTGCTGCGCCTCCCGGAGTAGGGGCATCAACTCGGCGTCCGGTGTTCGTACCGCATCCAGAAATGCGCGCCAGTGCGTGGTGGCTTTTTCGTGTTGCCCGAGTGCGGCGTACCAAAGCGCCAGGCGGCGATGGGCGAAGGGATAGATGAATCCCCGCAAGGCGTAGGTGCTGCCCGGCATGCGGGTCGGCTGCAGCACCAGCTCCATCATCGCGACTGCAGAGTCAGGCATCCGAAGCCGGGCGTAGGCTTCAGCCGCAAGCCAACGCAGAGCCAGGCTGTTGGGCCGGTCCAGCAACGTGGCGTCGTGCTCACCGCGCGCGGCCGCGGGACCGATCAGTCGAATCACATCCGCCCACCGGCCGCCTCCCGCGGCGAGCGACGCCTCGAGTAACGCCGGACCCTGTCCCAGCTCCAGGCGATCGGCCTCTGGTGTTCGACGCAGTTGGTCCAAACGCTGCCGAGCGGGAGTGGTGTCTCCGCGGGCTGCCTCCCACAACCCATAGGTCACCAGCCCGGCGTTGGTCGTGTCGCGCGCGGCGCGAGACGGTAATGGGGCCAGGTTTCGCTCCGCGGCTCCGGCCAGGAGGAGCCGCCCGGTGTCGTACCACCGGGCGAAATCAGGCGGTGCGCCTTCGGCAGCGTGTTCGAGCGCGTCGGTGGCCGACGAGACTGCGCCTCGCGCCGCCAGCGCAGAGGCACCGGTCATGCGTGCCTGGACGCGGAGCCAGTCAGGCGACGATGGAGCATTGCTGTACTCGGATGCGATGCTGTCCGCTTCTGCCCAGTGATCCGCGGCGACCGCGAGTGCCAACTCGAGATATCGCGCATAAGCCCCCGTGAGATCACGCGCCGCTGTGCGGGCCTCGGCGATTCGGCCCAGCGCGATCAAGGTGCCGACCTGGTTGGCCAGCTGGATCTGCGCCTGGCGCGGTCCGAAGGGGTGCACTTCGACCGCTTTCTTGAAGTCACGCAGCGCGTCCTCGTAACGGCCGAGGGCGAGCAGGTACACGCCTCGATTGTTGAGGACGTTGAAGGAACTGGGAGACTGCTCCAGGTACAAGTCGCAGGCACGAACGGCGGCGAGCAGGTCGTAGCGAAGGGCATACGCCGCGTCCGCCTCGACCCGATAGCGTTGGGGAACGCCGAGGCGATCGGGTCGCTTCAGTGCTTCGGCAAACGCCAGCCGGGCAGAATCCAGCATCCGATCGTTCAGGTAGTTCCAACCCATTATGTACCAGGCCGACGCGAACCCAGTGTCCAGGGCGAGCGCCTCGTGCAGCACTCGATTACTGCCCGCCACGTCCCCTTTATCGTGAAGGGCACCCGCCTCGACATAGAAGCGATAGGCTGTAAACGACGGCGTCGCGGCAGGAGTGGTCAGGAGGTTTGCCTCGACCGCGCTTCGCCGTTCGCCCAACCCCTCCCGGACGTTCCGGGCGAGTCGCTGCACCGTCGTCACGAGATTCGAATCCGACGCGGCTCCGGCGACCGAGAGGATATCGGCCCCATCCGCAGCATCCACCACGTGAATCACAATCGAATAGTTGGGGCCGCCCATGCGGCTGACCCCGCCGGCCACGACCGCGCGCACCGCGCTGCGATAAGCCAGCTCGCGCGCGAGTTGTGGCCCGACATGAGTTGACTCGGGGATGTTGGCGAGCTGCATGGCCGTGTTCAGCTGATCGCGCGGCAAGGTGCTGACGAAGCTCGACCGGTTGAGCTCGGCGGTCGTGAGCTCGCGGACAGCATTAGCCAAGCCCGGGTCGTCGGCCGGACCGTCGAAGTCTGCCACTACGATCCAGTCTCGCGCGTGGACCCGGGAGGTAGCCCGTCCATTGGCCCACACCGCTGCGAGCCCGATTATCGCCAACGCTGCGCCCGCAGCGCCGACCGACACGGCAATGCGCCGGCTCCGAGGACGAGCGACTGGGGTGACCTCGGTTTCCTCCAAATGACCGATTTTCCGAAGCGCGTCTTCGAACGCGGTAGCGTCGGCGTAGCGGTCGGCCGGGACCTTCGCCAACGCCTTCAATACGACCCGCTCGAGCGCCGGGCTCACTGTGGGGCGCACTGTGCGGAGGCTCGGCGCCGGATCCATCGCGTGTCGGGCGATCACCGCCTGCGCGGTCGGGCCGGTGAACGGCGGCGACCCTGCGAGCATCTCATACAGCACGCAGCCGAGGCCGTAGACATCGCTTCGCTGGTCGATGCGGCCATGCGAGGCTTGCTCCGGGCTCATGTAGGCGGGGGTTCCGATTGCGACGCCGGTGGCGGTCAGGTGCTCCCCGCCAGCCACGGTGAGCGCGTGGGCGATGCCGAAATCGGCGACCAAGGCCCATGTCTCCGACTCTGCCTGGAGCAGAATGTTTTCGGGCTTGATGTCGCGATGAATCACGCCTTGCGAATGAGCGTAGGCTAGGGCGTGCGCAACTTGGCGGGCGATGCGGACGGCCTCGTCGATCGGAAGCTGTCCTTCCCGCCATAAGCGCGCACGCAGCGACTCACCCGCCACATACGGCATGCTGTAGTAAAGGCAGCCGTCTGCCTCGCCCGTGTCGAACAGGGCGAGTACGTTGGGGTGCTGGAGCTCGCTAGTAACGCGGATTTCGCGCAGGAATCGCTCCGTCCCGACAGCCGCTGCGACCTCGGGGCGAAGCACCTTGAGGGCTACCTGACGGTCTACCCGGAGATCCCGCGCAAGAAACACAATAGCCGTACCGCCCCGACCGAGCTCCCGTTGCACCGAGTAGCGATCGGCCAGGGACGTGCGCAGACGTTCCAGCAAATCGATCACGAGGTCTGGCTCCGGCGAACCAGATACGAATACAATAGGGTCCGAAGCCAGGCACGGCGAGGGGTCCCGTGCGCTCTGCAGGGTTACCCCCGCCCAGGCGGCGCTCAAGGGCATCCCGTGGTTCCCACGGTCGCCTCCATGATTGGTGGATCGACTGGCGGCCTGCCAAAGACAAGCTGAGAGAGAGGAAACAAGCAGCGATCAAGTACGGAGAGCCGAAGTCATGCAGCCAGGGGGCGCTCGGCTGGTGTGAGCTAGTCGGCAACTTGACCGCGTGGTCATTTCGGAAACGAACCCAGGATGGCGCTTCGGCCAGCGATTTCCCCCTTTATAGGGTTTTGAGATACTCTACCAAATCCGCCTTCTGCTGCTCCGTGAGCGAGAGGTTGAACAGGTGGACGTAGTGATCGACCGCCTCGGCGAGCGTGGCTGCCTTGCCGTCGTGGAAATAGGGCCCCTTGAGCTCTGGCGGATGCCACAGGCCACGGAGCGGTGTCGTACGATAGAGCTTGGTGGCGCTGCGCAAGGCGTAGGCGGGGTCCTGTCCCACCTTAGCCGGAGTATGGAGTCGTCCCGCATTCACATCCGTGTAGACCGAGCTGAGGTGGCATCTGGCGCAGCCCGCCACTCCGTTGAATACGGCGTGGCCGCGCTTCGCGGCAGAAGCGTCGAAGTTGCCGGCAAGTGGCTCGGGCCGCTCCAGGCTGAATTGGTACACACGCAATGCCTCCAGCTTGGGTGATACCAGATCCGGAGGGTTGTTGACGTCGACTCCGATCCGGGGGTCGACAAAGTGGCCGTGCCCGTGCATCTGGGTAATCGCGACGTAGGCATTCCAGTACGAGATCGTGTCGTCGCCGGTGTAGATCTCCCGCTGCACATGGCGCAGTCCGAACGCGGGTGGGATGACCACCGGAATGTTCTTGCCGTCGACATTGAACCGCGGATCGTACTTGCCGGGCCCCCACGAGCTGTAGACTGCCTTCTGCGCCGCCGTCGGGGTGGGCGACAGCGCGATGATCGCCCCGACGTTCAGGTCGCGGTTAGGCCATCCGTCGAGCCGGTGACCGATGCCCGGCCGAAACGAGTTGTCGACTGTCGAGTGGCAGAACGCACAGCTGATGCCCACCCTGGTGAGTGTGTTGCTCGCGTCCACTTGGCCGATGACGCCGAGTACGGCGCCGAGCTTGAGCAACGCGACGGTGGTGGCAGGATTATTCAGGCTGATCGTCTTGTCTTCGATCCCGGCCTTGACCGACGCAGGCAGCGCGTCGACATCCACCTTGAGGCCTACCGACAACGCGGTCGTAGGACTGACAGTACTCCGGATGACTTCGTGGAGCCGCATCGTGTCGGTCCAGAAACTCTCGTCGCCGTAGGTCTCGAATCGAAAGATCGTTCTGCCTTGTGCCACGAGAGCAGGATTGAGCGGACCCTTCGCCGCGAGCTCCGGCCCCGTGGTGGCTGGCTCCGTGGGATTGTTGTCACCTTGGCAGCCGATGACCACACCGGTGATTGCGACCGTGATGGCCAGAGACGCCGCACGGAGCGGGTCTTTGGTGAACTGCATTTGCTATTTCCTTTCCCTTCCCAAGCGTTCAGCTCGAGGTCTTGCTAAGCCGGCTGTTGCCGCGGCCTGCCCTCCGAACGAGCACGATGAGCGGGCTACTTGCGACGAGTACGGAACCCAGACACGAGACAAAGAGTCCGGGACCGGCGCGCGGCACGAGCATGGCGCTCACGCCATGGTGCAGCGTTGCCAGCAGACCCCTCAGAAGCCAGCCGTTGAACGCCAGCAGAGCGAGGCCCAGGAGGGCTGTAGCCTGTCGGATCCAGGTCCGACGCCTAAGCCGTGCCGCCATCGTCGCGACCACAACCAGCGCTCCACCCACGAATAGGACTCTTCCATAGATCCCGATCAGCCCACCATATCGCTGCAGACCGGCGAACAGCGTGAGCCAGGGAAGCCACGCGCCGAGCATGACCAGAGAGCCGCCAAAGAGAGCAGCGGCATCAGCGCCCTCAATGAGTTCGTACATCGAAGAACAGGTAGGTGTTGGTCAGAATGTCCGGCGTGATGTGTACGGCGCCGGGGTCAGCGGCCTGCAACGCACGGGCAGTTGCCAGGCTCTTTCCCGCCACAATGGCGTTCCAGGTTGCCAGGTCCTTGATCCCGATGACGTGAAGTTCCCACCAGTTTCCGCTCACCTGGTCGACGATGTGACTGTGGGCCGGCAGGGGGGCGTTCGCCTCGGACGGGCCAAAAAGGCGCGACAGATCGATAGTCGATGGATGATTGATGCAATGGCCGACGGTCGGACACTGTAGGGTGGACGCGTCCGGCCTGAATCCCAGCGGCGTCATCACATACAACACGGGGATGTTGCCGGGCCTGGGATCCACCGTTCCGTCGGAGCCCGCCTCGCAGTCGGTGGTCGAGCCGACCGGTAGGCCGTCTTCCACGGGTGTGCGACAGAAGAAGTTCTTGTGATAGAAAAACTGGACCGTTTGGCCATTGAGCCAGCCGGCGGTAAATCCGAATTCGGCGCCGTCGACCGCGTTGGCGGACGACATCTCAGGCTTGGAGCCGGCCATGGGCTGGGTCGGGGTGGTCGAGTCCGAGCACGCCGTCAGGAATGAGGCAGAAAGGAACGTGCTGGTGACGAGAAGGGGAATTCTCATGGGGATTCCTCCTCTGGCGCTTGCCAGGGGTGTGACTGGAGCAGCGAGGGAACCGGGGGGACCAGAAATTCGGAAGGCGCTCATCTGAGCGCCTGACCTGCCGTGGACCATCGACCACCTGAACCGACTAACTTTGTTCGCCTGAGGGCTGTCCCATTGCGAAACAGCCGGAGTTACAGAAAGTTAAGAAGTTGATTGAAAATCTTTGAGTGTCTCGAATTGTGCGGTGACAGGTCTCACGGCCGAACGGGCAAGGAGTAGAAAGCGCGATGCGTGTACCACACTGGAACCGGCTGATGGAGAGCTCGGCCGGCCAAGTCATGAGGTTGCTTCGACGCGGTCCCATGACTGTGGACGAGCTGGCCGTGGCGCTCGACGTCAGCGGCAATGCAGTGAGGCCTCAGCTCGCGATACTCGAGCGGGACGGGCTGGTGCAACTCAGTAATCTGCGGCGAGGCACCAGCAAGCCCGCGCGAACCTATATGCTCACCGCTGAGGCCGAGCTGCTATTCTCGCGCGCGTACGTCCCCGTACTGACCCAGTTGCTGCACGTGCTCGACCAGCGACTCGAGCCGCGCGAGTTCAACCGGATCATGCGCGAGGTAGGCCGGCAGCTCATGGGAGATCGGACGCGGCCGACGGGTGGTCTTCGGCAGCGGGCCGAAGCGGCGAGTGCACTGCTCAATGACCTCGGCGGACTGACCGAGGTCGAGCAGGGGCGCAGCGGTTTTCGGATCCGGGGTTATGGCTGCCCGCTCGCAGCAGCCACGCAGCGGCACCCGGAGGCCTGCAATGCGGTAGAAAGCCTGCTCACCGAATTCGCTGGAGTGCCGGTGTCGAAGTGCTGCGACGGGGAGGATCGCCTGCGATGCTGCTTCGAGATCGGAGGTGGAGCTAAGCCCAGTGCGCGCGCCAAGCCCTGAAGTCGGATTCCACCTCCTCCATCATCCCCCGAGCGGCGTGTAGCAGCCAGGCCTTGCCGCGAGTCTTGAGATCCGCCTGCAGCGTTTTCGCGCGCTCGCTGCCGAGATGAACATTCGCGGTTTCCCAGCCCATGGCTCCCAGCAGGCGCTTCTCGTCCCGTTGGCGAGGTAGCGCAGAGAGCTCGATCCGGGCGCAGTCAGGCGCGAGCCGCCGGACGATCCAGCGGCGTTTGAGCCGGAGAAAAGGATCAGGGCAGCGCACCGCCCGCTCAATGATGGTCTGATAGTGAACCTTGGCATCCTCGGCGGGGATCCCGGCAGCCCACGCGCACGCCGATGGAGCGCCTGCTTTCGCTTCCCGCGCGACTGTGCCGCCATGCCAGTCGCCGATCGCGACCACTCGCTCGCGACCCAGGCTGCCGAGACCCGCAATGCGATGGACATACCGGATGTCCATCTCCGGATCAGGCAACATGCGCTTGAGCGCCTTGCGCGCCCCGGCTGGGACAGTCCCGCGGATCGGCGGCAACCTCTCCAGCTTCTCCCAGAACCGTTCGGGATTTTTCAGACGCTCGACTGCCATCGCGCGGAGCGCCGGATGGTGCTCCGCCAGGACGAACGATCTGCCGCCTCGCTCGAGGCCCCTGCCGTAACCCTCGAGCACCGACTCGCAGACTTGCTTCTCATCCAGCGAGAGCTCATGCTCGCTGGCCGCGACCATGGCGCTGGTCGCGAGACGGACCAGATCAGCGGTGTACGGGAGCGCCCAGGCCTCGTCGAAGTCGTTCACGCCCCAGACAAGCCGCCCTTCGGCGTCGCGCCAAGTGCCGAAGTTTTCGACGTGCAGGTCTCCCACCGCCAGTACCTTGGGCGCCTCGGCGAGGTCGGCACAGACCATTGGCCAGCGCTGCGCCCACCGAAAAAAGGTCGCTCGCAGCAACTGAAACGCCCCCTCGGCCATGGCTGCGTGTTTCCGATGGAGATCCACCCGGACGAGGCGCAGGTGGGCGCCAAGCCACCGCTCGTACGCAGCGTTGGCCTGAACGAGGGGCGTCGTGTCAGCCTTGCGGGTCATCCGTCCAGCGTGTCATTATGGTCGTGCGTATACAGTCGGTCCACTCCGGTACGCCGCGCCGAAGTCAATCGTTGACCCCATTTTGCGACGCGAGGCCGAGGTGGCCACGGCCCAATGTGACGCAGGTCCTAGTCGCACCGGACAGCTATTCTCTATGGTTTCTCTGCGAACCCGAAAGGGCTTCGCACTGAGCCAAGCTGAATCGACTCGTCCGAGTTGACAGGCTTGGCTCTTTTACTGCTGAAAGCGCCGCTGCGAGGGGACGGCGTAAAGGCTCAGGAGGTTGTATGAGTCGAAGCGATTTGGCCTGGTGGTCTTTAGCGCTGGCGTTGGTGCTCGCACCAACGGCACTTCGAGCCCAGGCTCCAGCCCCAGACGCCGCCAAGCCCAATGCCGCGGACGTCGCCAAGGCGAATGCCGCGAGGAAGGCCAGGGAAATGGCTGAAGCCGTGATCTGCAGAGATGGGACCTCCGGCCCCAATGCTCAAGCGTGCGCCGGCCATGGTGGAGTAGACCCGGTGACGACCAGTGCGTCCAAAACCGGCCGGGTTGACCGTGGTGCGGGTGGGGCGGGCGGTGAGGTCGACGGCCATGCTGCCGGTCGCGAGGGCCAGGCCGAAGATACGATTCGGATCAAACCCGACACCAAGGATCCTGACGCCGGCCAAGTGGGCGGCGGCATACCGGACGGGTGGGATGGCGGCCGCGGCGGCGGGGATGGATGGGGTGACCCGTGGGGCGGCAGCAACGACGCAAACGGCAATGCCGGCGATGATGACAAGCCTCCCGAGGCAATGCTTCACTCGGCAGGGAGCGGCGGCTGGAGCCTGTATCGGAGACCTATGTTGCCCGAAACCTTTCGGTCGACGTCGGTGATGAACTCGGGCTTATTGGCGTAGACCAGTCCGACAAGCAGCGACACCGTGTCGGTAACGCGATGGGTGTAGCTGAGGGAGCCAATCAGGCGGTCATTGCGCATCGTGCTGGCGTCGTTTGCCTGAAATTCCAAGCTCGCATCAATACGTCCTGTTTCCAGGCCTTGGCTGTTCAGAGCCACGTAGCGGCCGAGGCCCGCATTGACGTCGAACGACGACGATCCTGCCAGAGCGAAGTTGATACCTTGATCCGGCACGACCGCAACGAAATCGCTGTGCGACGTGAAAGTGGCCGCGAGCCAAAGACGATCACCGTGATCCAAGGATTGGCGGACCCCGGACCGACGCAGATAGGCCTCGAGACAGTCGAGGCTCGCCGCCTGCTGGCGTTGGCGGCAAAAACCCTGGTAGCTGTTCAGGTTGACAAAGCCCAACTCGAAACGCCCGGTCACGCTGTATTCGTCCGGGCCGACCAGTCCGCTGCGTAGCCGTGCCGATCCCTCGACGTTGAGCTGTGGTTGATTGTTGATCAGGTTTGCCAGCCGGAACAGCCCGCCTTGCCTCATGCGGTCGCCGAGTGCCCGGTCTACGGCCCGACCAGCCTCGGCCGCCTCACGCAGCGCAGTAACCACGCTGGCTCGAGTGTCTTCGGGCAGGCAGCGTATCGGAATTTCCTCCCCATCCTCGAACCCGGCACACTCCCCTGTATCCGGCAGACTCTTCAGGGCCCGCGTAAAGGCGATGGACTTCTCCCTCTCGCCTACCTCCTTGACATTGATCGTGGTGGCAGTCCACGCCTCCTGGAAGAGTCTTCCATAGAGATCGCTATAGGTGTGGAAGCTCCGGCCGAAATGGCCCGTCTCGAGGTTGAGTCCCACGCTCAGCTCCACATCGTCGAAGTCGCCGAAGTCTTCCTCGAGCGTGTTGCGCGTCGCCTCGCGGGTATCGGGTGGGAGCGACTGGTCCAGCGCGTCGAACAGCTGCGCTTTGTGTAAAACTCCGCGGAGGCGAACGCGCTGCTGCTGCACTCCGATGGGCAGCGGCACATTGGTTTCGAGGGCGAATGAGCCATCCGGGTTGGTTGTGCCCGCAACGCCGAGGGCTCCAGCCACCAGCGGCAGAAAGTCATTTATGGCGGACACGACCCCCGTGGCACCCGTCGGCACGCCTGTGGTTTTTGCCTGGAGTTGATGGTCGCTGCTCCGGGTTGCCCGCGCCTCTGCAGAATCCTGATTGGTGATTACCGCGACGCCCGAGATCAGATCCCAACACTGCCCCAGTGTCATGCTGTCGGGGCAGGTCGAGGCCGTGTTCTGGGCAAAGGCCGGAGCAGCGCTAAGCGCGAGTGCGCAGCCTGCGGCGATAGAGAAGCGGCGCATCAGCCTGCCTTCTCCATCACCGTAATGATCGTGGCGCGCTGAGGGTCATCTCCATTCTTGCCCGTGACACTGAACGAGTAGTCCTTCCCGAAATGATCGCCGTTTGGTTTGAGGACTCGGGCATCGATTGTGACCGTGATAGGATCGGGCGTCAACTCCGCCACTCGTACCCGAATGGTGTAGCTGAGGCCCTTCTCGAGTTTGACAGGGTGAGGGCCTGGCGAGATCTCGTCGTGTTCGAGCATGGTTTCGGACGCGTTCGTGCCATCGTCCACCAGGAGGCGCGCTCCGCTCACGAAGCCACCGTCAGGCGGCCCCGTCACGCTCAATTCCAGCTGTGACCGGTCTGGAACGCGGAGCCAAATCTTCAGGCTCCCCATACGTTCTCCCTTGTCGGGATCATGACGGCGCTACGCTCCGATGGTTGCCGGTGCTTCTCTCGCGTACCCCAGGCGCTCGAGTGCCGCCTTCACTTCGTCCAATGTCGCCGGATCATCGATGGTAGGTGGAACTCGGTAGGGCTCGGCGTCCGCGATGTGACGCATCGTGCCCCGCAGGACCTTGCCCGATCGCGTCTTCGGGAGCCGAGCGACGATCGCCACCTGCTTGAAGTTCGCGACCGCGCCGACTTCCTCCCGCACAAGATGAATTAGCTCGTCGATGATCGTTCCGGGGTCCCGCTTCACCCCCGCCTTGAGCACTACCAGCCCCACCGGTAGCTGGGTCCTGAGCGGATCCTTCACCCCGAACACAGCGCACTCCGCCACGTCCGGATGGCTCGCGAGCACCTCCTCCATGCTTCCGGTCGAGAGGTTGTGTCCCGCCACGATGATGACGTCGTCGATCCGGCCCATGATGAAGACATATCCGTCTTCATCGATGTAGCCGCCGTCGCCCGTCAGGTAGTAACCGGGATATCGATTCAAATAAATCTCCCGGAATCGCTCGTCGTTCTTCCACAGGGTGGGCAGCGTTCCCGGCGGCAGGGGAAGCCGGATGGCGACTGCTCCCTCCCGGTTGGGCGGGACCGGATTGCCGTTCTCATCCATGATCTCGACGATATAGCCGGGCACTGCCTTGGTGGGCGACCCGGGCTTCACCGGCAGTGGCTCGAGCCCCAGGCAGTTGGCCGCCACCGGCCAGCCGGTCTCGGTCTGCCACCAGTGGTCGATCACCGGCCGCTGCAGCAGTCCCCGGGCCCAGTGATACGTGTCGGGATCGAGTCGCTCGCCAGCGATGAACAGCGATCGAAGGCAGGATACGTCGTGCTTCCGGAAGTACTGCCCTTCCGGATCCTCCCGCTTGATGGCCCGGATCGCCGTAGGAGCGGTGAAAAGCACCCGCACGCCGTACTGCGCGATCACTCGCCAGAACTCGCCCGGGTCGGGTGTTCCGACCGGCTTGCCTTCGTACATGACGGTCGTGCAGCCATGGAGCAGCGGGGCGTACACGATGTAGGAATGAC
>JBKPOS010000197.1:0-33362 GCA_046733215.1 Gemmatimonadota bacterium
GTATCCCGGATCGAGGTTCGCGACGGATATCTCGAGACGCCCTGGTTCGACGCTTCGACCGGAGCAGTAGCGAAAAAGAGTCCCCTGGGCCCGGACGTTGTCCGCGTTCGCGGCTGGGTGGATCCCGGACGGATCGGACACAGCGACCTGCACGTGGAGGTGGCTTATCGCGCAGTGCGGGATCTCTCAGTTCCCGATCGAGACCTCGAGCGCGTCGCATCGGACAGCCATCCGGTCGTGCAGCGCGTTCGTGCGGTCCTGGATTCGTTGAAGGAGCGCTACGGGGATCCGGTGCCGCCTCCGGTCGTGCCGGACACGGAGTCGATACGCCGGCAACTCCAGCATGGACAGCCGCCGCCAGACAACGAAGGCCCGCCAAAACAAGCAACCCCGCCAGAAGGCGGGGCTCCGGTCAAGCCGGACAGCTCGGCATTGCTCCCTGCCAGACCCGATTCGACCTGAGGTCAGACCACGTAGGCTCTGACCCAGTCCTCCAATTGTCCGAGATCCAGTCGGGCGTCCTTACAGGGTCCTGCGGGCAGTGTCATCGTAAGACCGAGTACGGGAACCTTTCCTGCGACGTCGTGCAAGCCGCTTACCATATCTCGCTCGCAGGCAACCGCGACCACGGCTCGAGGCCGGCGCTCACGAATCACCCGCCGCGCCAACTGCCCCCGCGTGGCCACGAAGACCGGTACCCCATAACGACCGGCGATTCCAAGAACCCCGTCGAGCGTCTCTTTCGAGAGACAGCGGGGAATGAGCAGCAGCAGCTCACCCTTTCCGACCTTGCGGCTCCGAGCCAGCGCGAGGGTGTTGTATACCTTGACCGCTGCGTTCTCCACCCAATCCCGTCGGCCGAAATGGGTGGCAACACGGGATGTAAGCCGCATGAGCCGGAGAAACGGGCCGCGCTCGGCGAGCTTCTCGGAAAGGAGCGGACGGCCGTAGTAATAGGAAAGGGCCAGAAGCAGCCACCAGAGGCTCGAGACCCCCAGCGCGACGCCCCAGGCTAGCCAGAGCAGGTTCGGCAGAGCCGGATGAACCAGCGCTAACCGCGGAGCCAATAGATAAAGGAATAGCGCCACGGCCAGTCCCGCCGCCACAATCGTAGCGACCGACCACCCGAAAAAGAGCTTAGGAGCCGAGTCGTAGTTGCCCTCGTCCGGCAAGGGCTTGCCGTCCCACTCGTCCCATTCGTGGCCAAGACGGCGATCGACATCGATATGAATCAGCTGAGCCCGGGGGGCTGGTGCTGCAACGGAAGGCGGCGCGTCGGGCATACGGAAGCAGTATTCTCTCGGTGCGGCGATTGCTTGGCAAGGGAGCGCGACCCTAGCTTACCCCCATGCCTTCCGAGCCCCGGGTTCGAGGCCCGTTCCGCACCGACGAGCGAGCCCGGGCCGCCTATGCAGAGGCCGCGGGCATCTATCGAATTCTTCCCCACGCTGTCTGCGTTCCCGCCGATATCGATGATCTGCTCATGCTGGTCCGCTGGGCTGCCGATAAGCGCGTCGCATTGGTCCCGCGTGGAGCGGGAAGTGCCATGGGAGGGGGAAATCTCGGTGATGGTGTCATTGTCGATTTGACGCGAATGAGTGGACCGCTACCGATGGTGCGGCCAGAGAGACGCCGTGCTCACATGCGTGCGGGTGCGTCGCTGGGCGAGCTCGAAACCGCGGCTAATGCCCATGGGTTGCGACTTCCCCCCGATCCGTCCAGCTGGCGGTGGGCGACAGCGGGGGGCGTAGTCTCCACCAACGCCGCGGGCGCCAGATCGGCTCGCTACGGCAGCGTCCGGCGATGGGTAGAAGGACTGACCTTCGTAACCGCCGACGCCGAGGTTGCCCGCCTCTCGCGGGGGCGGCGAGCCCAGTCCCAGCCGCAGGTTGAATTGCCCGAGGCCGTGTACCGCTTCGAGCGGGAGACCGCGGCCGCTATCGAGACTGCCCGAGACCTGGTCCGGGCACGCTATCCCCGGATCCGCAAGAGCTCCTCGGGCTATGCACTCGATGCGTACCTCGGATCGGGCGATCTGCTCGACCTGCTCATCGGCTCGGAAGGGACGCTCGTGCTGGTTACCGAGGTCGAGTGGCGCCTGGATCGGGTGCCGGCACATCGGGCCGGCCTCCGGTTGCTCCTCAAGAGCTACGACACGATCGAAGAGCTGGCCACTCGCCTCGTCGCCCTGGGAGCAAGTGCGGTTGAGCTGCTCGATCGAACCTTTCTGGAGCTGGTAGCTGCGCACTCGAAGGAGCCGGCCGGCAGCGCCGGCATCGAAGCCGTCCTCCTGGTCGAATTGGAAAGCTCTGACCCGGAAGTGCTGCGCGAAGCCACCAGCGCTGCAGTGACAACCGGGCGGCAGCTTGCCTACGAAGTGGATGCAGCGCTTTCTCCCGAGGGTGCTGCACGCCTCTGGCAGCTGCGTCACGCCGCGAGCCCGATTCTCGCAGGGCTCCCGCCAGACCGGCGCTCGCTCCAAGTCATCGAAGACGGGTGCGTTCCGGTCGCCCGCCTCGGCGAGTACATCATGACCATCAGACGAGCAGCGGCGGCGCGAGGACTGGCGGTTGTGATCTTTGGACACGCCGGCGACGGCAACGTTCACGTCAACTTGCTGCCTGAGCTGGCCCGCCCAGGCTGGGAACGCGACGTTGCCGAGCTGCTCGAAGAAATCACAGACGCCGTGATCTCCCTGGGGGGTGCCCCCTCCGGTGAGCACGGAGACGGGCGGCTGCGGGCGGGATTCCTCGAGCGGGTGTACGGTACCGAAATCGTCGAGCTGTTTCGCCGGATCAAGACCAGCTTCGACCCCCTTGGGTTGCTCAACCCCGGCATTATCCTTCCCTCCGGCGAACCGCCCATCTCGCGCCTCAAAGCGGGTGCCGGCGCGATTCCACTGCCGGAGGATATCGCGCGGGCACTTCGGGACATCGAGCAGAGCGGGGGCTACGCCAAATCCCGGCTCGAGATCGCTGATAGCATAGCTGATAGCTGATAGCAGCTGATAGCTGATAGCTCTTACCAAACGACTCTTTGCTAGGCCCATGCAAATCATCAAACACCCCACCGTCACGCTCATCGCGCGACCCCAGTTCGTCGAGCCGGAGCACCTCCGGGTGCAATGGAAAGGCGACTCGACCGACGGAGAGCGGGTGGCGGAGTATGCCGGCCGGCTCTGCTACATGAGCCAGCGAAATCCGGCGGGTCGTTCGACCGCGGAATACCTGCAGAACATCCTGCAGCAGGGGCACGGGTCGGTCTTCGAGCACTCGGTCTATGTGATGCTGATCGAGGGCATCTCGCGGTCTTGCAGCCACGAGCTGGTCCGGCATCGCGCCGGGTTCGGCTACTCCCAGCTCTCTCAGCGGTATGTGGATGAATCGCACGCCGCCTTTGTCATGCCCCCGGCGGTTCAAGGCGATCCGGCGCTCGAGGCTGCGTGGGTCGAGCAGGTCACGGCAGCCCAGGTCGCCTATGTGACCGCAGTGGACGGACTGATAGCCAAGTATGCCTGGGTGGATGATCGGACCCATCGACGGAAAATGGCCCGCGAAGCCGCGAGGAGCGTCCTCCCGAATGCCACCGAAGTGAAGATCGTAGTGAGCGCGAACGTTCGCGCGTGGCGCACCATGCTGGAGCTGCGACTGGGCGAGGGCGCGGAGCTGGAGATTCGCCGCATGGCGATCGAGTGCTTGCGCGTGCTGCAGCGTGAGGCACCCGCGCTCTTCGCGGACTTCGAGATCTACTGCGCGGCGGATGGGAACGAGGCGGGGAGAGTCGGGTTTCACAAGGTTTGAACAGCGTGAACGGTAAACAGTGAACGGTGAACGGGAGGCCTTCGCATCGTCAAACCTCCCGTTCACCGTTTACCGTTCACTGTTGACGCTGTTTTCCTATTGTGCGCCCGAAATGTTTTCTGTACTTTAGAATCGTCAGGAGGTCACTCGTCACGGCTCGTCTCGCGCGGACGGCCTTTTTTGTAGAGGGTCACTCTGCCAATTCGGATCGGTCTCGCTTTCAACGTAAAGCCTGAGGTCCCGGCCGCGGGTGCCGGACCAGCGATCGACTCCTCAGCCACTGATGAACCTCCCAGTCGGGCTCTCCGCCCCGACCTTCCGCAACCTGACCTCTACATCGAGTGGGACGACCCGGCAACGATCGACGCCGTGGAGAACGCACTCGCGACCCTGGGCGAAATCATCCGCCTCGAAGCCGATCAAGACTTCCCTGCCAAGCTGCTCGACTATCGGCCCGACTTCGTCTTCAACATCGCTGAGGGATTGTTCGGCCCCAGTCGAGAGAGTCACGTCCCTGCCATCTGCGAGTTCCTGGGTGTGCCGTATCACGCTTCCGACCCGCTGACCCTTGGCCTCTGCCTTCACAAGGGCCGGGCCAAGGAGATGCTGGAGCGCTACGGTGTACCCACGGCGCCGTTCCGTCTGGCTCGAACGGTCGCGGAGGCGCGCGCCACTCGCCTGCCCTTCCCACTCTTCGTGAAGCCGGCCTTCGAGGGCTCCGGCAAAGGCGTCTCGAGCAAGAGCGTGTGCCACAACCGGGCCGAGCTCACCACCCAGGTAAACTATCTCCTGGCAACCTACCGAGAGCCGGTGCTCATCGAGACCTATCTTCCGGGCCGTGAGTTCACTGTTGCGATTCTCGGCAATGGAGATGAGGCACGGTGTTTGCCCATTGTCGGCATGTGCTTCGACACGTTGCCCCCAGGAGCCCCGCCGATCTACGGCTACGAAGCGAAGTGGCTCTGGGACACGCCCAGTCATCCACTCGATATCTTCGAGTGCCCCGCGCGGATTCCCGAGTCGCTCGCCACTGCGGTACGCGAGGCCGCGCTCGCCGCGTACCATGCCCTGGACTGCCGCGATTGGTGCCGCATCGATCTCCGCTGCGACGCGGCCGGTCGCCCGATGGTCGTTGAGTTGAATCCGCTGCCGGGCATTTTGCCCGACCCGCGGGACAACTCCTGCTTCCCGAAGGCCGCAGCAGCGGCCGGGATGTCGTACGACGAGCTGATCTGCACCGTGGCAGACATCGCCTGGCGCCGAATCAGCGGCGGTTCACTCCTGGCAGGGGTAGCCTCATGAGAGCAGCGATCATCTATGACGCCGGTAGCGCTGAGTGGAGCCCGCAGGACGTCGCCGCCGTGCTCAGCAATGTGCACGAGGTGCGAACCTCGCTTCGCCGCCGCGACCACGACGTGGAGCTCGTCCCCGTCCGGCTCGGCGAATTCCGTTGGCTCTCCCGGGCGCGCAAGGCTGATGTGATCGTGAACCTCTGCGAAGGGATCAACGGACACGCCAAGTATGAAGACTTCGTCGTCAACACGCTGGAGCTGACCGGCCTGCCCTTCACCGGCTGCCGCGCCTGGCCTGTCACCGTGTGCCATCGGAAGCCCGTCGCGAACACGCTCCTTCAGAGCGCCGGCATCCCGATTCCGCATTTCGTGCTCGCGCAGGGCAACGCGATTCCAGCCGACTTTCCGCTTCCCGCGATTGTGAAGCCCGCGGCGGAAGACGCCAGCGTCGGCATCGATGGCAACGCGGTTTGCACGACCCGTAAGGCGCTTCGCAAGCGCGTCGCGCAGATGACTGAGCAGTTCGAAGACGTGATGATTCAGGAGTACGTACCCGGCCGAGAGATCAACGTCGGGTTCGTTGGCAAGACCATGCTGCCCCTATCGGAAATCCGGTTCGACAGCATGCCTGCGGACACCTGGCCCATCGTGACCTACGCCGCGAAGTGGACCACCGGGAGTGCAGACGATCTGGGCACTCAACCCGTCTGCCCGGCCGAGATCGCGCCCGACCTGATGAAGCGCTTGAGCCACGTTGCGTGGCGCGCCTGGGAGCTGTTGGCTGGAGCTGAGGGATATGGACGGGTAGACCTGCGCGTCACCGAGGATGGACAACCGTACGTCCTCGAGGTCAATCCCTGCCCCGACCTCTCGAGCAATGCCGGCCTGGCCCGGATGGGAGAAGCCTTCGGTTGGAGCTACGATGAGCTGGTGCATCAGATCGTCGATGAGGCGCTGACTCGGATGCAGCCGAGCCGCTTCGCGGCCGACCTCGTGAGCGGCGTGCCTGCCGCCTGACGCGCACGTTCGTCGGGCCGGAACTCCGGGCCCTTTCCCCCGCCGACCGCGACCGAATCGAAGCAATTACTCGGGAGGTCGGCGTCTTTCGTTCGGCTGAGGTGCCGGTGGCATTGGAGGTGTTCGATGCAGCAGTGGCGCCTGCTCGGCCCGCCCAAGCTAGCGAACCGGACTACACGGCCCTCGGCGCGGATGTCGAGGGCCGTCTCGTTGGCTGGATCTGCTGGGGACCCACGCCCTGCACGCTGGGTACGTACGACCTCTACTGGATGGCGGTCGATCCAGTCGGCCAGCATGTCGGAGTGGGAAGTGCGCTTCTCGCGGAGATGGAAAGGCGGCTCGTCGGACGGGCGCGGCTCATCGTGGTTGAGACCGCGGGACGAGCAGACTACGCGGATACCCGCCGCTTCTATCAGGCCAGGGGCTACCTGGAGACGGCCCATATTCCGGACTTCTACGCACCTGGGGACGACCTGGTCGTTTACACCAAGCGGCTCGTCGAGGTGTAGCTGGGCTTAGGCCGCCTCCGCCACCTCGGGTACTGCACGACGAAAGGCCTCGTACACGTCGGGGCGCCACCACCGACGTGATTCGTGCATTTGTGCCGCCGCTGCTCCGGGGCTCATTGGCGCGCGGTAGCTTCGGGTCGTTGTAAGCGCATCGTACACGTCCACAATGCAGATGACCTGCGCGGCCAGCGGGATTTCATCACCACAGAGCCGATCTGGGTAGCCGGTGCCGTCGTACTTCTCGTGGTGCCAGCGAATGATCGGTTTGATGTCCCAGGGAAAGTCTACCCCAGCCAGCAGCTCGACACCCCATAGCGGGTGCAGCTTGATGATCTCGAACTCCTCACGGGACAGCGGTCCAGGCTTGTTCAGGATCTCGTGCGGCACGCGAACCTTGCCCACGTCGTGCAGGTAGGCGCCGATTCGTACGGTGGTCCGATGCGCCTCCTCCATGCCCAGGGCTTCGGCGACGGCGAGCGCGTAGTTGGCCACCCGCTCGCAATGCCCGAAGGTGTAGGTGTCGGCTGATTCAATCGATTGGCCCCAGTCCCGCACCAGCGCGAGATAGGTGTCTTCCAGCCGCTGTACTCGGCCCGAGACGTCCACCAGGTCCAGGCGGGCGTCCAGCCGCCCAAAGAGTCGGTGCGCCGCACTCAGCAGACGCAGCGCATCCTGGTTCCGCCCCATCGCCTGATACAACAGAGCCAACTCGCGAGAGGCCTCCGCTTCGCTGAGAACCGAATGGGTGCCGACGGCCAGCTCGATCGCCGCAGTGAGCCGCGCTTCGGCCAGCGCCAATTGTCCCGTCTCGCGGTAGACCCGGCCGATCACTTTATAGGCGTCGGCCTTGTCGAGTCTGGCGCCCAGCCGATCGAAGATCCGCAGGGCCGCCTCTGCGTCGGCCTTCGCGTCAGAGTATCGCAGGCGCGCCAGCTGGACCTCGGACCGGTTGAGGAGGCCCAGTCCAGTGAGGTGCACATCACCCACGGCAGCGGTGATCTCGAGAGAACGCCGGAAGTACTCGTCGGCCTCGTCCCATTTGGCCCTGTCCGCGCTCACCATCCCCAGATTGTGATACGCGATAGCGCAGCCGTGGTCGTCGCCGGTCCGCTGGAACGCATATAGCGATTGCTGGTAGTGTGCGAGCGCCTCCGCATGATCGCCCCGGATGTTCGCGAGGATACCCAGATTCTGCTCGATCCGACCTCGCAGCTCCGGGCTCGAGCCACCCAGCTCGAGCGCGTGATAGAACCGCTCCCGCGCCTGATCCATGGCGCCACTCTCAAAATCGAATCCCGCAAGCGTATTCAGGGCCTCGCCTGCCAGAACCGTATCGCCTACGTCCGTCGCGACAACGAGGCTCTGTTGGCAGAGCGCGACGGCTGCGTCGCGCTCCCCCCGACGATGGCGAACTACTGCAAGCCGCCGTTGCGCTTCTGAGCGCGGCCTCGCCTCACCGCTCATCTCGGCCTCGGCGATCGCCGCTTCGTATCCGGTGATGGCGTCGGCCAGGCTGCCAGCGAGTTCCTGCTCCCGTGCTCGTTGTAAGAGCGTCGCTGCGGTCGTCGGCGTGGACTCAACCACTGGCCGCAGCGATGCTCGGGAGGCAGCAGTGCTCATGGGATCAGTACGCAACCGCGTACCGTGAAAAATGCAGGATGCTCCCGTTGACACTCTTGCTCAGCCGTAGGTCCAGCGACGGGATCAGCTCCAGAATGCGGAGCTGTTCGTCGGTGTAGACCACTCGCTTGGTCAGCGGGGGCAGTAGGCAGTTGCTGTAGCTGAGCGTCAGGGTCGCGGCTTTGGCGAACTTGAGCCCAGCCGGTTGAAGCCGGACCGAATTGACTACACCGCTCATCTGCTCGGCGGTGATCGTGACGGGGGACGACAACGCACCGGCGGGGATCGTCAGGCGGTGGGCGCCGACCACAATCGTGCCACCTGCAGGGCCCACCGCCGCTTTGGTCTGGGCGTAGGGCTGGCGCGAGCAGGTAAGCAGGTGAACCGTCTTAAGCGTGAGTTGCAGAGCCGGATCGACCAGGGGCTCCAAAAGAGGATCGGGCGTCGGCTCGTGCAATGCTGGTGTGGTCGGCTGTTGCGACGGCTCCGCCGACGGCCCGACAATCGAGTCGTTGGACGTGCAGCTCGCGCCGACCGCCAGGAGGGCGGCAGCGACAAGCATGGAAGCCAACCCACGTGTCCACGGACGCATCGGAGCAACCCCCGGCTGATGTTATCGCCATGCGACGGTACCGCGGCCGCTCGCGCGACCGCCGGCAGCGAGTCGTTCTCTCGCCGCCGGTACGCGGAAGACCCCAAGTCCCGCGTCAAGCTGCAACCGCTGTGCCTTACACGGCTTGCAGTGTCAAAGACGGTGACATCCACAAAGGCATGACAGCGCAGGAACGCGAACGAGCGGATGTTGTGGCAACAGAGGGCCGGAAGGTCCGTGCGCTTTCAGGTCACCGAATTCCAGTAGCTCCATGCCGGGAGCTGCACCCTCCAATCGTGTGAGCCGAACGCAACACGGGCATGCAACAAACTATCGGACTCGCCAGGTGGGCAAGTCGTTGAGCCACGAATACGGGTCGATCTCGACACCGTTGAGGCGCCTGCTCACAGCCGCGGTAGTGGTGGGCGAGTAGAGGAAGATGGCGGGTGCGTCCTCATTGAGCGCATCCATTGCTCGGCGATACAGCTTCCGCGCGGCGACGGGATCATCGGTGGCAGCCGCCCGACCGAACGCCGCGTCGAAGTCGCGATCATGATAGTGACCATAGTTGAGTCCAGCCCATCCGGCCCGGGTCCACTGGTCCGCCAGGCCGCGGGGGCTCGGCTCATCCAGCCATGCACCGATGTAACTGTCGAACTTGCCCTCCCGAAGACGTTGCTGAAAGACCGGGAAGTCGACGGTCGTCACGGTCACCCTCGCACCGACCACACGCCACATCGCCTGGAGCGCGGTCGCAAGCTCGCGACGAGTCGAGCTGGTTGAAGGCACGAGCACGTCGAACTTGAGGACCGCGCTCCCCCTGCGCCGCCAACCATCGCGTTCCCGGTGCCAGCCGGCCCGCTCCAGCTCCGTGGCTGATCGGGCCGTGTCGAAGGGGAGCGTCTGAATGCTGTCATTCCAGAGCCAGAGGAGCCGGGACATTGGGCCTGGAGGCGCCACGGCGCCGGGACCGAAAACCGAATGCGCCAGCGCGGTGCGATCGACGGCCATGGCGAGGCCTCGACGCGTACCACGACTGCCCAGGACCGGATGCTGCTTTCCATCCGCGCCCACGATCTTGAAACCGAGAAAACCGTAAGCGGCGGATGGGTACGTCACCAGCCGAAGACTCGAGTCGGCCGCCGGACGAGGATCTCGCGCGGCCGGCCCCACCAGCTCCATCAGATCCGCTTCATGTCCCAACAGGAGATTGATCGCGGCATCAGGATCAGGGGCAAAGCGCCAAACCACCTGCCCGATCCCTACCTTTGATGGCTCTCGGGCCTGGACTCTCAGGAAGCGACCCCTTTTCCATTCGGCAACGCGATACGGACCCGAGCCGACCAGATGACCGAGCGCAGTGTCGGCCGCCCAGGATTCTCGCGGAAGGGCGCTCCACACGTGGGCCGGTATGACTCGCACATGATACGTGGCGTCGTACAGCTGCTCGGGCGAACGCTCGGTAAAAACGACGCGGAAGGAACTGGAATCTTCCGGAACGATCCGCACCCGGCCAGCGAGATAAGGCCGGGCGGGCGCATCGATGAGAGAGTCGCTGAACGCATCGAATGAGAACTTCACGTCCCCGCTCGTGACCGGACGCCCGTCCGACCAACGAGCTCCCTGGGCCAGATGGAATCGCCAGCTCAGCGAGTCGATTCGTTCCCAACGGTCTGCGAGCCTTGGCCGATATCCGGTGGAATCGATGGGTGACATGCCGGGACGCAGATCCGCGAGCCGCTCGTAGACCAGATCTCCGATGTCTCGACCGACTGTCTCAGTCACCAGAGGCGGAAGCACGCTCGCCGGTTCGCCGATCGCGGCGACGACGGCGGAAGTGCGGGCCCCGCCGCGGTCGGTGCCGGTGTCTGGCGAGCACCCCGCGGTCAGCAGGGAGGCTCCAATTGCGACTGTGAGCGTTCGCATGGGGCTGTTCCAGAGCTCCTTAATGGAGGTTGCTGCTCAGTGCGAAGCAAGCGATCTGCAACATTCCGTTACAGCATGTGATATTACGTTGCGGTCAGGCAGGTGCCTGCAACCCCCGCCAAACACACAAGTAGTTCACCAGCAATATGTTAGCCGCATGGCATCGATGGGTACCGCCCTTGCCTTGTGGGGCCCCGAGTTCAGCACGACCGCACATCGTACCCATCACTCGGAGCAATCGATGACCTGCAGCTTATTCAGGCTGAGCGCTCTCCTGCTGGGAGCCTCCCTCCTCGCCGCCTGCAGTGCCGATAACACGGGCCCAGGCGCAACGCTCAGCCAAGTCCGCTTGGGATTTGCGTCCCGTGCCACCAGCACGCCCAGCGCCAGCGCGGCATCGCTGGACATTACCTCGCCCACGCCGGGGACGTTCACCGACGGGACCAACACGCTGGTGCTGAGCAAAGTCCAGCTGGTCCTTCGCAAGATCGAGCTTCGCCGTGTCAACGCAACGGTCTCGGGATGCATCGACATGGCCGTCTCGGCGGACGCAGGCTCAGGCGAGGCTGAGCCAGGCGACGATCACGGCCATGACGGCGAGGCTGAGTCGGGGGACGACCACGGGCACGACGGCGTGGACGACGACTGCGAAGAGGCCGAGGTTGGTCCCGTGCTCTTCGATGTGCCAGTGAATAGTACCGGTGTAAAGCAGTCGATCTCGATCCCGCTCGACGCCGGTACCTACAAGGCAATCGAGTTCAAGATCCACAAGGCAGAGGCTCCCGAAGATCAGCCCTTCCTCGCTGCCAATCCAAGCTTCGCGGGTAAGAGCATTCATGTGGAGGGCTCGTGGAACGGCACCAACGTCACGTTCGACACTGATCTGGACGCCGAGGAGGAGCTTGCCTTGCAACCACCGCTCACGCTCAGCGCCGACGGGGGAGCCGACGTCACGATTTTCGTAGATCTGCATACGTGGTTCGCTGATCGGAGCGGGGGCCTGGTTAATCCCGCGAGCGCCAACCGGGGTCAGCCGAACGCAGGGCTGGTAACCGAGAATATTCAGCGGTCCTTCCACGCATTCGAGGACGAGAACGAGGATGGAAGGGACGACCACGGCACCGACTGACCAACCCTGGATCGCGGCAATTCGCCTGTCCGACAGCTTCCGAGCCGCGGTGGCGGATCTCGCAGGAGAGTTGGGGGTGAAATTGCTCGAATGGACGCCGGCGGGAGCCGAGAGGCCACCCGTCGGCGCCGCATTGGTCCTGGTGCTGGCAGGCGGTGAGGAAAGCGCTGCTCTCGATCTCCTTTCCGAGATTGGCCGCTCGGCAGTACCCGGGTTTCTGGTCGGCGCGTCGACCGACTATCGGTTGGCGGCCGCGGCGGTTCAGCGAGGAGCGCGGGACTACTTCGCTTTGCCCGACGATCTCGACCTGTTGCGCCGCTCGCTGGAGCGCGAACTGCAGGAGGCGCGGGCCCGGCGTGATGCCGCTCAGTTTGCCGACGCCGAACGGCACGCCACCGGCTTCGGCGCCATCCTCGGCCGCAGCCCCGAGCTTCAGCGGATCCTCTCGCAGGCGGCTCGCGTCGCGGGCCATGGGAATGTGACTGTGCTGATTGGCGGCGAGACCGGTACCGGGAAGGAGCTGCTCGCCCGTGCCATTCATTACGCCAGCCCGCGAGGCGCGGCGCCATTCGTGGAGATCAACTGTGCTGCCATCCCTGCCAGCCTGCTCGAGAGCGAGCTCTTCGGTCACGAAAAGGGTGCGTTCACCGGCGCTGTAGCAGCCAGGGCCGGACTGATGGAGCTGGCGCATGGGGGCACGCTGTTTCTCGACGAGGTCGGAAGCCTGCCGCTCGAGTTGCAGCCGAAGCTGCTCCGGGCTCTGGAGGGCAGAGAAATTCGGCGGGTTGGAGGCCAAGCTACCCGACATGTGGACGTTCGTCTCATCGGGGCGACCAATGTCGACCTGGCAGCGGCCGTCCGTCGCGGTGAGTTTCGCGAGGACCTCTACTATCGCCTCCAGGTCGTGCTGCTTACCCTGCCTCCGCTGCGAGACCGTAACGGGGATATCGAGCTGTTGGCGGAGACGTTTCTTGCCCGACTCGCCTCCAGCTACGGATTACCGATTCCACCGCTTGGCACCGAGGCACGAGCGGCACTTCGCGCTCACCGGTGGCCCGGCAATGTGCGCGAGCTCCGCAATACGATCGAGCGGGCACTGGTGCTGTCGCCTCCCGGAACGCTGCGCGCCGAGGAGCTGGGGCCGCCCAAGGAATCCGCGCCCAGCGCCGATCCGTCAGGCCTGCCGTTTCCAAGTGACCTGGCCACACTTACCCGCGCCGCCGCTGTCCGCATGCTTCAACTGACTGCCGGCAACAAGAGCGAAGCAGCCCGCCGGCTCGGCATTTCCAGGCCCCGGCTGCAACGACTACTCGATGGCATTAACGAACCGTGAACCGAATACCGAGGGGCATCCACGAATGAAGACTGAATCCTGGCGCCGGGGCCTTGTTCTGATGCTGTTGGCGAGTGCTTTCGTAGCGGGTTGCTCCGACAGCACCGCGCCGAGCCGATCGCAGACCGACCTCAACATTCTCCAGCTCTTGCCGACGGCTCCGCCGCTGTCGCAGAACAGCGTGAGCTTTCAGGCCTGTCAGGGCCAGGGCGCAGAAGGACGCCTGTTCTTTCAGGACGGCAGCGGAGGTGAAGGCGAGGAGTTCGCACGGCTCACGTTCGACGGCCAGAGCCTGCTGGCCAAGCCGGACGGCTCACCATTCGGGCCGGGTGAATGCGTCACGATCACGATGGCATTGGCGGACCCTGCGTCTCGCGACCTTCTCGTGCAGCTCGAGCCCAGCGGACTCCGTTTCGATTCCAATCACCCCGTTCAGCTCCGTTTGGACTACGGTGAGGCGGAGGGCGTCGATTCCAACATCGAAGATCGAATTGCGATATGGCGGCAGGAGCAGGTAGGAGATCCGTTCGTTCAGATCGGGTCGGCGGTGCTGAAAGACCAGCGTAAAGTGGAGGCCAACCTCACCGGGTTCAGCCGGTACGCGCTGGCCTACTAATGCGGATGACAGAGATATGAGCCCTACGCCCTTGCCGGAGCCCGCAGGCCAGATTCGGGAGCTGGTACGCACGGGGCGCTTTGCCGACGCGCTGCAGATGTTCCGCGCCTCGGACGCGGCGACGCAGCGACCCGATGGGCTCCTGCTTGCCGCCACCGCGGCAACTCGGCTGGGTGAGCTCGCCGAGGCGCGAACGCTGGCGGAGACCGCGGCTGCCGGTTTCCGGGCCCGCGGCGACCGCGATGGCAGCATGCGGACGTTCAACCTGCTTGGCGTGATCGGAATTGAGCAGGGACGGCTGCATGAATCGGATCCCGCCTTGCGAACCGCGCTCGGCCTGGCCCAGGAGCTGAGTGATAGTCAGCTGGCCGCTCGCGCCTCGAACAATCTCGCGTCGCTCATGCATCTGCGGGGTCGTGCTGCCGAGGCGCTGAGTCTCTATCGAGCCGCACTGGTTGCCTACCAGCGGCTCGGTGATCGCCGGGGCACCGCCGAAACGTTTCACAATCTGGGGATCGTCTTTCGTCAGATGGAAAGCTGGGCTGACGCCGAAGGCGCGGCCGCGGAGGCACTGCGCCACGCAGAGATCGTGGGCGAAGCGTCGTTGCTGGCCCTGATGCTCGTCGGACGTGCGGAAATCCGGGTGGAGCAGGGCAGCCTTCCACTTGCCGAGGCGGAGCTGAATCGTGGCTTGCGGCTGGCGGAAGAAGCCGGTGACGAGCTAACCGTTGCCGAGGCGCAGCGGGTCAAAGCAATGGCTGCAGTACGGCGGGCCGACTTTACCGCTGCGCTCGCGCCGGCCGAGGCTGCCCACGCGGCCGCGCTCAAAGCGGGCGCGGTGCTGCTGAGCGCCGACGCCGCCGCGGTGCTGGCGCTCGCGTTGCGTGGGTTGGAGCGTTTCGATGAAGCGGAGCAGCGTCACGCTGAGGCGGTCGAGGGCTATCGAACCCTGGGTGCAGAGCACCTGATTGCGAAGTTCGAACGGGGGTGGCGCGAATAGACATCACTGATGAGAAGATTCCGCCAGCGGCATTTTTCGTCGGCGCCACACCCAGGCGTACACCGCACAGTTCAGGCCCACCACGATTGCTCCCAAAATCAGTTGCACCGATCGAGTAAGTCCCGCGGGATACAGCGTGGGCAGCACATAACGACTAATGAAATCACCTGTGTACCCGGCTTCGCCTGCCTGCGCGCGAAGCGCGTTCTCGAGCGGTGTAAGCGGACACACACTGCCGCTGAACTCGACGATCGCCCCCCATACGGCGGCCGGAAGATGGACCCAGCGAAAACCTGGCCATCGAAGTACGAGCAGACCGCCCAGGACGACGAACAGAACGAACGCAAAGTGAACGACGACGACGAGGTCCGCGAGAAGGCGAGGAGACATGGAGAATGAAGGCGTAAACGGTGAACGGTAAACGGTGAACGGGATCGACGGATCAGACCCGTTCACCGTTCACCGTTCACCGTTCACGCTGTCCTAGCTTGCCGCCGCGTGCTCCTTCTCTTTCTCGCTCTCAGCCGCAACCTTGGCTGCGACGTCGGGTGGCGCCTCGGCGTACCCACGGAATTGCTGGCGGTAGGTGCCGCGCCCATGCGTGATCGAGTGGAGCGTAGTGGAGTACTTGTACATCTCCGCTTCGGGCACGATGGCGCGGACCTTGGTGAGCCGCCCATCCTGCTCAGTTCCGAGGATCTGGCCTCGGCGCGCCGAGAGGTCGCCCATGACGTCGCCGAGCACGTCCTCGGGAGCCCATACTTCGATATCCAGCAGCGGCTCGAGCAGGATCGGCTTGCACTTGGGGGCGACGTTCCGGAATCCCAGGATGCCGGCCATCTTGAACGACATTTCGTTCGAGTCGACATCGTGATACGAACCGTCGTAACACTCCGCCCTGAAGTCGACGCAGGGATACCCGGCAAAGATGCCGCGTTCGGCCGCCTCCTGGATACCGCGATCGACCGCGGGGATGTACTTGTTGGGAATCACCCCGCCGACGATGCTGTCGACGAACTCATAGCCGGTGCCACGCGGAAGCGGTGAGATCCGTACCCAGCAGTCGCCATACTGGCCCCGACCGCCGGTTTGCTTCTTGTGTTTCCCCTGACCCTCCGCCTTTCCCTTGATGGTTTCCCGGTACGCCACCTTCGGGCGGACCAGCTCGGCATGCACGCCGAATTTCCGTGCCAGCCGGCCGAGGATGGTCTCGAAATGCCGCTCGCCCATGCCGTGAATCAAGGTCTGACTCAGCTCCGAACTGTACTCGAAGTGGAAGGTGGGGTCTTCTTCGTGGAGCTTGTGGAGCCCGGCTGCGAGCTTGTCCTCTTCGCCGCGCTGCTTCACCACCACCGCCGAGGTCGCCACCGCGTCGGGGAACGGGATTGGACGAAGACGGACCGGATGGTCCCGCTGACAGAAGGTGTCGCCGGTGTGCGTATCCCTGAGCTTGGCCACCGAGCCGATATCGCCGGCGGCGAGTCGCTCCACTTCGATCCGATCTCTACCCTGTTGAATCGAGAGGTGGTTCAGCTTCTCTGCCACCTCGTGCTCCGCGTTCCACACCTCGGCGCCGTTGACCAGGTCACCCCGGTGCAATCGGAAAAAGGTGACGTCACCCACGTGAGGCTCGGAAACTGTCTTGAACACGCGGCCGACCAGCGCCTCGGTCACCGGCGGCTTGACCTCGGCCGGCGAGGGAAACAGCTCGACCATTTTCTTGAGCAACGCTCGCACCCCGTAAGTCAGCTCGGCGCTGCCGCAGAACAGGGGAACAATCGCTCCGTCCGCCATGCCGCGCTTCATCGCCTTGATCACTTCGTCGCGGGCAATCTCTTCGCCGCCCAGGTACCGCTCGATCAGCGAGTCATCAGTCGCAGCTACGGTCTCGGTGAGATGCTCGGTGTATTCCTGGAAGCGATCCTGGTACTCAGGAGGAATTGGAACGACATCGTACTCTCCGGCCTTGGTCCCCTTCTTGTAAAAGTGGCAGTGGCCGGAGAACAGATTGATGATGCCGTGGAAATCATGCCCGTCACCGATCGGGATTTCGACCGGGACGACCTTCGGTGTGAGATGCGCCTTCACGTCCTGGAAGACCCGCTCGAAATCGGCGTGCTCTTTGTCCATCTGCGACACGAACAGAATTCGCGGCAAATGCAGGTGATCGCAAACGTCGTAGGCCTTTTCCGTGCCAACTTCAACTCCAGCGGTACCGCTCAGAACCACCACGGCGGCGTCGGCCGCATGCAGTCCGGTCACGACCTCGCCGAAATAGTCTAAGTATCCGGGGGTATCGATCAGGTTGATCTTGGTATCGAGCCACTCGGCATAGGCCAGGCCCAGGCTGATCGAGTGCTTGCGTTCAATTTCATCGGGAGAATAATCCGTGAGCGCGGTGCCCTCTTTGATTGAGCCGTGCCGGCGACTGGAGCCGGAAACGAAGGCAAGCGCGTCCACGAGTGAGGTTTTGCCACTGCCACCGTGACCCACGAAGGCCACATTGCGAATGGCGGTTGAGCCATAGAGCTTCATGGCCGCCATCCTCCAGAGCTGTAGGGAAACACAAGTTGGCCCTCGGACTTGGGGTTGTCAAATAGAAGGGCGTAAACGGTAAACGGTGAACGGTGAACGGGAAATTCCCAAGAGGCAGCCCCGTTTACCGTTCACCGTTTACCCAGTTACCTATATCCCGCCGCCTGCAGTTGAAACAGCTCCGCATACAGTCCTCCCCGCGCCACCAGCTCCTCGTGGGTTCCCTGCTCGACCAGCTCCCCGGCGCGAAGGACCAGTATCCGATCGGCCATCCGCACAGTGGAGAACCGGTGTGAGATCAAGACGGCCATCTTCCCTGCCGTGAGTTCCGAGAACCGGAGAAATACCTGGTACTCCGCGCGCGCGTCGAGCGCTGCGGTTGGCTCGTCCAGGATGAGGATCTGAGCGTCCCGCATATACGCGCGGGCCAGCGCCACTTTCTGCCATTCGCCGCCGGACAGCTCGACCCCACCCTCAAACCGGCGGCCCAGCATCTGGTCGTATCGGCCGGCCAGGCGGCCGGCAACGGAGTCGGCCAGGCTGCGCTCGGCCGCACCCTGAATGCGAGCCTGATCATCCAGTCGGTCGATGTTGCCAACCGCGATGTTCTCCCGCATGACGAAGTCGTAGCGAACAAAATCCTGGAAGATCACGCCGACATTGCGGCGTAGACTGTCCATGTCGTACTCCCGCAGATCGACGCCGTCGAGCAGAATGCGCCCCTCTGTCGGGTCGTAAAGGCGCACGAGCAGCTTCGCAAGCGTCGTTTTCCCCGCCCCATTCTCGCCTACCAACGCAATGCGCTCCCCGGGCTCGAGGGCGAAATCGAGGTGGCGCACTGCCCACGTGTCCGATCCCGGATAGTGGAAACCCACATCCTCGAACACCAGACCCTGTCTGACCGGAACCGGGACCGGGCGGGCATTCGGCCCGCTTCGTACCCGCGGCTCGAGCGCGAAAAAGCTGAACAGGTCGTCCAGGTAGAGACTCTGCTCGAACACCTGCGTAAGCGAAAGGGAGACTCTCTGAATCAGATCCCGGCTTTGACGAAAGGAGCCGGTGAGAAACGTGAGCACGCCAATAGTGAACAGGCCGGCCGGCCCCCGGTGGCCGATCACCGTGAGGTAGATGATTACAACGTAGGCGCCGTAGTACCCCAACGTCCCTATCGTAGCGAGAAGGCTCGATACGACGCTCCGACGTACGGCCAGGGCTTTGTTCGCTTCATAGAACTCTCGACTCAATCGGTCGTAACGACCGACCAGGAAATCCGAGAGCCCGAAGAGCTTTACCTCCTTGGCCGAGACGTCGCTCGCCCCCGCATAGCGCAGGTAGTCGAGCAATCGTCGCTCGGGCGTCCATGAGTAGAGCAGCGAATATCCCAACGAGGCAAAATGAGTCTCGCCCAGTAACGAGGGTACGACTGCGACCGCCAACAGCACCAGCAGCCATGGGACATATGCGACGAGCGCCGCCGAGAGCGTGACCAGTGTGATCAGATCCTGGAGAGTCGAGAGCAGCAGGGTAAACAGTCCGATGCGGTTGACCGTCTGTCGCCGCGCCCGTTCGAGTTTGTCGTATAGATCAGCGTCTTCGAACTGCTCCAGATCGAGCGTCGCTGAATGACGCATGAGATCGACACTGGTGCGATTAGCAAACAAGTCGCCAAGCAAACTTTCGAGCAACGCGGAGAGCCGGGAGAGACCCTCTCCTGTCACGGCAATGGAAAACTCGATTCCCAGTAGCAGGCCGAGGTGACCCCAGGAAACCTGCCGCTGCTCGATGGCGGCAACGACCTGGTCGACGATGAGCTTGCCAACCCAAAGCACCGCAACAGGGACGCCGGCCCGTGCCATCCGGAGCAGCAGGATGCCAACGACATATTTTGGCTCGGTGCTCCAGACCAACCGGAGCAGCGTTCGGAGATGACGGATCGCGCGGAGTCGCTCTCCCCAACTTGGCGTAGGCGTATTCGGCTTTCGGCCGCCGAAGTTGGGGCGTACAATCGGATGAGCGAGCGGCAATGACATCAAACGCAACCTAATCGCGGGGGGAGCCGAACCGATGGAACCTCACCTGCTCAGTGTCTGGCATGATCTGGTAGGGTTGGGGACACCCGAAATGGCCAACGACTGGGCTCATTGGCTGGAAAAGCTGATCCGCCCCGCGGTCGTATACCTCTTCCTGGTCTTTCTGCTGCGCGGAGCTGGCCGGCGAATGCTGGCACAGCTCAACCCCTTCGACTTCGTGGTTCTGCTGACGCTCTCCAACACGGTGCAGAACGCCATCATCGGCGAGGACAGCTCGCTGCTCGGCGGCATTGTGGGCGCTCTCGGGCTCATGGGGGTCAACGCCCTGCTTATCCGGCATTATTATCGAGGCCCCTCACAGGATCGGCTCTCTGACAGTGATGTGGACGTCCCGCTTATCCGTGGTGGGGAGCTCGCAGAAAGCGAGCTGCGCCGGTTCCACATCAATGCGGGGGAGTTGGTGGCAAAAGCACACGAGCGAGGCTTCGACACCCTGGGAGAGGTCGAGAGCGCCATGCTCTACCCTAACGGAACCGTGTACTTCCGCGCTCGCCATCCGGACGAACCGGAGCGACGACACCGGCAGCTGATGGAACGCCTCGATCATTTGCAGCGCGAGGTTGCCTCGCTGCGCATTAGCCACTGAACGACCTATTATTGGCGCTGATGGCCGATACACCGATCCCCGAGCCCCGCATAGCCCTCGTTACCGGAGCCACCGACGGCATCGGACGGGCCACCGCGTTCGCGCTCGGTCGCGCAGGCTGGCAAGTTGGCTGTTGCGCCCGTACCGGGGGCAAGGTGGAGGCGTTACTCGCTCAGCTGGCCGAGGCCGGTATCCGAGCCAGTGGTCGACCGGCCGATGTGGGCGAGGAGCGAGAAGCGCGAAATGTGGTACGTCATGTCGTCGACACCCTGGGGCCGATCGACGCGCTGATCAACAACGCCGGGATCCTGATCGCGAAACCGTTCGAGCACCTTACGCTGGCCGATTGGGACCACACGATGGCAACGAACCTGCGCAGCCTTTACCTCATGACCCGGGAGGTCCTGCCCGACATGCGGCGGCGACGCAGGGGCGCCGTTGTCAACGTCGCGAGCCTAGCTGGGCGCAACGGATTCGTAGGCGGCACCGCCTACACCGCTTCGAAGCATGCGGTGCTCGGCTTTAGCCGATCCCTGATGTTGGAGGTGCGCAAGGACGACGTTCGGGTCATCGCCATCTGCCCCGGCTCTGTCGATACCGGCCTGCTTCACGACCAGCCCCTGCTCAAAACCGATCCCACCCGGATTCTGCGGCCCGAGGACGTTGCCGCTGTCATTGTTCATGCCCTCGAGCTTCCTACCCGTGCATTGGTGAGTGAGCTGGACATCCGGCCTACCAATCCATGACCAGAGCGCCGCCCGGTCGAACGGGAGGCGCTTCGCTCTCTTGGTGACCTCAGGTCAGTTGACGCGCTTCCACCCCGGCACCACGGGCGCCGGAAGCATCACTGCTCGGCGCACCAGCTCGACGTACGACGCAATCAGGTCCGCCAGCTGCTGAACCGGCGCGACATCGGCTCGACTGATCGAGCCGAATCCCCGTGCCGCGAGCACCAGCGCGCCAATCGTCTTTCCCGATACCCGCAACGGCACGATCAGCTCCGCACCGCTACGGGTTTCGCTCATCAGATCTGGCAGCTGCCCGGCCAAGACCTGCTCGAGGGGAGTCCCGACGACAGGAACGAGCGGCAGATCCGACCAATGCTTGTTTTCCCCGGGTTCGATCAATACCACACGATCCGCTTCGGTCAGCCGGACGGCGAGCGTAAGTCGCTCGCAGGGCATCATCGAGCGAGTCTCCTCGGCCAGGCGCCGGGTCGCTTCGGCGAATTGAGCGGTCGTAGCCAGCATGTCGGCGACGCGGGCAAAGTGAGCCGGTGCACTGCGGAGCGTGACCAGCTGTTTTCGTAGCACATGCAGCTGGGAGGTTAGCACGTAGCCATCGATCTTCGGCCCGAGAATGTGGCCCAGTCTTACGAGCATCTCGAGATCACTGGTGCTAAAAAAGCGGGGCCGAGTGCTGCCGACGAGCAGATGGCCGGCCAGGTGCCCGCTCGATGTCACCCGCACACCAATGACAGACCGAAGCCGCTGCCCCGTTGGAAACTCTTCGGCGAGAAGGTCGGCCGGCCAGCGCGAATCCACGGCGACATCAGCCAGGTCGAGCGTGGGCTCGCCGGCAAAGAGAGCAAACAGATCCAGCTGGTGCTTCACGATGATGAGCTTGGCCTCCGCCCAGGGCGGCCCGTCGGGATGGGCGCCGAGCCGATACTGTTGACCTGGTGCCGGGCCTGGGATCAGTACTTCGAAGAGATCGTGGGGAACTACGCGCCCCAGCACCTGGGAGGCGAGCCCGAAGAAGTCGCGGGGCGACTGGGCCTCGATCCATGCGTTGGCTAGCTCCGCACCGAGGTCGGGCGCAGCCGCCTCCTCATCTGTTGGCCCTTGCTGGGCGATTCGTGCCAGCATCGGAGCGATCGCGTCAGCGATGCGCTCGAGCAGTGCGGGCGCGGCGTCGTCGTACCGGTTGGCTTCGAGCGCGGCGATGAGTAGCAGCCCGACGTCCGTTCGGCCAAAGCGAATCGGGAGGCAGTGAGCCGACTGATACCCCGCGCGACGTACGATCCTCGCCAGCTCCTCGGCTTGCTCCCTGGAAACCCTCGGCTGCGGGAGCGGGACCGGCAGCTGGTCCTGCGACAAAGCTTCCGGTCCGATCAGCACAGCTCCGCCGGTGGCAGGATACAGCCACAAGCCGAACAGATCATGATACAACTCGACCCCAATCGAGTCCGCCAAGGCTTCGTGCCAAGTCGCGAGGACGTCCGGCTCGGGCGCCCCCGTCTCCGTCTGGAGGAGCGGTATAAGAGGAAGTGGTCTGAGGTCGGGTACTTCGTTCATGGAAAGGCCTTGAGAGCAGGAGGCATGCCCCCGAGGCCCCGGCAGGTAACTGCTTGCCCCCTCGACATTTGAGCCAGCGACGCGGCTGGCTCATTCGTCAATTTGTTGGCGACGGTTTCCGTCAGCGCGGCGTTTTGCGCCTGACCGGCGCCAGGGAACCTGGGCCGCTTAACCGATGGGCGATCAGCGCGTTGACATACCCCCTCCCCCTATCTAGACTTTTCCCGATGACCCAGGCAACCCTTCGCATCCAGGGTATGAGCTGCACCCACTGCGTTAGCGCCGTCCGTCGGGCCCTCTCCACCCTGCCGACTGTCGAAATCACGTCCCTTCAGTTGGGTCGCGCCGACCTCACCTTCGATGAAACCGTCGTCACACCTGATCGGCTGACTGCCGTGGTGAGCGATGCCGGATACATCGCGCAGTTTGGAAATGTCGGCCGCTAGCGCAACCTGCACCATCCCGGTCACTGGGATGACCTGCGCCGCCTGCAGCGGAAGAGTGCAGCGGTCGCTCGAGCGAGCCGCGGGGGTCAGCTCGGCGACGGTGAACCTGATGACCGGAGAAGCAACAGTCGGGTTCGATCCGCAGACGATTGCGCCCGACCAGCTGGTACAAGTCATCCGCGACACGGGCTATGGCGCTAGCCTGCCCGCTTCACCGACCGACGCGGAAGACAGTCTGGAGCGCACCGAGCGTGAGCGCGAAGCGGAGGTGACGACGCTCAAGCGAAAGCTATGGGTTGCGCTTCTGGCCGCTGCCTTCCTCATGATCCAAGGACATCCCCACACCGCAGCCGGGCGTTGGATCGCCCTCGCTCTCACGCTGCCGGTAGTGGGTTGGAGTGGTCGACACTTCTACTCCCGGGCCTGGATGGCGCTGCGACATCGCGGCGCGGATATGAACACTCTGATCGCCGTCGGAACCGCTGCTGCGTTTGGATTCAGCCTGTTTATGACGGCTGCGGCCGAATGGGTGGCCGCGCAGGGCATTGCTCCGCAGGTCTACTACGAGACCGTGGCGACCATTATCGCCCTCGTGCTTCTTGGCAACGTGCTCGAAGCGCGCGCGAAAAGGCGAACGTCGAGCGCGGTCCGAAAGCTGATGGGGCTGAGACCCGCCACCGCCCGCGTCATCCGGGATAGCTCCGAAGTGGAAGTTGCGATCGGTCAACTCCGCGTCGGTGACGAAGTCGTCGTTCGCCCGGGCGAGCGAATTCCGGTCGACGGCGTGGTGCTCAGAGGTTCGAGTACGGTGAACGAATCCATGCTGACTGGTGAGCCCGCGCCTGTGGTCAAGGAGCCGGGCGCAGAAGTCGTGGGAGCGACTCTCAACCGACATGGGGCTCTGTATGTCCGGGCCACACGCATCGGAGCCGACACCGTGCTCGCCCGCATCATTGCTCTGGTGCGCGGCGCTCAGGGGCAGAAGGCCCCGATTCAGCGGCTGGCCGATCGCATTTCAGCCGTGTTCGTGCCGATCGTCCTCACAATCGCGATCATCACCTTCGTCCTTTGGTACATGCTCGGCCCCGAGCCGCGTTATCTGCACGCGCTCGTCACTGCGGTCACCGTTGTGATCATCGCGTGCCCCTGTGCAATGGGGCTCGCAACACCAACCGCTGTCATGGTCGCAACCGGTCGCGGAGCGGAGCTCGGCGTGCTCATCAAGGGCGGCGACGCCCTGCAGCGCGCTGCCGAAGTCGATACGGTCGTGCTCGACAAGACCGGCACAGTTACGGAGGGACGCCCGCGGGTCGTACATCTCGACGTCGGGAATGACGCCCTCGGTCTGCTTGGGTCGCTTGAGCAGTTGAGTGAGCACCCGCTCGGCGAGACCATCGTTGGCGCTGCGCGGTCCCGCGGCTTGAACCTGCGTACGCCGGAGTCATTCGGCGTAAGCCCCGGAAAAGGAGTAGTGGGAACAATCGACGGACAGACCGTCATCGCCGGCAATCGGGCACTCCTGGCGGAGCACGGCGTGGACGCCTCCGCTTTCGATTCGGCCGCGGTCAAGCTGAGCGAACAGGCCGCCACTCCGGTGTTCGTGGCAGTCGATGGCCATCCGGCAGGGCTCATTGGCATCGCTGATCCTGTCAAGCCAACCAGTGCGGAAGCCGTGAAGCAGCTCGACGCATTGGGACTGGACGTGGTCATGCTCACGGGCGATGAGTCGCGGACGGCCGCCGCGGTCGCCGGGATGGTTGGAATCAGTCGAGTGTTGGCCGAAGTGCTTCCCGAGCAGAAGCTGAACGAAGTACGGCGAATTCAGGGAGACGGTCGAGTGGTGGCAATGGTGGGCGACGGGCTCAACGACGCTCCTGCCCTGGCACAGAGCGATCTCGGCATTGCCATGGGCAGCGGTACCGACATCGCCATGGATACCGGTGCCGTCACCCTCATCCGAAGCGACCTTCTCGGCGTTCCGCGGGCCATCCAGCTCGCCCGGCGAAGCATGAGAGTCATTCGGCAGAATCTGTTCTGGGCCTTCGTGTACAACGTGATCGGAATTCCTGTCGCGGCAGGAGTCCTGTATCCCGCTTTCGGCATCCGCTTGACGCCTGCGCTCGCCGCTGCCGCGATGGCGGTCAGCAGTGTCAGCGTCGTTACTAACAGCTTGAGGCTCCGAAAGGCATGATCGGCGAGACACCTTCCTGCCCCTGCTCCCGACCGGGTGATGGGGTCCACGCGGTTACACTGGCGCCCGAGACCAAGCAGGCCGTGCTGACCCGGCTCCGGCGAATCGAGGGTCAGGTGCGTGGACTGCAGAAGATGGTGGACGAGGAGCGGTACTGCGCGGATGTGCTGGTACAAATTGCTTCCGTACAGGAGGCTCTGCGCGGCGCGGGTCGAGCGCTATTGGACAATCATCTCCGGCATTGCGCGACTGAAGCTATTCGATCCAGCAACCCCGAGCGCGCGGAAGCGATGTACGAGGAGTTACTGGATTTGGTGTATCGCACACGGTAGAGCCTACATCAGCTGGCCTGGCAACGCTGCATGTCGGGCCAGACCGTTCGCGTGGCACCCAGAATCACCAGTCCTCCCAACGTCGCGACCAGCGGAAGCACGAACACCGCTCGATCGATCCCGAATCGGTCGGACAGGGCGCCCACCAACGGGAAAGCAATCGCGTCGCCGGCCAGATGAATGAACAGCAGGTACGCCCCTGCAACCGTGGCTCCCACCCGGGCGGGCACCACGTCGAAGATGACGGCGGTTAGCGGACCGTTGTACCAGGAGAGAAAAAAGAAGGCCCCGAAAAACACCGGTGTGAAGATCGTTGGGTCCCGTACGGTCAGGAGCCAGATCGCCAGCGGCCCGCCGATGAGCAGGCCCAGTGCAACCGTGATCACGCGGCCCTGTTCCGTGAAGCGTCTGAGCCAATCTGCCAGGGCTCCTCCGAACAGAGTTCCCGCAGTGCCTGCGAGCAGCCCCCACTTGCCGAGCAGCGTGGCTGCCTGCGACGCCGTAAACCCCAGCTCACGGGAAATGAACGTGGGCCCCCAGCCTACAATGCCATTCATCCCGAACGAGATCATTGCGCCGGCGACGAAAACGTACATCAAGGTCGGGGTATCCAGCACTCGCTTCCCAGCTCGTACGATATCGTAGATGGTGGATTCGATCTCGTCCCCGAAAGGCGTTTCCAGCGGGTACCCCGATCGGCTGAGTCGCACCCATCTCCAGATGTCCAGTGTCAGACCGATTCCCACCGCAGCGCCGAGCGCCGCGATGTCGAGCTTCGAATCAGCGCCGTAGGTCCGATCGAGTAGGACCGCGAACCCGGTTCCCACCGGTAAGCCAACGACTGTAAACATGAATCGGCGAATGAGGGCGTTGAGGCCGCCGCTCAAGGTCCGGATGTATTCCGGCACCGAGAGAATGGCTGGCTTTCGGGTCGGGTCGATCAACCGGGCGGCTGCCGCCGCACACAGGAAGCCCGGGACGCCCACCGTCATGAAGGCAACTCTCCATCCGTAGTGCCGCTCGAGCAGGCCGCCCAGACCGATCCCGAGTACGCCGCCGAGCGCGATTCCGGACGCGAGAATCCCCATGGCTGCAGCGCGTCCTTTCCCCGGGAAGTAGTCGGCCACGAGCGATGATGCGGCGGGACCGAACGCAGCCTCCCCGACTCCGACTACCGCGCGGCAGGTGAAGAGCTGCCAGAAGTTCCGCACCAGCCCACCGAGGAACGTGAACGCGCTCCAGACTGCAATTCCGCCGGCAATGACCGCCCGGCGCGATCTAAGATCGCTGATCACTCCGAGGGGCAGCGCTGCCACCGAGAAGACGAGTATGTATGCGGAGCCCAGCCAGCCGAGCTGGGTATCAGTGAGCGAGAGATCTCGTTTGATCGGCTCGAACAGAGCAAAGATGACGTTTCGGTCGAGGTAATTGAGAAGATTGATGAACGCGAGGAGGCCCAGGGCGTACCGGCGGTAAGCAGGGGACACAAAAGGGCTGCCGGCGACTGCCTCCGCGCTCTCGCTCACCGCGCGGCCGGCTTGGCGCCGCCCGCGCCTTGATGCACACCAACCGAGGATTCTTCTGCCCTCCGGTCGCGCTGCGCCAGGGCATCGCGGTACTCCGCCACCAGCCGTTCCAGCATAGCGCTGCGCCTCTGCTGCAGCCGCTTGAGCGGCCGGGGCTCATGGCGGGCAACTGCATACGCAGTGAGGAGAGGCAGGGCCACCGAATTGTCCATGTAGACGACGACGGTTCCGGGTAGCTGATCAGGGTCGATCTTCCCCCAGCTCACTGCTTCAGCCGGCGTTGCGCCGGATAAGCCGCCGGTATCCGGGCGGGCGTCGGTCATCTGGAGGAAATAGTCGTGTCCCCGCTCGTCGATCCCCAGGACCTCCTGGATCTGGGGCTCCGTCTGGAGCATGAAGTTCTTCGGGCTGCCTCCGCCGACGATGAGGCAGCCGCTCTTCCCACCCGAGCGTTTGGCGTCGAGGACGATGGCAGCCGTCTCATTCACATCCGCGCTCACATCGAACCGCAGTCGGCTCCCGGCGAGTGCCTGTTCCGCTACGTTCATTCCGATCGAGCTGTCGCCGGGAGAGCTGGTGTAGAGGGGCACGTCCAGCTCGTACGCTGCGGCCAGCACAGAACGGCGCTCGAGTCCGAGCGCTCGTTCCCGCTCTCGCAGGTACTTGCCCAGAAGCCAGTGATATTCGGCGCTGCTCATCGGGCGCTGGAACTCGTCCCGGGCGGAGACTTCACGGATGAATGCGTCGGTCGAGAGCAGGACCGAGTAGTCGAAGAAGATGTCGTAAATCCGAACCACGCCCTTGTCCCGTAGCTCCACGTCGTCGGCGTGCGGTGTGCCTCGGTGCATGGAGAGGCCCAGTCCGAAATGGGCGTCATGGTAGAGATTGGCCCCGGTTGAGATGAGCCAGTCTACGAATCCCGCTTCCATGAGCGGAATGAGACAGCTCATGCCGAGCCCGGCGGGTGTCATTGCTCCGGTGAGCGTCATCCCGACGGTCACGTCCTGGGCCAGCATGCGCTGCGTAAACAGAGCGCAGCCTTCGCGCAGCCGGCCCGCGTTGTACGCCAGGAATGCGTTGTCGATCAGGTCGGCTGTGGTCTCGCGGCCGCTGATGGCAATGGGGTTGATCCGCTGGCCGCGGAGAAAGGGCGCCGAAGGACGGGTCAGACCGTGCCTCGCTCGTGTTCGCGGGTGTGGCGGGATGCCGACGCGCCGTTGGTAGCATCACCCCCGCGCGCTTCGATCACCATCTGCACCGCCTCTGCCGGATCATCCGTCAACCGGAAGAGGTCCAGGTCCTCCGGATTGACCTTCCGCTCGGCCGCCACCGTATCGCGCAGCCAGTCGATGATGCCGCCCCAGTACCGGCGGCCAAACAGAATCACCGGGAAGTGCTTCACCTTACCGGTTTGAATCAGAGTCAACGCTTCGAACAGCTCGTCCAGAGTACCGTAGCCGCCCGGAAAAACGATGAACGCGGCCGCGTACTTCACGAACATCATCTTGCGAACGAAGAAAAACTTGAACATCAGGCTGCGGGTCACATAGGCGTTGGTACCCTGCTCGAACGGCAGCTCGATATTACATCCTATCGACAGGCCGTTGGCTTCGAAGGCTCCCTTGTTGGCTGCCTCCATGATGCCCGGTCCACCGCCGGTGATGACAGGAATGCCGGCTTCTGCCAGCAGACGGGCTGTTTCGACGGCTGCCTGATAGTGCGGATCTTCCGCGCGAGTGCGTGCCGAGCCGAATATCGAAACTCCGCCGCTCACGTCCGCCAGGTTGTCGAAACCCCAAACGAACTCGCCCAAGATGCGCAACGCACGCCAGGAATCGGATGCCTTGTGTAGCGCGATGGACTCGCGGGGTGGAGGGCTCTCGAGAAGCGCCTCGTCCTCGGTTTCCTTCGTGTCTCGGAGGGAGCGGGCCGGGCCCGGCCGCAGGGGATCGTCACTCACGACTTGAGCAGCTCCAGCATCGCGCCGAAATCATCGGAGACGTTATAGAAGTAGGGGGACACCCGAACGTGCCCCGGCCGCGCATCGGTAATGATATTCGCCGACGCCAAGCGTCGTGCGTCGCCGGCTGGATCGGGGCTCGGCAGCATGACAATGCCCGATCTCACGGCCGGATCAGCCGCCACCTTGGGACGCAACCCCGCCGCTCGGGCCCGCTCGATCAGCTCCTCCGTGAGCGCCATGGTAACGCGCCGTATCTCCGCAGCACCCAGCTCTTCCAGTACGTCCAGACCGCCGAGTTGGGCATGGACGGCACCCATTCCTGGAGTCCCGGCCTCGAACCGCCGGGCGTCGTCGTGCAACACCAGTTCTCCAGGGTCGAAGCGAAACTGGTCCTTGTGGCCGAACCAGCCCGTCGCGCGGGTCTGGAGTGTCCCCGTGAGCTCGGGTCGCACGTAGAGAAAGGCAATTCCGGATCCACCCAGGAGCCACTTGAGCCCGCCCGCACAATAGAAATCGGGGTCCAGCGCTCCAATGTCCACCGGCAGCTGACCCACGGCGTGGTAGCCGTCGATGAGCAGGAGGGCCCCCCGCCGGTGCGCCATGTCTGACAGGGCTCTAACATCCTGAATCGTGCCCGACGTGAAGAACACGTGACTGGTCGCCACGAGTGCCGTACGGTCGTCCACCGCTCGCTCAAAGGCTTCCAGCGGAACCTGGACCCCGTCGGGCGTGTCCAGCATGACGAGTTCGACTCCTTCACCGGCGCGCGCCAGCCACTGGTACGCTACCGTGGGAAAATCGAGTCGCGTGATGACGACTCTTCGGCGCTGCGTGTAGTCGAGCGTTTCCGCGACCGACGTGAGCGCTGTCGAGATGTTCGGGTGCAACGCGATCGCAGAACCAGAAGCCCCGATCATCCGGCCATAGCGATCGCGCAGCTCGCTGAGGGCAGACCACCATGTGTCGTACCACGCGGCGGCACCCCGCGACTCCCATTGGTCGAGATATTGGTTGACCCGGAGCCGCGACCGACGCGACAGCGGGCCAAGGGAGCAGCTGTTGAGGTAGATCGCGCTGCGGAAAATCGGGAATTCGTCCCGATACCGCCGCAAGAGCGGCGCCGAAACCGGTGCGGCGGCCATAGGGAGGGGAATATACCCCAGCAGCTGGAATTATCTTGCAACGATGCGGGATTCCTGGCTTAGACTGACTGCTCGACTCACCGGGCGGGCCATCGTCAATCCGCGGCTCGCGTTAGACCTCGTTCGCACGGGTTGGGCCTTCCGTCGGCGCGACTGGTGGCGGAAACCGCCTTTTCTTCCCCTCCCCGACCGCACTTACCTCCGCTGGCGCATGTACACGGCCTACGCCGATGAGAACGCCGTTCCGCCGGTGGAAGACGTGGTCAGGTTTGCTCGCTGGCGGCGTGAAACAATGGGGCTATGACAACCGGCAATCCCACGAATCGGGATGACGATCGGCACGTACCACACGTCGTCATCATTGGCGGTGGATTTGCCGGCATCTATGCGATCCAGGCGCTAAAACGTGCCCCCGTGCGGGTGACGATTATCGATCGCCGGAACTACCACTTGTTCCAGCCGATGCTCTATCAGGTCGCAACTGCAGGGCTCAACCCCTCCGACATCACGGCACCGATCCGGTCTGTCGTTCGGCGCCAGCGAAATGCCCAAGTGGTTTTGGGTGAGGTATGCGGAATCGACAAGGCGGAGCGTCGGGTCGAACTGACCGATGGAAGCAGTTTCACCTATGACTACCTCCTCGTTTGTACCGGTGCCCGGCACAGCTACTTCGGACATGATGATTGGGAACGTCTGGCACCCGGTCTAAAGGGGCTTGAAGATGCGCTCGAGATCCGACGCCGAATCCTAAAGGCCTTCGAGAAGGCCGAACGCGAGCCAGACCCGGTCAAGCGGCAGGCCTTGCTCACGTTTGTCATCGTGGGCGGCGGGCCGACCGGGGTCGAGATGGCGGGTGCCGTAGCTGAAATCAGAAGCTATGCCCTTCGGCGCGATTTTCGACACATCGATCCGCGTGAGGCAACGATTGTCCTGCTCGAGGGGACTGGGCGGTTGCTGAATGCCTACCCGGACTCCTTGAGCGAAGAAGCCAAACGGGAATTACGCAGTCTCGGCGTGGTGGTGCGCACCGAAACCTTCGTCACCAACGTACGGCCAGGGGCGGTGGAGGCGGCAGGATGGACGATCCCGACGCATACAGTAATCTGGGCGGCGGGCAACACGGCGAGCCCACTGCTCAAATCACTCGATGTACCGCTGGATCGGCAGGGGCGCGTCATCGTAAGGCGCGATTGCACCATCCCCGATCACCCCGAAGTGTTCGTGCTTGGCGACGCCGCTTTGTTCCAGGAGAACGGACACGCGGTACCGGCGATTTGCCCTGCCGCCATTCAAATGGGTCAGTACGCTGCACGGACTATTCAACGAGACCTAGCGGGGAAACCACGCGAGCCATTCGCCTACTGGGACAAGGGACAGCTCGCCGTGATCGGTCGAGGTCAGGCGGTCGCTGACCTGGGTCGTCTGCGTTTCGGCGGTTTCATTGCGTGGCTCCTGTGGATTTTCGTTCACATCTTCTTTTTGATCGGCTTCCGCAACCGCCTTCTGGTCCTGATCGAGTGGGCCTGGGCGTATTTCACGTACCAGCGCGGTGCGCGACTTATTACCGAGCAGTGGGTTCCCGAAGCGGAGGCAGAGCGGGTTCCCGCCGGCACCGGAGCGAGCGAATCCTGTCAGCCCTAGCGCGCAATGGCACCCTCGAAGCCACCGGAATCAAGGCGGAGGCGGAGCGCCTCGGCTTCGTCGCCTGCGGCATCACCGACCTGAGTCCTACGCCTCATGGAGACGAGCTCGATGAGTGGCTGGCGAGCGGCCGGGCCGGAACCATGCGGTATCTGCACCGGCAAGCCCGGAAGCGCAAAGATCCACAGCGAATCGATCCGGATGCGCGGTCGATTGTGGTGGTACTCGACAACTACTTTGCGCCCGATCAGCCCGCCGACCAGGACCCGCCCCGCGTAGCCAAGTACGCTCGGGGCATAGACTACCATCGGGTAACCCTGGAGCGACTGGAGCAGCTGGCGGACTTTCTCCGGCAGCGGGGTGCTCGCGTCGCCCGGGCCTACGCCGACGCGGGTCCGGTCCCCGAGCGTGAGCTGGCCCAACGCGCCGGCTTGGGCTGGATCGGGAAGAACACCATGCTGATCCGTCCGGGCCTGGGATCGTTCTTCTTCATCGGCTCGGTCCTGACCGATCTCGCGCTTCCGGTCGATCCGCCCTTCACTCTCGATCAATGCGGTCGCTGCACCCAGTGTCTCGACGCGTGCCCCACCCAAGCGATTTTGTCGCCGCGGCTGTTGGATGCGACCCGCTGCATTTCGTATCTCACCATCGAGCACCGCGGTCCCATTCCGGGCGAGGTGGTACCCAAGCTGGACGGGTGGGCATTCGGATGCGACATCTGCAACGATGTGTGCCCCTGGAATCAACGCTTCGCCACGGAAACGGAGATCGAGGAACTGAGACCGCGCGGTCTGCTGCGTGGCGTCGAGGCCAACTACTTCGACCGGATGACGGAGGATGATTTCTCGCAGAGCTTCGGAGACACCGCGCTGAGCCGCCCCGGCCTTTCAGGCATGCGGCGAAACCTGCGCGCGGCATTCGCCTCGCGACCCGACCACCACCCGTGATGCCCACCATCCGGCTGGCCCGGCCCGAAGACGCTGCCGCGATCGCGGCATTCTCGGCTCGCACCTTTTTCGAGACGTACGCGGAGTCCAATGATCCCGCAGACATGGCCGCGCACCTCGCCGCCAAGTACAGCGAAGCTATTCAGGCCGCGGAGCTCGCGGATCCATCCCTCGTGTACCTGCTGGCGGAAATTGACGGCGCCCTGGCGGGATTTGCCCTCCTACATCTGAACCACGCACCTGAGAACACGACTCTAAGCCGGCCAGTGGAGCTGGTCCGGTTCTATGTTGCGAAGGACTGGCAGGGCCACGGCGTCGCTCAGATGCTGATGAGCGCTTGCAGCCAGGAAGCCGTTCGGCGTGGCGGCAGGACCATGTGGCTCGCTGTGTGGCAGTCGAACGCTCGTGCCATTGCTTTCTACCGCAAGGTTGGCTTCGCCGTCGCTGGAACCGTCGCCTTCCGGCTCGGCTCACAGCTGCAAACCGATCACATGATGACTCTGGCGCTGGAATCGGTCGACCACGCCGAATCGGTTGGTCGCGGGTGACTCGACCCTCGGTTTCTTTGCCTGACAGGCGCTCGGATGAGCCCAGGCTGTCGCCGACTGAGCGCAGGCGATTCCAGCGGCTCGAGACTCTCGCCAATCTGTTGGACAATGCGATTCCGATTCCGGGAACTTCGTGGAGGATGGGCCTCGATCCGCTGCTGGGCCTTGCTCCTGGTGTTGGTGACGCCCTCGGCGCGGCCGCATCCGCCTGGATATTGATCGAGGCGGTGCGTTTCGGAGTCTCTCGCGCTGTTCTCCTCCGGATGCTCTACAACATCGTGATC
>JBKPOS010000198.1:0-3903 GCA_046733215.1 Gemmatimonadota bacterium
TGCGCTTGGACACGAAGTACATCGCGGCGATGATCAGCCGCGCCCCGCAGTAGCAGGCCACCGCCCACGCGTAATCGTCATGGTCCCGGGCGCCGGCCGAGATCACGATCAACAGGAACATGATCAGCAGGGTCGACAGCCGGTGCTGGCGGCTGTCGGTGTCGAAGCGATTGGCGTAGATCGTGTGGCCCGCCCAGATCCACCACAGGGGCAGGAACACCAGCACGAAGTGCAGGAACTGCTGGGGCGCGATGTGGCCGTCGTGCGTTTCGCTGAGGATCTCGCTGGCGTCCCGCAGTGCGACGACGAAAATGAGGTCAAAGAACAGCTCCAGCCAGGTCGCGTGCCGGTGCGGGTCGAAATACCTCAGGTCCTTCATGGTCCCATCGTAGGCCTTCGAGCCCGGTCATGCGGGTACGTTCCACCGTGCCGGCGCCGCCTGTCCCCACCATTGTCCCTGCTAGCTTCCAAAATCGGGCGTCCGGAGCCAACAGCAGCTAAGTCGGTCGATCGAGGAAGTGATCGAGACGCGAGGATTTGCGAGGAACAACGAAGGTAGCCGAACTGCTGATCGGCGTTTAGCTAACCGCTGCGTTAATGCCGCCTCGAGGGTGACCCGCTCGCGGATCGGCGTGCAGTATCATCCCTCCTTGCAGGAGCCGAGTTGGAGCAGATCGCCGTAAGTGAACGCGCTCATTGAGAGGTCTGACACAATTCGAGCGGCGACGGGCCTAGGCTCGCTCGTAAACTGCTGAATCGTAATACGATCGAGAACGCTAGGCAGTCGCAACCGACGTGCGATAATCTATGCCTGGACGCTCGCAACTCGTTGATTCTAAAGTGGAGAGATGTCCGAGTGGTTGAAGGAGCACGCTTGGAAAGCGTGTGTAGGGGAAACTCTACCGTGGGTTCGAATCCCACTCTCTCCGCCATCCGCCTCCGCCGGCGACGATCAGGCGCCGGCTTCGGCGAGATGACTCCGCACCGGGATGAGATCTCGCCGAAGCGTCGAAGACGCGAAGGCGGACGAAATCCCACTCTCTCCGTCACCCCTTCTGTGCACGCACAACCTCCCAGGTTGCCGGAAGTTACGGGTTCTATTTAAGCGCGGCTGATCACCGCGCGGACGCTAGATGATCGGCGAGATCCTCTAAGCTAGGCGGTCGCAACGACCTTCGAGAATTCCCCTCGGTTCGAATCCCACAGAGCGCGAAGGAGTCGATAGCTTCATTCCCCACCGCATCACTTTTAAATTCGTTTTCGCCCTTCCTCGATATCTCGAGGAGCCACCGTCAAGCGGATTTCAGCGCGTTCAAGGGATCGACTCGCGCGGCTCGCCGCGCCGGGAAGTACGATGCGCAGATCACGGCAGGAACTAACAGGAGGGCGACTAACGACAGCGTGCTCCAGTCCCACGGATTGACTTCGTACAGGAACCCGCGCAGCTGCGGCGTCACCGCAATGGATAGAAGACTACCGACGAACACGCCGACGACGGCAACGACCACTCCCTCTCGCATCGCAAGCCAAACCAGGTGAGCGGCTCTGGCGCCGAGAGCAGCGCGGATACCTAGTTCACGTTCCCGCCGTCGGACTACATGTGAAGTGACCGCATACACCCCCACCGCCGCGAGGAGTAGCGCGAGCGCCGCAAAGCCAACGACATGGCTCAGGATGAATCGACGGTCGGCGATCGCATTGTCGAGCGCCTCGCGCAGGCTCGAGACCTGAGCGATGGGGAGTGCAGGATCGATTGTACGGACCAGCGGAGCGACGGCATTCGCGACCGCGCGTGCGCTGAGACCGCTACGTACCACCACCATCGCCGGGCTCGTGGGTGCCTCGCCAAAAAAACCTCGGCTCGTGAGATCGACTCCGCGTGGAGCCAGAAGGCGCCGTTGATCGCCAGCCTGCGCGAACGGCTCGTAATACTCTGAGCGGATCTCATCGTCTCGCGAAAAGCGTCGGATGTTCCCGACAACGCCGACGATGGTCTTCCACGGAAATAACGGCCCGAGTCTCATCCGACGCCCAATTGGATCTGCGTCGGGCCAATATCGGGCAGCCATAGCCTGGTTGATGATCACCACCGGCGCCGACGCGATAGTATCGAACGGAGTGAAGTCACGTCCCTTGATCAAAGGGATATGCATGGTGCGAAAGAACCCCGGATCGACTTCGCACGACAGCGCCAGAAAGAAATCAAAAGGCGGCAGGTCCGTCGCGCCGGGCGGCGGCGGAGGCGGCCGCGGCACCCGCCACCCGAGCGGCATTGCTTCCGGCGGTCCGCTGACGTGAATCGGCCCTTCCAGCAGGATGTGGCGCATCCTCAAAGCTCCGACGAAGAACGGCAGACTCGATGCTGCGCCTGCATCCTTGACGCCCGGAACGGCGCGGATGCGATCCGTGAGCAGCTCGATGAAACGTGCAACATCCGCGTCAGTCCGATAGCGAGTGCGCGGCAGTTCGAACTGCAGCGTTACAGCGTGGCTGCTGTCGTAGCCGGGATCGAAAGATTGAATGCGGAGGAGGCTCTTGACCAAGAGTGCCGCGCCGACAAGCAGCACCATCGTGAAGGCCACCTGGATCGATCCGACGAACCAGTTGGCGCGGAATCCCAGCGGTGCAATCCCAGCCAGAGGCGAGGACACCGCATCGCGCAGTGCGGACTCGAGGTCCACACCCGCCGTGGCTCGACGCGCCGGTCCAACGCTACACAACACGCCCGTCGAGACCGCAAGTAACGTCGCGAAGCCAACCACCCTCCATTCAAGGTTCCGCGATAATTCGAGCATGCCCTCGATGGCGTTCCCGGCGAGAAGTCCGCGGCCAATATAGGCGAGCAGCACACCGGCCGCACCGCCGACGACCGACAGCACGAGTGCCTCGGTCACGAGTTGGCGGACGATCCGCTGACGCGCCGCGCCCATCGCAATGCGGACCGCAAGCTCCTGCCGACGATCGGCAGATCTGACCGTCAGCAGCGTTGCAAAGTTCAAGCAGCCAACAACCAGAATGATCAGCGACACGACCGAAAGAATCTTCACCGTCGGCCGGAAGCCGCGAAACACACGTTCGCGCACGCTTTCCACAGAGGCCGCTTGGCGCGGCAAAAAATAGCGGGTCTTGGCAGTCAGCATCATCGCCGCCAAATCCGGTGTCAGGCCAGGCCGGAGCGATCCGTACACTTCGAGGGTGCGGGCGTATTCGCTGTACGACCCAGGCTCCGAGAATGTCAGTGGTACGAGAAGATCCGAGTCGGGGAAAAAATCGAGCTTCTGCGAGAGGACGCCGACGACGCGCAGGGGTGTGCCGTCGGCGGTGATCGTCTGACCGATGATGCTGTCGGAAGATGCATACCGCGTTCGCCACAAACGATAACTGATCGCAACGACCGGTTCGCTCTCCGGTGTGAACTCTGAAGGAATGAAGGTGCGGCCAGCCTCCGGGTGAAGCGAGCCGTTCAATCCCAATAACGCGATCGCTTCCGCCGAGATTCGGTGCCCGCTCACGAGGACCGCCTGACCTCCGAAGTTCATGAGGAACCCATGTGCTTCAGCCGCCGTCAGGTGGTCCAAGCCATCGTGTTGGTCCGCAAGGCGCCGGAACGCAGGTGGGGAGAAGTAGCGTCCGAGATTCGTACTGACCACCATTAGGCGATCTGCGTCGGGATAGGGCCAAGGCCGAAGGAGTGCCGCGTCGATCATCGTGAACGCCGCAGTCGTGCCTCCGATCCCTATCGCCAGTGAGGCGCAGGCCGCGACCGCGAGCCCCGGCAACCGGCGCACCAAACGGAATCCGTGACGGACATCTTGTGCGAAGTCCTGCTCGAGACGACGGCGCTGCAGCCACGCAGCATCCCACGTTGAGCCGAGGCTTTGGCGCACCAACTCGACCCGGGGG
>JBKPOS010000199.1:0-20633 GCA_046733215.1 Gemmatimonadota bacterium
GGCCAATGCGGTGCTGGTGATCGCGGGCGACGTGGATACCAAGGTCGCGCGAGAAAAGGTCGAGCACTATTTCGGCGACATTCCGTCGGGACCGCCGGTCGGCCGCCAGGACGCCTGGGTCGCCAAGCGGACTGGAAGCCAGCGCGGTGTGTTGCAGGACCGTGTGCCGCAAGCCCGACTCTATCGGGTGTGGAACGTCCCCGGCTGGGGAACGGCTGACGCTGATTACCTGAAGCTGGTCGCTCGGCTGCTGTCGGATGGAAAAACGTCGCGGCTCTACAAGCGGCTGGTCTATGACGATCAGATCGCGACCGACGTCGCGGCCGTGGTCGATGCCCGTGAGATCGGCGGCCTGTTTTATATCCAGGCAACGGCACGCCCCGGCGACGATCTCGGCAAGGTCGAGCGCGCTGTTAATGAGGAGATGGCCCGGTTTCTCCGGACCGGACCGACGCCGAGCGAGCTGGCGCGGGTCAAGACGGATTTCCGGGCCGATTTCATCCGGGGGGTGGAGCGAATCGGCGGCTTTGGAGGAAAATCGGATGTACTCGCGCAGGGAGCCGTGTACGCGGGCAAGCCCGATCACTACAAGGTGCGGCTTCAGCGGGTAGCGTCTGCGACGCCAAGCGCACTCCTGCGCGTCGCGAAGCAGTGGTTGGGCGACGGCGACTACACTCTCGAGGTGAAGCCGTTCCCCAACTACCAGACGGCAACGACGGGCGCGGACCGTTCCACGCTGCCGAAGCCCGGCACGCCGCCCGACGCCAAGTTTCCCGACCTGGAACGGGCAACCCTGTCCAACGGGCTCAAGATTGTCCTCGCCGAGCGGCCCTCGGTCCCGCAGGTACGATTCGATCTGTTGCTCGACGCCGGGTTTGCTGCAGATCAATCGGCTGAGCCCGGCACGGCCAACATGACGCTCGCGATGCTGGACGAAGGGACCCAGCGACGCACCGCGCTTCAGATTAGCGACGAGCTGCAGCGGCTCGGCGCGACGCTCACAGCGTTTTCCCGGCTTGACTACTCCAGCGTCACGCTCGATGCCCTCAAGGAAAATCTCGATCCGTCGTTGGCGCTATTCGCCGATGTCGTCCTCAATCCGTCTTTTCCGCAGAAGGACTTCGATCGGCTGAAGAAGCAACAGCTGGCAGCCATCGAGCGGGAGAAGGCTGAGCCGTTCACCATGGCGCTTCGGGCATTCCCCGAGCTGGTGTACGGGAACGGTCATGCGTATGCGACGCCGTGGAGCGGCACGGGCACGGAAGAATCGGCGGCGAAAATCACCCGCGCTCAAGTTGCCGCGTTTCACCACGACTGGTTCAAGCCCAATCACGCGACGTTGATTGTTGTAGGCGCGACCACGATGAACGAGATCAAGCCGAAGCTCGAGCACCTCTTCGCGGGCTGGAAGCCGGGCGACATCCCGGCGAAGAACGTGAAAGATGTCGCACTGCCGGCCACGCCCGCGGTGTACCTCATCGATCGCCCGGGAGCGTTACAGACCGTGATTCTCGCAGGCAACCTCGCGCCACCCAAGAACAACCCCAATGAAGTCCCCATCGAGGTGATGGATGCGATACTGGGGGGCAATTTCGGCTCACGGATCAACATGAACCTGCGGGAAGACAAGCATTGGTCATACGGCGCCGGCACCTTCATTCGCGATGCCCGGGGCCAGCGCCCGTTCGTGGCGTACGCGCCGGTTCAGACCGACAAGACCAAGGAATCCATGATCGAGCTGTCGAAGGAACTACACGAAATCCTCACGGGACGGCCGGTAGATTCGACAGAGTTGGCACAGGCCAAGTCGAGTCTCACACTCACGCTGCCGGGTGGATGGGAGACAATGGAGGATGTGGATGGCACGATCCGCAGTATTGTGACATTTGGCCTGGATGACCGGTACTACGATACCTACCCGGCCAAGGTGCGCGCGGTCGATCCGGGTCAGGTGCCCGCCGCCGCGGCGCAGACGGTACACCCTGACAGGCTGGTGTGGCTGATCGTCGGTGATCGGGCCAAGATCGAGGCTGGCGTGCGGGAGCTGAAACTGGGAGAGGTGAAGGTCATACAGCCAACTTGAATTGCGTGAACGGTAAACGGTGAGCGGTAAACGGGAGATTCCATTGGTCGGAGTCCCCCGTTCACCGTTTACCGTTTACGCCTACTTCTTCATCGTGGTGTCCTTCTTGGCCGTCGCAGCCTTGGTGGTGTCCTTCGTGCTGCTCTTGTGATGATGCTTGGACTTGTGATGCGTGCTGGTTGCGGTGGCCTTACCGCTGTCAGTGGGCTGCTGAGCCATGACGGGCACCGCGATCAGGGCGGCCAGCAGGGCGAACGTGGGGATCGAGAGCTTCCGGGACATGCGTTCCTCCGTGGGGTAACGCTGAAGTGAGACAATGAAGGTCATGTCGCCGGCTTCTCCCGTGCTGGGCCACCGGCGTGCGCTGGAGGCAAGGGCAGGAGTCGCGCCAACCTGAGTGCTCGCGCGCATGTGCTTTGCAGAGAGGACTTTGACACGCAATCACTCGACCGGCTTCGCGAAATCACGCGCCAACCAGACCCGGTTCGCAGGGACAGACGGGTTGACGCGGTGACAAAATGTCCCGTCTCCATTAACATCCCGGCGCTCACCCGCCCATAGCATTCTGGCCAAAGAGGTTCGATGCCTCGCACCCTCCGGCTGACTTCGCCCCTGCTCCTTCTCCTTGCCATCATGCCTGGCGGCTCAGCATGGCCTCAGGCCCGGGGGGGAGGCGTGTCCACGTTGACCGCCGGCCCGCGAGGTGGGCGCGACTTCGAGAACCACGCCTGGAGTCTGGGTGGCCAGTTCGGATTCATGCTGCGGGATCGGTTCGAGATTCGTCCCAGCGCAGACTACTTCTTCGGCGATGAGACGCCATTTCGCTGGCAACTGAACGCCGACGGAGCGCTGACCTTCGGGCCCGGACGGAGCATTTATGCGGGAGGGGGAGCAGCTTTCGTGAAGGTGCTGCCGCTCGATGACGTCAAGACCGGCTACAACATTTTCTTCGGGCTCAACCTCGCGAAGGCTCAGGCCCGGAGCCGGCCATTCGCAGAGTTTCGCTGGACCTGGGTGAACGACACGAGTCCCTTCCGTTTGGCGATAGGATTCAACTACAGACTGCGGTGAATACGGCGGTGAATGGGGAAAACGGGAAAGGGAGAAGGGGCAGCGAAGCCGACGCCCCCTCTCCCTTCCCCTTTTCCCTTTCTCCCGCTATTGCTGGCTTACCTTCGTTCCCTCCAGCTCGTCCGCGATGCGACCTGCATCATACACTTTCCGCAGTGCCTCGGTGATTCCGCGAGAGTGGACCGCCACTGAGCGAGCCACTTCATCTGTGAAGATGAACCGGTTGGGCAGCGATTCGATGTTGCCGTCGAAGATGAGCCCTACTACTTCCGCCTTCTGATTGATCACCGGGCTGCCCGAGTTGCCGCCGATGATATCGTTGGTGGTCACGAAATCGAGCGGAGTTGCGAGATCGAGCCGATCCCGCGCGCCCTTCCAACGCTCCGGCAACTGAAAGGGCGGCTGGTCGTCGAAATCAGCCGAGCGTGCGTAAAGGCCGTACATCGTGCTCTTGTATGACGCCTTCGTTCCGTTCATGGGGTACCCCTGCACCGCACCGTCCGTGATCCGCAACGTGAACGTTGCATCGGGCGGCAGCGACGTGCCGTACGCCGCGTACAGGGCTTGCCCAATCCGCTCGGCATTCTCGGAAGCGACGGACTCGAGCCCCTCGATCCGCATCGCGACGCTTCGCGAAAGCGGCGCAATCTTCCGTGCCACCACCATCAGCGGATCGTTCGAGGCCTGCACCGCCGACGCGCCGCCGTCGAGCAACGCTTTCCGCGCCGCAGGGTCGGCCAGGGACGTCTTTTCGATCAGCGCTTCGGCCGCGACTTCCGGGCTTCGGCCCTGGAGGATTGCATTGAGATATGGATCGGACGCCGGCAGCTCCTTGCGCGCCGCAGTGAGCTGACCGGCGAGGGTCGCCTTCTCGACTTCCTTGTCGATCGGCACGTCGGCCTGCACCAAGGCTTTGGCCTTGTCGAGGCCATCACCCCGGTAGGCCGGCAGTCGCGCGGAGTCCGGGAGCGCGCCCTGCTCGGGCAGGCGGATCAGTACGCCGGCAATTGCAAGCAGCTGTGATCCGCCGAAGCCATAGAAGCGGGACTTCACGGCGAGCGGGCGCTCTTCCTTGAGGGCGGCTGCGATCCGATCCCAGGCGTCGCCGTACTTGGCCCGGAGCTTCGGGTCGCGACTGATCCGGGCCCGGAAGTCGCGCTCGAACTTCTGTTTCTTCGCCATGATCGCAGTGTCGAGCAGCCCTCCCTGATAGCCACTGATCGCCTTGTACGAGTTCTGGGCGTAAAAGAGCTGGTTCTCCCAGCGCCGCCGGGCTTCGTCGCTTTGCGTCACCATCTCCTGATAGACCGCGATGTTTCGCTTGAGCTGCGCGAGCTGCCCCGGATACGTGACATCCCTGAGATACTGCATCTGCGCCAGCGTCAGCAGTCGGCCGGTAGAGCCTGGATTTCCGATGACGAAGACGAGGTCGCCTTCCTTGGCGCCTGCGGCGCTCCACTTGAAGTAGTGCTCGGTCTTCATCGGGGCGTCGTTCTCGTATACTCGCAGCAGGCTGAGATCCAGATCGTATCGTGGATAGGTGAAGTTGTCCGGATCGCCTCCGAAGAAGCTGATGGCTTCTTCCGGTGCCATGACCAGCCGAACATCCGAGAACCGCTTGTAACGGTAGAGCGAGTACCGTCCGCCTTGGTAGAAGGTGACGACCTGGCAGACGTCGCCGGTCTGCTGCTTACACTCGTTTTCGATTTGTGTGATGGCAGCGTCCCGCTGGGCCAACTTCGACGCGGTCGTCTTCGCCGTCACTTTATCGCGAATCTTGCCGGTGATATCCTCGACCGACTGCAGCTGATCCACGTAGAGCCCGGGGCACTTCTTCTCCTCAGCCAACGTGCGCGCGACGAACCCGCCGCGCTGGTAGCTGGTATCTGCCGGAGACACAGCGGTGATGCATTCGCGGCTGCAGTGATGGTTGGTCATCACCAGCCCTTCCGACGAGACGAACGACGACGAGCAGATCGGGAGCCGCACCGAGGCGAGACGCGCGTTATCCAGCCAAGCCTGATCGGGAGTGAACCCGTAGCGTGCCTTCCAGTACTCGAGCGGGGGCGCGTCGAAGGTCCACATCGTTCCGAACTCTTTCACGAACCCCGCCGGCAGAGTTGCCGTGGGTTTGGTCGCGGGTGCGGCCGGCGCGGGATTCTGCCCGGCTCCCGGCAGCGGGGCGCCACAGACCAGAGCCAAGACAATTGCGAGGGTTACCAGTCGAAACGGGCTACAGGGCATCGATACCTTCCAGCGATGGGTGGGTCTCAAGCGGCCTCCAACCTAACTCGCTGCACTCAAGGTCGGGAGGGACGCGCATTAGATTCGACCGCTCAACTTTGGAGGAACGATATGGCAACGACCAGCAAGGCCAGTGCGGTCTGGGAAGGCGTCCTCCGCACCGGCAAGGGGCACTACGAAGCCGGTTCGGGCGTGTTTCGGGGAGATTACTCTTTCGCCACACGCTTCGAAGGTGCGAAAGGCACCAACCCCGAGGAGCTGATCGCGGCGGCCCACGCGGCCTGTTTGAGTATGGCGCTCGCAGTCGGCCTCGAGCAGGCTGGCAAAACGCCGACTCGGATCGGCACTACCGCAGCATGCACGATTGATAAGGTCGATGCTGGCTTCCGCATTACGTCGATGCGGCTCGAGGTACGCGGGCGGGTCCCGGGCTTGGATCAGGCCGGCTTCCAGAAGGCAGCCGAGGCAGCCAAGGACGGCTGCCCGGTGTCGCAGGCGCTGAAGGGGAACGTGAAGATGGAGCTGGAAGCCAAGTTAGAAACTGCCTGAATGGTGAACGGTAAATGGGGGGCTCCGTGTGTCACGTGCCTCCCGTTCACCGTTCACGCTTTTGGTCTAGCCAGCTTCCCCGCCATTTCCAGATATCCCCGCACCACCCCGCCCAGTCGCTCGGTCACCTTTGGATCCTTGAGCGCACCGCTGGCATCGAACGCTGAGAGTGCGTGAGGCAGCCAGAACATGTCGGGATAGACCACGACACCGAGTCCCTCGAGCGGAATGCGGAGCTGCCAGAGTCCGCGAATCCCGCCCGCCGCCGAATCGGAAGCAGAGATGAGCAGTGCGCTCTTGCCCCGGAACGGCATCGGCCGCATGCGAGATACCCAGTCGATCGCGTTCTTGAGCGTGCCCGGCAGCGAATAGTTGTACTCGGGAGAAGCGATCAGCATTCCTTCCGCTTCACGGACGCGGCGAGCCAATCCCTCGGCGCCCGTCGGAAACCCGCTCGCCTGCTGCAGGTCTCCATTGAAGATTGGCATCTCGAATTCGGAGTAGTGCGCTACATCCACTTGTGCCCCGGCCGCTCGCGCCAGCTCAACCGCGGGACCCAGCAGCTTTCGATTGATGGAGTCGCGCCGGAGCGATGCTGCGAACGCGAGCAGACGCACGGTCATCGCGGCGTGACAGTGTAGCGGACCAGGACGTCTTCCACGAAGTCCGCCTTGACCAGCCCGCCGTTCGTGTCGTACGTGCTGTTCATCACTGCCAGCATTCCTTCCTTGCGATTGGTACGGCGCATGGGCGCCCCAAGCAGCGAATCTACGTCGGCTACCAGAAGGCCCTTCCGCAGGGCGAGGATACCTGCAGGCTCCGCCGGGTTAGTATCGGTCGGCGCCGGCGGCAGCTCGAAGGCCACGAATTCGTCGAGTGCGGCACGCACTGATTCGATCTGGAGGGCCTGCGGCGGCACACCCTTTGGATAGCGCAAGTTGAAGCGCGAGCCGCTCTGCAACCGCCGCTCCTGGATGTACTCGCGCCGCCGTTCAGTCGCGCTGGCCGCGAGCGCCTGATTGCGGCGGTCCTGCCACTCGCGGTTGGTGCGGAGCTGATCCAGCTCCCGTTCGAGGCGGCGCTTGACGCCGGGGTCCGTCTCGGTCGCCAATGCGGCCTCGAGGTCCTTTTCGCGCTGACTCTTCGGCACAACTGCGACGGCGACAGTCGGATTGGTTTGATCTCCGGACGTACCGTAGCCACCGCCGTCGAGCTGGAATTCGATCAGGCTGCCTTTGACCTTGAGCTTGGTGACGAGCGCCGACTGACCGGCCTCCAGTGCAATGCCGTACTTTTTCAGCCGCTTAGCGTGAGCGGAATAATCGATGGGTGGACTTGCGCGCGGGTAGACGTCCACACCCGCCTCAGCCGCCGGCATCGCGAGCTTGACCTGAACCACCTTGCCTTCGAAATACGAGCGGAGCGCTGCCTCGTCCTGAGCCGCCAACGATCCGGCGAGAACCTGGAACCACATCGCCAACGCGAGCGTACGTTGCATGGTAGTCGAGGTAGAGGGTGAGAAGGCGGAGGATCGCTCAATGTCCCGGGAGTCAGCCATGCCATTTACTCGATCTGAACCCGGCCTCCACCGGGATCTCGAGCGCTGGCGCGCCGATACCCCGGGCTGCGCCGATCGAATCCATCTCAACAACGCCGGGGCTGCATTGGTGCCGAGCCCTGTCGCGGATACCATCGCGCGGCATCTCGAGCTCGAGTCGAGGATGGGAGGCTACGAAGCCGCTGAAACCGTAGTCGCTCAACTGAGCGAAGTTTATGCCGCCTTGGCCGGGCTGCTCGGCGGCGAGTCACGCAATGTTGCCGTGGCCGCGAATTCCACCATCGCCTTCGCCCAGGCACTCTCCTCGTTTGCGCTCCGTCGGGGCGACCGGATCCTCACTACCCGGAATGATTACGCTTCCAATCAAATCATGTATCTCTCGCTGGCTGACCGTTTTGGCGTTCAGATCGAGCGAGCCGAAGACCTGCCGGAGGGTGGTGTCGACCCACAATCCATCCGGGAGGCGATCCGCCGGCGACCGCCGGCCCTGGTGTCGGTCACCTGGATACCGACCAACTCGGGCCTGGTCCAGCGGGTCGAGGCCGTCGGGGAGATTTGCGAGGAAGCCGGCGTTCCCTATCTCGTGGACGCCTGTCAGGCGGTCGGCCAGGTATCGATCGACGTCGCCCGGGTTCGCTGTGATTATCTCGCGGCGAGCGCTCGCAAATTTCTTCGGGGGCCGCGCGGCATCGGCTTTTTGTATGCATCTGACCGCGCGCTGCAGCGGGGCGCCTATCCCCTCTATGTCGACATGCACGGGGCCAACTGGACTGATCCGGACGCGTTCGAGCTCACACCCGACGCTCGCCGATTCGAGACCTGGGAGTCTCCGTGTGCGCTCGTCCTCGGGATGGGTGCGGCGGCCCGCTATGCAGCAGAGGTGGGGATTGCAACTGCTCGGGACCGCGCCAGACGGCTTGCCCAACTCGCCCGCCGGCTGCTGGCCGAGCTTTCCGGGGTGCGTGTGCTCGACCGTGGCGAAGATCTGTGTGCCATCGTCACCGCCGCCTTACCCAACTCGGATCCGGAGACGATCAAGCTCGAGCTTCGTCGGCGCGGGGTAAACGTGAGCGTGACCACCCGGGCCAGTGCGGTGATCGACATGGATGAGAAGCATGCATCGGCGGCCCTGCGTTTCTCACCGCACTACTACAACACGGAGGAGGAGGTGGAGAGGGCGGTTGGGGTGTTGGGAGAGATACTAGAAAAGCGTGAACGGTGATTTGGAACAGCGTGAACGGTAAACAGTGAACGGTGAACGGGGGTTTTCTTACTCGAGACCTCCCGTTCACCGTTTACCGCTCACGCCTTTCCTCAAAACAGGCTCCAAGGTTTTCCAGACAGTCCCGGCCAACATCCGCTGGCCCGCTGCCGTCGGGTGCATTCCATCAGGCTGATTCAACGAGTCGATCCCGGCGACGCCGGCGAGCAGGAAGGGGACCAGGGGCAGGTGGTTCTTCTCCGCAACCCTGGGATAGATCTGCCGGAATCGCTTTCCATAGGACGGCCCGAAGTTGGGGAGGGCCTCCATGCCGACCAGGACGATCCGGGGGGCCGGCGTCAACTTTTCAGCGTGGTCGATGATCGCTTGCAGGTTGGCCTCGAGAGAGTCCGGGCTCAGCGCACGCAACCCGTCGTTCGCTCCGGTTTCAATCACCAGCACCGCCGGCCGGTCGCGTAGCACCCAGTCGATGCGCCGGAGCGCGCCCGCCGAAGTCTCGCCGCTCACACCCGCGTTGACCACGTGATACCGCAGGTCTGCCGAGTCGATCTTTGCCTGCAGCAAGGCCGGATAGGCCTGGGCCGGATCCAGTCCCAGGCCAGCCGTAAGGCTGGTACCTACGAAGACAACTGTCGGTGCGGCACCTGGCGCCGCGACCGCCGCCGTGTCGGGTGCGTCGCCGCCGCCGGCCAGCGCCGGCTCGTCACGCACTCGACCGCAGGAGACGAGAGTAATCAGGAGAACGCCGGAGACATACCAAGATATCATTCGAGCCATGCTCAAGTGCGAATCGCTCGGCCGAACCTACCTCTCAGGTGGGCGCGAGCTCACGGTGCTGAAGGATATCAGCTTCGAAGTGGAGTCGGGCGGTTTTGTGGCGATCGTCGGTCCTTCGGGAAGCGGGAAGACGACGCTGCTCGGGCTACTCGCCGGACTCGACCGACCCAGCACCGGAACGGTGGTGCTCGACGGCCAGGAACTGACCCGGCTGGATGAGGACGCGCTTGCGCGCCTGCGAAGCGAAAAGGTCGGATTCGTCTTTCAATCCTTCCAGCTCATTCCGACCCTCACCGCGCGAGAAAACATTCAGGTCCCGCTCGAGCTTCGCGGCGAGCGCAACGGGAAAGTGGCGGACGAGCTACTCACGCGGGTGGGCCTGGCTGATCGCGGCCATCACTATCCCGCACAGCTCTCGGGCGGTGAGCAGCAACGCGTCGCGCTGGCGCGCGCATTCAGCAACCGGCCCCGCATCCTGTTCGCCGACGAGCCGACCGGAAATCTCGATGCTGGCACGGGCGGGGCCATCATCGACTTGATGGTGGAGCTGAATCGTGATGTCGGCACCACGCTCGTGCTGGTCACGCACGACCCGGATCTAGCCTCTCGAGCCCACCGGATCATCCGTCTGCTCGACGGCCGGATGATCGGTCAGACGATGTCATGACAAGGCTCGCATTCGTTCTCCGCATGGCCTGGCGAGAAACCCGGGCTGAAGCGCGCCACCTGGCGCTGTTGCTCGGCGCTGTGGCCGTTGGAGTGGCTGCCCTGGTTGCCATTAATTCCTTCACCTCCAACGTGCAGGAGTCGGTCCGCCTTCAGGCGAGGGCGCTGCTCGGAGCGGACCTGAGTTTGTCCAGCAGGCGGCCTTTTTCTCCTGTAGTCGAGGCCGTGCTCGATTCCCTGCCGGCAACGGGAATCGCTAGAGTCACGAACTTCCCGGCGATGGCCTACGTGGCCCGCACTACCGGTAGCCGACTGGTCCAAGCCTCTGCCGTGCAAGGGCCCTTTCCGTTCTACGGCGCGATCAAGACAGAGCCCGGACCGGCCTGGGGCTCGCTGCAGCAGGGCCATCACGTCGTGGTCGACCCGGCCTTGCTGCCGGCGCTCGGCGCGCAGGTGGGAGACTCGCTCACCCTGGGTGAGAGCCGGTTTCTCATCACGGGCACTCTGCAGAATCTCCCCGGCGACGTGGGTATCAGAACCGCGTTCGGTCCCCGCATTTTCATCCCTGCCCAGTTCCTCGACGAAACCCGACTCCTCCGGTTCGGCTCGCAGGCCGAACGACAGGCGTTCCTGAAGCTGCGCGAAGGAGCTTCGGCCCAGTCTATCGCGCAGAAGCTCCGGCCCAGGCTCAACGCTCAGCACGTTCGAGTCAGAACCGTGGCCGACGACCGCGAAAATCTGAACAATGTGCTCACCCGATTGTCTCGCTACCTAGGTCTGGTAGCGCTGGTCGCTCTTCTACTCGGGGGCGTCGGTGTCGGGAGCGCCGTGGTCGTGTTCGTCCGCCGCAAGCTTGAAACCATCGCCGTACTCCGCTGCCTCGGCGCCACTGCCGGGCAGGTTTTTGCGATTTATCTGACTCAAGCAACGGCCCTTGGACTGGCGGGCAGCCTTTTGGGTGCTATAGCCGGTGTGCTGGTTCAGCAACTGTTGCCGGTGCTGTTGCGCGGATTGCTGCCGGTGGATGTGCATGCTGCCATTGTCCCGGGTGCCGTAGCGCTGGCAGTGGGCCTTGGCGCGTGGACGGCGCTCATCTTTGCCTTGCTCCCCCTGCTTGGCGTTAGACTCGTCTCGCCACTCGCAGCTGTTCGGCGGCCGTATGAAGCCGTGCCCGTGGCCCGGGACCGATGGCGGTGGCCCGTGATCGTGGCTCTGGTCGCGAGCGTCGTCGGGCTCGCCTCGTTGGAAGTCGGTAATGGACGCACCGGGCTTGTATTCACCGGTAGTATCGGACTTGCCCTCGGCGTGCTGTGGTTGGCCGCCTGGCTCCTCGTGCGGGGGCTGCGTCGCTGGTTCCCGGCGACCTGGCCCTATGTGTGGCGTCAGGGACTCGCCAATCTGTTCCGCCCGTCCAATCAGACCGTGGCTGTCGTGCTTGCGCTCGGCTTCGGCGCCTTTCTTCTCAGCACTCTATTTCTGGTGCAGCACAATCTCCGCCGCGGCCTCGAGCTCACCGGCGGGCCGCGTCGGCCGAATTTGCTGTTGCTCGACATCCAGAGCGATCAAGCTCAGGCCGTCGCGGCTGCCCTACGCGCACGCGGACTGCCGGAATACGGTCCAGTGCCTCTGGTACCGATGCGCATCCGATCGATCAAAGGCCGGCCGGTCGAGCAACTGCTGGCGGATACAGGGCAGCGGGGAACTGGCGAGCCGGCCAATGCCTGGGCCTTGAGGCGCGAGTATCGGAGCACGTATCGCGATACCCTGGTTGCGTCCGAGCGATTGGTGGCCGGTCGCTGGTGGTCGGCCGGAATCTCTTCGGACACGGCAAACACTGTGTCCATTTCCGTCGAGCAGGATCTGGCCAGGGAGCTGGGCGTCGGCCTGGGCGATGAGATTGTGTGGGACGTACAGGGCGTGGCGCTGCCCTCGCAGGTCACCAGCCTGCGGGAAGTAAATTGGGCCCGTTTCGAGCCAAACTTTTTTGTAGTGTTTGCGCCCGGTCATCTCGAGCAGGCGCCTCAGATGCTGGTGGCGCTGACCCGGATCGATGACGCCGCGACCCGCGGAAACTTTCAACGCGAGTTGGCAGAACGATTCAGCAATGTGACGACGGTGGACTTGGCTCTGGTTCAGCAACAGCTCGAGCAGTTGGTCGATCGGGTGGCGCTGGCGATTCGGTTCATGGCGGCATTCAGCCTTGCTGTGGGTGGGCTGGTCCTCGTCGGCGCGATCGCGACCACCAGATTGCAGCGGCTGCGCGAATCGCTGCTCCTGAGAACCCTGGGAGCCACGCGGCGCCAGGTGATGCGAATTGCGCTGGCGGAGTATCTGGCGCTCGGACTGCTGGCTTCAGTCACGGCCGTCGTGCTTGCGACGGCCGCTGGCTGGGGCCTCACCCGTTGGTACTTCGACGGGCGCTTTTGGATCCCTTTCCTTCCCCTGTTAGGCCTGGTGGCAGGAATCGCGACAGTCAGCGTGATTGTCGGGCTTTGGACCACGCGCGAAGCGCTCAGCGGCACTCCGCTCGAGGTGTTGCGGGCCGAGTGAAGCTGCCTACTATTCCAACGCCACCTGTGCCAATGATATGGAGCTCGGCTCTCTTGCTTTGGGAGTGACATGCTCGCCATCGATCTCACCGGCAAGCGGGCGCTCATTGCCGGCGTTTCGGATGACGGCGGCTTCGGGTTTGCAATCGCAAAAGCTCTCGCCGAAGCGGGCGCGTCGATCTGCGTAGGGAGTTGGCCTCCAGCGCTTGGGATCTTTCACAAGCTGCTCGAGCGCGGAAAAATGGAAGAGTCGCTGCGACTTTCCGACGGCCGGAAGCTCGAGTTCGAGCGGATCTACCCGCTCGACGCCGCTTTCGACCGCCTGGCCGATGCCCCTCCGGACATACGTGACAACAAACGCTACAAGGAGCAGGGAGACTTCAGCATCGAGGGGATGGCGGCGCGGATTCGCGAAGATTTCGGTGACCGCGGACTCGACGTTGTGGTTCACAGTCTGGCCAATGCGCCCGAGGTAAAAAATCCGCTGCTGGAGACGAGCCGGACCGGATATCTCTCCGCACTGAGTGTGAGCGCGTATAGCAACGTCTCGCTCGTTCGTCACCTCGCGCCGATGATGCGTCCGGGCGGCGCGTTCCTGTCTCTCACCTACATGGCGGGCGAGCGGGTGATCCCGGGCTACGGCGGCGGAATGTCGAGTGCTAAAGCCGCGCTCGAGGCGGATACCCGGACGCTCGCATTCGAGGCAGGCCGGAAATGGGGCGTCCGGGTCAACGCGATTTCCGCCGGGCCATGGGCGTCGCGGGCCGCCTCCGCAATCGGGTTCATTCACACGATGATCGCATATACCACTGCCAACTCACCCCTGGCTCGCGCGATCGACGCTGCCGAGGTGGGACACACAGCCGCGTTTCTACTCAGTCCACTCGCGGCGGCCATCACGGGCAGCGTGATCTACGTAGACAACGGCTACCACGCGATGGGCATGGCCGTCGCGCCCTCCGCGTCAGGCACGCCGGAATGACATGAGTGTTCCCGAGTTGATAAGCCGCGCGGACGCCGCGGCCTGGCGGCTCACGATCAATCGTCCCGCCCGCCGGAACGCGCTCACCCCCGAGCTCGCCGCGGCCGTCGCACGGGAAATCGACCAGGTCTGCGCCACCCAGTCGGCTCGCGTGATCCTGCTCGAGGGTGCCGGTGGCCATTTCTCCTCGGGCCTCGATCTTCGCTGGCTGGCGGAGCTCGGGCCCAACCCGATTCGTGGCGACATTCGCGACGGACTGGAACGCTTTCAGTCCGTTATCCTGGCGATCGTCAACGCCTCGTTGCCGGTGGTCGCCTTGGTGCGCGGGACGGCTGCAGGCTTCGGTGTGGATCTCGCCGTCGCGTGCGACATGCGTCTGGCGGGCACCAGCGCAACCTTCACGTCGGCATTCTCGCGCATGGGACTGGTGCCCGATGGCGGGTCCACCTATGGTCTGCCCCGCCTGATCGGCGACGGGGCAGCACTCCGATTCCTGCTCGCCGGCGAGACTGTCGACGCCGCGGCGGCGCTTCGCACCGGCCTCGTGGATGAGGTCGTGGACGATGACGGGCTTGACGCCCGCGCGATGACCCTCGCCCAGGCTTTGGCGGCGAATGCCCCGCAGAGCCTTTCGTCCATCAAACGTCTCTGCCGGGCGGAAGAGCTAGCCGGCCTCGAACGCGCCCTGCGAGCCGAGGGCGAAGCACAGATCGAGGCCTTTCTCGGCCTGGAGTTTCAGCGACGGCTGGCGGCGTTTCTGGCACGGACCAGCGCGCAGGAGCCTGCTTGAGTCCCAGGCCGATCTTCGCACCCGACCTGCTGGACGGCCGCGTAGCTCTGGTTACCGGCGGCGGCACGGGCATCGGCTTTGGCATTGCGACGTGCCTCGCATCCGCAGGCGCGGCAGTTGCCATCGCGAGCCGGAAGCCGGACCATCTTGAACCTGCTCTGGCCCAGCTCCGGACCTCGAGCCCCCGGGCAATGTCAGTGGAGGTCAATGTCCGCGAGGCCGAATCCGTCGGACGGATGGTCGAGCGGGTGACCAGCGAGCTGGGCCGGCTCGACATTCTGGTCAACAATGCTGCGGGAAACTTTTATGCCCCCTCAGCCGACCTGTCGCCCAACGCGTGGCGGGCTGTGGTCGAGACCGATTTGTACGGCACCTTCTACTGCTGTCAAGCGGTTTACCCCGCGCTCCGCGCGGCCGGAGGGGGGCGGATCATTTCGGTATCGATGACGCTGCACTATCGCGGCTGGCCGCAGATGGCGCACGCCACTGCTGCAAAGGCGGGGGTCGACGCGCTCACGCGGACGCTGGCGCTCGAGTGGGCGGCCGACAATATCCGTGTTAATGCGGTGGCGCCGGGGCCAATTCCCACGGAGGGTGTGAAGAAGGCGTTTACGCCGCCCGGCCGGGATGCTCCGGACTTTTTCCAGATGGAGGCGTACGCCAAACGATCCATCCCCGCCGGCCGATGGGGAACGCCCGAGGACATCGGGAACATGGTTACCTATCTCGCTGGCCCCGCCGGTGACTGGATCACGGGCGCGATCTTGGTGATCGATGGCGGACATTGGCTGGTGCCGACCGAGCGCCGATAATGGAACGGATGTTTTTTGCGGCTGGCGCCGTCTCAGGCTTCATTGGCGTTGCCGCCGGCGCGTTCGGCGCCCACGGCCTTCGACAACACCTTGCGCCAGAGCAGCTTTCGGTCTTCGAGACTGGGGCGCGCTATCAGATGTACCATGCGCTCGGATTGCTCGCGGCCGGGTGGGCCGCCGCGCGGTGGCCCGGATCGCCGGCAAACTGGGCAGGTTGGCTCTTTATCGTCGGCACGCTGATCTTTTCAGGCAGTCTGTACACATTGGCCCTGACCGGCCTTCGTTGGTTGGGAGCAATCACGCCAATCGGCGGGCTGTGTTTCCTGGGAGGGTGGCTCTGTCTCGCACTTGCCGCGCGTCGCTGAGGTTCTGACGCTTCAGCGATGACGCTCTTCCCTTACGTCGCGCCTACAGCGGCCCAGCGGTCGGGAACGGAGCCGGGCACGCGCGTCCGCAGCCCGGTTCTGCCCGGCGCGTGGACCTTCGGGGCGGCGGCTTACGCCGCAGTGCTCGTCGGGTGGCTGGTATCCGGCTGGGGCGTGTCGAGCGAAGTCGGGAAGTTCATTCTCAACCTCGCATTTCAGCCCCTCAACCTGGCCGCGACGATTGTCTTCTGGACCGCATCCCGGCGCGCCCCGCCGAGATCGCGGCTGCGGCTGTCGCTCAGCTTCTTCGCGTCCTGCTATGCAAGCATCTGTGCCGGGAACACAGCGTGGTTCATTTGGGAATCGGTGCTGCACATCGACCCCACTTTTACCTGGCCCAACGTCCCATACCTGCTTTCGTATGTCGTAGGCATTGCCGGGCTCCTCGCACTACCGCTCGAGCAGCGCAGCCGAATCGAGCCCTGGAGGTTCGTGCTCGATGCGCTGCTCACGGTCCTGGGCGGTGGCGCCGTGATCTGGTTCGTCGTGATCCACCCGCTCACTTCCGTGGATCTGCCTCCGCTGCATCGCGCCATCCTCCTAGCCTTTCCGATCGGGGCACTGGCGTATTTCGTCGGCCTACTCACGGTCCCGCTGCGGCGAGCCGCCGGGGTGAACCTGCACGCGCTCCGCCTGTTCGTGATCGGTGAGGGCGCATCGCTTCTGACCGACCTGTACTATCAGACGATCTACCGGGAACCGTCGTCAGCCGGGCTCCAATGGACGTACGTCTTCTATGCCGTGAGCTATACACTGGTCGTATGGAGTGGCGAGATCTTTGCCCGCGCCCCCGGCCAGACCGCGGTACCGGCCAAACCGGATGGGTTGTATGGCTGGAGCCCGTTGCCGTGGCTTGCGGTTGCTGCGGTATATGGGCTGCTGCTCTTGAATGCGATCACCTTTTGGAGCTCATCCTTGAGCGGACTCGCCGTGGTGGCGATCGTGCTCACGATTCTCCTCAGCCTGCGGGAAGCCGCGACCGTACGGCAGAATGTGAAGGTCCTTCGCGCTCGCGTCGTGCGGGAAAGCGAGAGCCGGTTCGAGTCGCTGGTGCGCCACTCCAGCGATCCGTTGCTCGTGCTCGATCAGGATCTGGTCATGCGGTTCGCCAGCCCCGCCGCGGGCCGCGTTGCCGGACGCACTGCCGAGAGTCTGGTGGGCTGCGAATTCGCCGATCTGCTGCACCCGGATGACGCACTGCACGCCCGCACCCTCTTCCGGGAAACGATCCCGAACGCCGGAGCGGTGCGGTCGGCCCGTTGGCGGATCGCCTATCAGAGCGGGGGCTGGCGCCATCTCGAAGTGGTCGTCACCAATCTGCTGGCCGATCAGAGCGTGCACGGCCTCGTGCTCACGGCCCATGACGTCACCGAACGCGATTCGCTGGAGGAGCAGTTGCGGCACGCGCAGAAGATGGAGGCCATCGGGCAGCTCGCGGGCGGAATTGCGCACGACTTCAACAACCTGCTGACCACGATTCTGGGCACGACCGAGCTCGCGCTCGAGCGGCTTCCTCCCAAGGCTGGCCTGCGAACTGAAATCGAGGAGATTCGAACCGCTGGCCGGCGGGCGGCAACCTTGACCGGTCAGCTGCTGGCCTTTAGCCGCAAACACGTGATCGAGGCCAAGATCCTCGAGGTGGCCGAAGTGGTGGCCAGTACCCACCGGCTGCTGCAGCGGCTCATCGGCGAGCACATCAATCTGGCGGTGCACATCGAGCACGACATCGGCTGTGTCCGCGGAGATGTCGCGCAGATCGAACAGGCCCTCGTCAACCTGATTGTCAACGCCCGCGACGCGATCCCGGAAACAGGGACCGTTACTCTCGAGGCGCTGAGCGCCGAGCTCCCTGGTAACCCGCCCGACCGCCAGCTGGCCGCGCTACCGCCGGGGACGTATGCGGCCCTGCGGGTCACCGACACCGGAACCGGCATGGACACGGCGACTCAGGAGAGGATTTTCGAGCCCTTCTTCACCACCAAGGGGCTCGGGCGCGGTACCGGCCTCGGCCTCGCAACTGTCTACGGCACGGTTCAGCGGCACGGCGGAGCCATAACCGTGCGAAGTGCTCCCGGCGAAGGATCCCAGTTCACCATCTACCTGCCGCGGGTCGATCGCCTTTCCGGCGCTGCCTCAGGAGAACCGGGAAATCAGGCCGGGTACGGGAAGGAGACGATTCTGGTCGTGGAGGATGAAGCCGCAGTCCGACGGACCACGTCGCGCGGCCTCCGCTCACGGGGCTACACCGTCCTCGAGGCCGCCGATGGGGAAACCGCGATCGAGCTGGCTGAGAGTTATCCGGGCATCATCGAACTTGTGCTCATGGACGTGATTCTCCCGGGCCGGAGCGGCCCCCAAATCGTCGCAGACCTGCATCGGATCCGCCCCGGGATGCGAGTGCTCTACGCGTCCGGGTACACCGGGCGTGAGCTTACGCCTCATGGCCTGTTGGCCTCGGACGTTGCCTTTCTGCAAAAGCCGTATTCAATCGCCGAGCTGACCCGCCGGGTGCGCGAAGTTCTCTCCACCGAGGCGGTCGGCCTCCACCGCCCGCCGGTCTGAGTTACCTCTAGGCCCTGCTGACTTCGACTGTGTGCCCCTGGCCGTCGAGAACCGCACGCACGGTGTGGGAGAGTGTTTCCGGTGAGAAAGGCTTCTGCAAGAACGCGGTGTCGGGGTCCAGTCTGCCGTGGTGCACGATCGCATCCTCGGCGTATCCGGACATATAGAGGACATTCAGACCCGGGCGGGAAGCCGTAAGCCGGTCGGCCAGCTGCCGGCCGGTGAGCTCGGGCATCATGACATCGGTGAGCAGGAGATCGATGCGATCGGGATAGCCGGCGGCTATCTCGATTGCTTCGAGCGGTGAGGCAGCTTGGAGCACGCTGTATCCCGACGCTTCCAGTGCCCGCCGGGCCAGTCTGCGCACCGACTCCTCGTCCTCAACCACGAGCACCGTCTCCACTCCCCGGCTGGCCTTGATCTGCGGATGCGCAGCGCCATCCGTGGCCGCGGCCTCGGTCGCGCGCGGCAGGTAGACTTTGATGGTCGTGCCGTGCGCCTCCTCCGAATAGACGAAGATGTGCCCGCCCGACTGCTTCACGATGCCGAACACCGTGGAAAGGCCAAGTCCGGTGCCCTTGCCGCGCGGCTTGGTGGTGAAAAACGGCTCGAACATGCGGGCTTTCACGGTCGGACTCATGCCGTGGCCCGTGTCGCTGACTGCAATCAGTACGTACGCGCCGGGCGTGACGCCCAGGTGCTCGTCGGAGTACTCGCTGCTGAGCGGGGCGTCGCGCGCCTCGATCGTGAGCCGGCCCCCCTCCAGCATCGCATCGCGGGCATTGACCGCGAGGTTCACGATGACCTGACTCAACTGGCCGCGGTCGGCCAACACCGGGCTCAGGATCGGACCGGCTACTACCGACAAATTGATGTGCTCGCCAATGATCCGCCGCAGCATACGGCCGGTGTCGTCCAGCAGCTCCCGCACATCGATGAGCGTCGGCTGGAGCACCTGCTTGCGACCGAACGCGAGGAGCTGTTGGGTGAGGGCGGACGCTCTCGCCGCAGCTTCCTGGATTCCTATGACATCTTCCCGTCGAGGGGCGCCGCGGTTGAGATCGGCCAGCAGAAATTCGGTATAGCTGCTGATAGCAGTGAGGATGTTGTTGAAGTCGTGCGCGACGCCGCCGGCCAACTGCCCGATCGCGTGCAGCTTCTGAGCGTGCAGCGTCTCTTCCTCTGCACGCCGCCGCGCCGTGACATCGAGAAACGCGCCCACGGCCCCGCGGGGCCGGCCGGCTTCGTCGAAAAGCGGCGCGGCGTAGGTCAGCAGATGCGTGACCCGGCCGTCCGGGTAGACCAGGTCGTACTCCTCGCCGGTCACGGGGCGGCCGGCTGCGGCCGCCCGCGGCATAGGCAGATCCGCGGGAGTAACCGGAGCACCGTTGCGCAGGATTCGATACTGCTGCTTGGGGTCCGGCAGCAGCGATACGGCACCACCTTCCCGCAACCCTACCATCGTGACGAAGGCATCGTTGCCGTGGAGCTGTTCGCAGGCGATATCATCTGCGACGGCGATTCCGACCGGCAGTACGTTGAGCAAGGTTTGGAATTCGCTCACCCGGCGGCCGAGATCCAGGTTGAGCCGCTGGATCGATTCCATCGCCACTCGCCGTTCGGCCGATTCGGCCTGCAGCGCGACCGTGGTACGCTCCAGTTCGGCAGTACGGTCCCGGACGTTGGCTTCGAGTGCCGTGCCCTCAGCCCGCAACACCGTTTCAACCCGGAGTCGTTCGCGCACGTAGCGGACCATCAGCGCACAGCTGAACACCAGCAGCACGAATGCCAGCAGAGCCAGTGCGACAACCGTGGAGAGGGCCGACCGGGCCCCGTCACGCGAAGCCGCCGTCTGCGCCCGCAGCTCAGCTTCCCGCTCGGCCTCCAGGCTGCCGATGATCGTCCGAAGGCTGTCCATTGCCACCCTGCCGCGACCGGTCAACGCGATGCGTTGCGCTGCCTCGAGACCCTGTTCGCGGCGCGCCTGAATGGCGCTCTGGAGATCGTTCAGCTTCGCATTGATCTGGCGTTGAATCGCCGCGACCCGCGCCGCATCCCGCGGCCGACTGGCCGCCAGGGCGAGCAGCCGGTCCCCATCAGTGCGAATTCGGACCAGGGCGTCGCCGTAGGTGGTGAGATAACTCTCGTCGCCGGTGATCAGGTATCCCCGCTGCCCGGTCTCGAGGTCCCGCATCGTGGAAAGTGTACGCTCCAGCTCCAGGAGGAGCCGACTGGTGGCAGCGGTCTCTTCACTGGCGGCCACGAAGCGTTCCGTGGTCTGGTACGAAACGATGACGATGATGGCAAGGAGGCCCAGCGCAATCGCGAACATCAACGCGAGGC
>JBKPOS010000200.1:0-11982 GCA_046733215.1 Gemmatimonadota bacterium
ATGTTGGGGAAGCAACTGTATTTGGTAAGAAATACGACGCCGACTACGCACCGCTCACGAGTGAGGATGGCAAGGTGACCGGTGCATTGTTCGTTGGCGTGGCAAAGTAGAAAGATCGAAGCCGGGAGAGCGGGAACAGGCGCCCTGGGGTTGGCGGGGCTTGGCCAGCCTTCACCGGGGCGCCTGTTCCCGCTCTCTCGGCTTCGATCTTTATTTTGGCAACCGCTGGAACTCGCCGGGGGGGATCTTTCTTCGCTGGAACGCACTCCGCAAGCTCTCGATGAATGCGAAGTAGAGGGCGTAGTACTGAAAGAATGGGGCTCGCTGCGCGAGGTAGATCAAGCCGTGGGTCGCCACGCCCCAGAGTAGGTAGACCGGTGCGAGTCGGGGCACCAGAATAGCGAGCACGAAGGTCAGCTCGAACACGACGGCACCGACGGAAAGAACTGAAGCGATCTCAGGCTGGCCCGCGAGCCACAGTCCGACCGGCGATCCCCACCGAAGGGCGTCCTGGGCGAAGTAATAGGAAAGGGTGTATCCGTTAAACCAGTCCAGCCCGCCGGCCGCCAGTTTCGAAAGCCCCGCCGAGAGATAGACCAGGACCAGCAGCCATTGCACCGTCCGAAGGGGCCATCGTGCGAAGGGACTCTCGGGCAGAGTCTGGGCGGGAGGCTCGACGTGCATGGACCCTCCTGCAGTCCTCACTCGACGAAGCAAAGCGTCGAGCGAGAGCACAGCCTCGCTAGGTGACACTGCCAGGAGCCACAGGGTAATGGTGAGCAAGGCCTCGGGGTGATGGACTTCCGCGTAGGAGTACCGATGGGCGACCATCAGAGTGTTGCCGGCAGCGAACAGGAGAAGTGCCGGCCTGGAAAACAGTCCGATCAGGGCGGCTACACCGGCGACTATGGTCCCGGTCCAGACCCACTGAAGCAAGGTCGGACTCGGGCGCACGCCCCAGCCTAGGGGCAACAGGAGCACCTTGAGCGCTGGAAGGGGCTGAAACAGACTTTGGTCTGCCCGCGCTACATACAGCTGGTGTTGCAGCGAAGGAAAAAAGAACAGGAGCGTTGCGCCGACACAGACGATGCGCATCAGCGCGAGGTCACTCAGTCGTTCCGGCGTGAAGAAGTGGCAATCGAGCGCGCGGAGGATGGACCTCATCATTGCGAGGGGTTCGTTTCGCCGCTGGAGTCCGGGCCGACTTTCCAACGCGCGTACCTCACCCATGCACGGTCCTCGACTCTCATCCCTCGCTGCTCTACAACGAAGACCTGCCGCCAGAGCTCCAGAGCACAGACGTTTTCGTGCACGCCGGACTGGGTGAGCCGGCTGAGGGTGTCGAGCATGGCTTCCCGCCTCGGCGAGCGGGTCAGACCATTCAACATCTGCCAATACCGCCCCAAATCGACGTGAAGTGTCGTGGCTGGAACAGGCAGGGTGCTATCGGGCATGTCGCACGGCACCGCGCGGAGCTCAGGGAGGATCAAGGAGTCTCCCAGATGCTTCGCGGGACTGTACATCGGGTAGTTGAGGAAGGGCCAATACCGGTTGCGCGATTGCTTGCCAGGCGGAAAAATCAGCGCCGCCTGCGCACCGAGGACCAACACGATGCAAGCTACCGCAAACGCCTTGGGCACTACGGCTCCGATCGACCTTACCTGATTTTTCGAATTATCCGCAATGGACTGGAAGCTGCTCTTCTGTCCAGCACGATAGCAGTTCCGGTTGAAACAGCGCAACTCGACAGCTGGTGCTGATCGAGCTCACCGTCTGAGAATCCGCTGCAGTTTCTCCCACGGCAGAGCGTTCAATATCGCCGCCCTGTCGAGTCCTGCCCGCCGAGCCTGTTCGATACCGCCTCGGATGAAGTCCAACTCACGAGTGCTGTGGGCGTCAGTGTTAATGGCAATCTTCACCCCGGCCTGAATCGCGAGCCGAGCCTTCGTTGCCGGCAGGTCGAGCCGCTCCGGGCTCGAGTTTATCTCGAAGAAGCACCCGGTCTGGCGTGCATGCTCGATGATTCGCTCGAGGTCCAGCTCGTATCCAGGGCGCCTGAGCAGCCGTCGGCCGGTGGCGTGGCCGAGAATGTTGAAGCAGCGATTGTCCATGGCCCGCATGATTCGTTCTGTCTGGGCAGTTTTGCCCAGCGCGAAGCGGGAGTGGATCGAGCACACCGTATAATCCAGCTCCTTCAGAATGGCGTCAGGATAGTCCAGCGAGCCGTCGGCCAGAATGTCGACCTCAGCCGACTTGAGAATCCGAATGCCGTGCTCGTGGCGTCTGTTGAACTCGTCGATGACGCGAAGTTGCGCACGCAGGTCGGTCTGGGACACACCGCGCGCGATACTCAGGCTCTGCGAGTGATCGGTGACGCCGAGATACTTGTAGCCTTTCTCCTCGGCGGCGGTGGCCATTTGCTCGATCGTGTGTGCTCCGTCGCTCGCGACGGTGTGCGCATGCAGGTCGCCGCACAGGTCCGTCGCCGTGATCAGCTTCGGGAGGCGTCCGGCCGCCGAAAGGTCCACCTCGTCGTTGCCCTCCCGAAGTTCCGGAGGGATGGGCTGTAGACCGAGCTTCCGGTAAATCGCCTCCTCGGTGCGGCCACTCGCGTTGCTCCCCATGAGCGCTTTCAGATCGTGGCCCATTTCGAGCAACCTCATCAGGTGCTGCTCTGAGCCGGTCGCCATGAGCAGCGACAGACCCCACAGTGCCTCCGTCGTGTGGCTCAGGCGTACCTGTACTCCCGACGGCAGTTGAAATGCAGCTGTCATCGTCTCGGAGCTGACCGGTGTGGCGCGACCGCCGTAACTCTTGAATTTCTCCAGAACGTTCTGGAAGTTGTCGCTCTGAACGATGAAGTGAAGCTCCCGCACCGTCTCCACTCGCCGGCGATAGTCCCCCGCTGCCTCGACGCGTTGCGCCCCGCACTCATTTCGCAGGAACTCGTCAACGATCGGTACGATCTGATGCGCCTCGTACAGGAGAATCTCGGTCGTGGGACTCAAGCCCTGCCGCACGTGCTGCTCCATCCGCAGGCCCATCTGGTCGCGGATATCACCCCGTTCCAGCCGTTCCTTGAGCTCGGCTATCGACGAAATCCGTAGTTTCTGGTAGATCCGCGCCACCCGTTTGGGGTCGAGCAGCGGATAGTCGTTCAGCGCCGCCGCATGCTGACCGACCTTTCCCCGGAGCTCCTCGAGCTGTTGGAGCGCACCGCCGCGCTGGACGATCTCACGTACGGCGCCGGCGATCGACTTGCCGATTCCGGGAATAGCCGTCAAATCCGCATCGGTTCTGACCAGCTCGTCCACACTCTGGGAGAGATTGGCAATGGCTTTGGCCGCGCGACGATAGGCCTTGATCTTGAAGGGATTTTCCCTCTGTGCCGACAGTAGCTGAGCCAGGCCGAGCAGGACTTTGGCGATTTCGGCGTTACTCAGCCTCGGCATGTATCTCCTCCCTAGGAGCCTGAATGGGTGACGACAAACCGTCGCGAATGGGTCAGAATCTGATGATGACTCGGCTCAAACGTCTCGCCGAGGGGCATCCGGCCCTCCGGTTCACGCTCTTCCCAATGCGATTGAAGACCGCACTCTCATCGTACACCCCCGCCGCGGGAACCCTCGCGCGGTGGCTGGTTCGCTCGCGGGAGTACACCAACTTCACTTACGACTACTCGCCGGCGAGCCTGGAGTATCTCGCCCACGGCCTGGCTTTGGTGACAGGTTGTCCCGTAGGGTCGTTACGGGCCTTTTTGGCCGAGCCCGATGAGAATGCCGAGCTGCATCGGACTGTGCGCGAGCGGGGTGAAACGAGTGATCGCAGGGCAGTCATCGACCGTGACGTACGCCTAGGAAAACAAAGGATTTGGTACGCGCTCGCGCGTGCCTTGAAGCCGGCGCGCGTGGTGGAGGCTGGCGTAGGTCCGGGACTTGCTGCCGTCGTCCTGGCGGAGGCGCTGCTCAAGAACGCGAGTGAAGGCAAGGGAGGTGAATACCTCGGGATCGACCGAGACCCTCGTGCGGGAGTCTTGCTCGGTCCAAGACAGCGCCCGATTGCCAGGCTCCTCCACGGAGAATCGGTGAGCACGCTCGGAAGTTTGAGACAGGCTGTCGATCTGTTCATCACCGACAGCCATGTGTCGCCGGACGTGGAATACGCAGAGTGCCGGGCGGTCGAGCCGTGGTTGTCCGAACGGGCTGTTGTCGGCACGACGGTGACGACGCGGCTGCCCGCTTTTGCGGAGGAGACCGGACGCTCCTTCCTCGCCTTCAAGGAGGAGCCTCGCGATCACTGGTATCCCGGTGGGTGGATCGGCCTTGCGTTTCGGCCCTCACCCGGCAGCGTGGTCCCGTAATGCGACTGCCACGCGCGGTCGGAAGCGCCATGAGCCGGCTGCCAATCGGAGCCTGGCTCGCACGCTTCGAGGCTGCCCGGCAGTCCGACGCATCCCGCCCTGCATCGGTGGTCCTGCTCAGGGTAGACGACTACCCGCACTGGCGCGTCCCCACCCCTCAATTTCGCCGCTTCCAGCAGGTGCTGTCGGCGGCCGGGGTGTCCTTCCTGGTTGCGGCGACGCCCTTTCTCGCTGCCAACCCCCTCTCTCCTATTTCCGACGCCCGCCCCGAGGACGTCACCCAGTGGGATTGGCTCGCCGAGAGAGTGCGTCGGAAAGAGGTCGAGGTGGGCTTGCATGGAGCGACCCACCGAACTCGGCAGTTCGGCTTCAACTCCGAGTTCGACAACATGCCGCTGGACCAGGCCCGCGCCGTCATCGGACAAGCGTGGCGCTTCCTCTCCGGCACGGGCTGTGAGCCGATCGCGTTCGTACCTCCGTTCAATCGCTTTCCACCGGTACTCTGGCCTGCCTTGCCCGACGAGTGTCGCATTCTCTGTCTCGGGCCCGAAAGCCTGCTCGATGTCCCTCCGCTTCCGGCGGTGGGCGTTCGTGCCGGCCGCGCCGTGGTCTTCTCGCTGCCCCCGTTCTACGGACGCGCAGCCCACATCCTGGCGGCGCTCGAGCGGGGAGAGTTGCTCGACAGACCCGGGATCGTATTGCCCATCACGCTGCACTGGGCCTGGGAACTGGACGACGACTTTGCGGCGCTGCGCCGGTTGGCTGAGTTCGTGGCGCCGCGGGTTAAGCCGTGGCGCTCGCTCATTACCTCGACCTTTCACGAGCCTGCGAACTCTGCGAGCGATCCTCAACCAGTTGCGGGCGGAGTTATTCGCCAGAACGGCCAGTGCCACGACCGGCCGCCGCGCCGAGTCGTTGTTTTCTCCAGAGTCACCGAGGGCCACGGCGCTGGCGGCATGCAGCGGCATCTCACCTGGTTGGTTCGCTGGCTGAGGACCGCGGGCGCGGAGGTCACGGTGGTCACGACCCGTGGTGGTGCGCTTCCCGCGGATACCGGCGTTCGCACCATCGAGATCCCGGGCACGCGACCCGGCCGGTATACCCGGGCGTGGTGGCGAGGAACGAGTGCACTGGTGAAGGGTCCCCAAATGCGTGAGTGGGACCTGGTGTTGAGCGAGGACGGCGGTGCCTGGAGCGCCATCAACGGCTTGCGACGGCTGGAGCACCGGCCGCCCATCGTGATGTTCCGTCACGGCACCACCCTTCTCAACCTGCGGCAGACCCTTCCCCCGCACGGACCTCGGGCCATTGGCTCGATGGCGCTGTCGCTCCGCGACTGGCTTCGCCATCCGCGGCGCCTGGGCCGCTATGTCGACCTAATGCTCTGCGTCTCGGAGCCGGTCGCGACGAGCGCGCGATCCGAGGGCGCCGGGCCGTACACAGAGATCCGGGTGGTGCCGCTAGGGGTGGATCTGGAGGACTTCCGGCCCACCGACGATCCACGCTCCGTCCGCGTCGCACTCGGCCTCGACCCCGATCTCCCGACATTGCTGTGGGTGGGCCGAGACGTTCCAGGCAAGCGCGTGACGCTTGCCCTCGACGTCTTCAGCCGGCTGCAGCAGCGGGAAGTCCCGTGCCAGCTCGCGCTTGCGGTGGCGAGCCCGCGTGAGTCCACGCTGGCGGGGATCGAAGAGCTACGCCGGCGGCACGGACCGCAAGTCCAGCTCTTCGCAAATGCCGACGTGAGCCGGATCCGGTCGCTCGAGCAGGCCGCGAGCGTATTGCTGTTTCCTTCGGTGCTCCCCGAGTCAGTCCCGATCGTGATCCTCGAAGCACTCGCGTCCGGTGTGCCGGTCCTCGCGACCCCGGCCGGCTCACTTCCCCAGCTCGCAGTGTTCCGCGCTCACCCCGAGTGGCTCGTGACACCGGAAGGACTCGATGCCTGGTCGGAGCGGGCGGAGGCGATGATGAGCGGTGCCGGTGCGGAGTCCGCGCGGCGCGACGCCCGTGCGATCGCCGAACGTTGCTACGATCTGGCCGTGACGGCGCGGTCCACCGTGGAGGCGATTGATCAACTGGCCGACCGCTGGGCGCAAGTGCGTCAAACGTGATCGGCTACGCCCTTGACCCCTTCGGTCCGAGCGCAATGCGCACAGCAATAGAACGTGCCGTTGGCTTCGATCCCGTGACCGATCACCTTGCAGCCGCAATGTGCACAAACAGGAGCAAGTTTCTCGATGGCGCACTCAAAGCTGTCGAACACGTGCCGGTTACCAGCGGCAACGACCTCGAATGAGAGAGCATAGTCGTTTCCGCAGACCTCGCATACTGCCATAACACCTCCTTTTCTGGGCGGTCGCGCACCGCTTCCAGGCGCCTCATGTGAGGACCCGGGGTTAGACGGTGGCCGGCGGTAGAAGCGCCGCCAGACGGTCGGCCAAACCCCGAAGCTCCGCTCCCGTAGGCTCTTTTCCGAGTCGCTCGGCCGCCTGACGAACAATCGCCACGTCCTCGTGCGTGAAACCGAACGGCTGCTCTGAGAGAGCGAATGCTGCGAGCGCGGCCCGTGCGGGAGGTGGCACGAGCACGCGGTCGTGCGCTCGGTTCATGACGATGACGCCGTTATCGTAGCTGAGCCCGAGCTTGGCCACGTACTCGGTGTCATCGTCCTCGTCGCGTCGCTCGGGCTTCTGCTTGGCCCAGGTATCCACGTCACCAGCTGATTGGCGGTAGTCCCGCTCGGCCCATTGCTCGGAACTGAGGGCGGGGCCTGAAGACGCACGCATAATCCCTCCTTCACCGCGGCTCCCTGCTGCCAACCCTACCCGTTGCGTTCGCGTCGTGACCGTGACGAGAATCACGACCTCAGCCGATGTTTGCGCGAGTCGGACTCCGTCAGTTGCATCGATTGTAACTCGACTGTAACTCGGGGCAGGCATCTCTTGACGCCCGGAGTACCGGCTCGTACGCTATGCCACGCTGGACATCCTGCGATAAAGGCACACCCGGCTAGAGCCGGGGCCGCAAAGCCACGGGTCCTCGCTTCCTGCGCTGACGCCTGCGGGTGACGCCACGAAGGATCCCACGACCGCCGAGCTTCCGAACGGAGCAGCTCGGCGGTGTGCATTTGCCCTTTGCCGGAGATCGTTATGAGAGCATACCTGTCGCAACTCGCCGCCTCGATCCTGGTTCCGTGGATCATCTGCGGATGTCAGGCCGCGCCGACCGACCTTCGAAGTGAGAATTCTGCGGCCGGGCCCCAGGCATCCGTGCGCCCGGTGAGCCAGGCCGATTCGGGCCACGGGCGCAACCTTCATTTTGTGTCCAATGGCGAAGCAGGCGAGGTGTTCTGGAAAACCCCGGGTGGTGCGCCGGGCGATTCTATCCAGGGGGAGTTTTTTGTGGCCCGGGGAGGGCGGACCAGCAGCCCTCAAGTCTTCCTCTTCTATGAGATAGACGAGTGCAGCACCGCGGGCTGTTTCGCCCTCGCCGCTGCAGGCGGGACCGTGCCCAACAAGGATCTCACCCGGTGGAGCAATCTCAAATCCCTAAGCTTCTCGACCAACACCAACAATGACCCCGGTGTCACAATCTTCGTCGGTACCGGAGGCGTGGTGAGCGCGAAATGGGTCAACAACTCCCTGTTCTCATCACGGCTGCACACAAACAGCTTCAACACGTCCGGAAATGTCACCGAGCATATCGTCGGCGACATCACCAGCACCTCAGCCACGGCCACCGGTCGCGTCGTCGGTTTCGCGATCCCGGCGAATCAGTTCGCCGACTTTGGGCTCGAGCGCACGGTTACCATAGACATCAACAGAAAATGAGGTCAGGGGCACCTACCGGCGTTTCGATTTCCGTGACTAATCTCACGCACCGGCGGAGAACTTCGGCAAGGCACATATCTGGCTGAATAGAACTTGCCGGGACTAACGAGAGGACCCACAGTCAGCCACCAGATCACCCGCATGGATGAGGTCGGCAAGAGAGAGGTGATGACGTGATCTCGACGACTCGAATACTTATAGTGGATGACGAATCCGCTGTCCGGGATCTGTGCCGCCGAATTCTCCAGGACGCCGGCTATCACACCCAGGAAGCGGAAGACGGTCTGGAAGCACTCGAGATCGTGCGGGCCGGCGACCCCCTGGTTCAACTCGTGATTACGGATATTGTCATGCCACGCATGAGCGGCATCGCGCTGCTCGATGCGATATCGTTCTCGCACCCGCGGCTTCCGGTATTGCTCATGTCCGCCTATAGCCTCGAAGAGCTGCGTGCGCGAGGGATCGATGCGCCATGCTCCGTCCTTGCCAAACCGTTCACGTCGGAAGATCTGCTCGCTGAAGTCGAGTATTGCCTGCACAAGGCAGCATAGCTCACACGGCAGAGGTTCTAGAGCGGGGAACCACAATGGACATCAGGCGCAGCGGTTCGCAGCCGTCCGGAAAGGGACCGGCCGAATGGTTCACGGGCACCGTACGCATCGACCCACTGTTCCAGGCCAGCAATCCGGCGCGCGCCGTGGGAGCGAGCGTGACCTTCGAACCCGGCGCCCGTACCGCATGGCACACCCACCCGCTGGGTCAAACCCTGATCGTGACAGCCGGTGCCGGGCTCGCCCAGCGATGGGAGGGCCCCGTCGAAGAGATCCGGCCGGGGGACGTCATCTGGTTTCCCCCGGGCGAGAAGCACTGGCACGGCGCCTCGGCGACAACTGCGATGACCCACATCGCAATTCAGGAACAGCTCGACGGCAAGGCCGTCGATTGGATGGAAAAGGTCAGCGACCAGCAGTACCGGCAAGAGCCGGTTGCGAGCTGAAGCGAGTCGAGGCCGTCATGCGCGTCGGAATACTTGGTTCGGGGTTGATGGGTGGAAAGCTCGGGACGCTGTTCGCGCGTGCCGGGCACGAGGTGGTCTTCAGCTACGCACGCAGTCGAAAGAAGTTGGATGGGCTGGCGCGGGACGCCGGGAAAAACGCAAAAGCCGGCACACCAGCAGAGGCAGCCCGCGATGCCGACGCGATCCTACTGGCCGTGCACTGGTCCCGAGTCGACGAAGTGCTGAGCCAGGCTGGTGATCTGTCGGGCAAGGTGATTGTCAGCTGCTCACTCCCGATGAATCCGGAAGACACCGAGCTCGTCGTCGCCCACACTTCTTCAGGCGCCGAGGCGCTTGCAAGGAAGGTTCGGAACGCTCAGGTCGTTTGCGCTTTTGGAACGGTACCCAGCGAGGTGCTGTTCGGCGTGTTCGAGAGCAGGCGGAAATCGAAACGGCCCAGCCTGGTATACTGCGGCGACCAGGAAGACGCGAAAGCAATTGCCGCCCGGCTGATACGGGATGTGGGCTTTGATCCCGTGGATGCGGGCCCCTTACGAATGGCCCGGTACATGGAGCCGTTCACGCTCCTTGTAGCACAACTTGCCTACGAGGGTGACCAAGGTCCCGAGCTCGCCTACCGATTCGAGCGATTCGGCAAGTAAGCGCGCCGGAAAGGCACCGCCGCACGGTGTGCTGCATCACTGACGAGCTAGGGACGGCAGCACATTCTCACCCCTCTCTTGGCTCTTTTATCGCCAATCTCTAGGTGAAGGTTTGAGCAGTTCGGCAACCTTAGATCGTCGGTCCCCATGCCGGCGATGCCAGAGCAGTCTCCATGGGCTCTCGTGTGCCCTCCCCGAAGTCGCCAGCACACACAAACCAGGTTCGCGCATTTGCGGTCAGACAAACGACTTCGCCGCCCCGTGCGGTAGGGAGTGACTCATGCCAATCCCGATCGTAGATGTGGACACCTTATCCCGGAACTGGTGGATTGTCCTGCTCCGTGGTCTGGCTGGTATCTGCTTCGGCATCATCACGTTCATCGCTCCAGCTATCTCGCTCGCCATCCTGGTCCTGGTCTGGGGTGCATACGCCTTGGCGGACGGTATACTCGCGTTGGTAACTGCGATTCGTCGCCGGGGTGAGGATCGTTGGTGGCTGTTCTTCGTCGAAGGTTTGGTGGGCATTGCGGCCGGCGTGCTGACTCTCATCTGGCCCGGATTGACGGCGATCGCCTTGCTCTACCTGATCGCCGCATGGGCCATAGTGACCGGTGCCCTCGAGATCGCGGCAGCCATCCGCCTGAGAAAGGTCATCGCAAACGAGTGGCTGCTCGGGCTCACTGGGATCGCCTCGCTCGGCTTCGGCATTCTACTGATCCTGTTCCCTGGGGCTGGTGCCCTGACAGTGGTCATCTGGATCGGGGCCTACGCTCTTGTGTTCGGCGCGCTGGTGGTGGCCCTCGCATTCCGGCTGCGATCGCTGGGGAGGCCGCACACGACCCGACCTGCACATGGCATCGCTTGAGCCCGAGGTCATAATCACGGAGCCATCGCCGACCGCGGCGGCTCATTGCACCAGGAGGACTTCATGAAACTCACCAAGCAGACCCCCAACACAATTGTGCGGGAAGATTTCGAAAACCTTTTCGATCGTATCTTCGGTCGCGGCGTCGCTGGGGTGCCGGCGCGGGTCTTCGAAACGACCTGGATGCCCAGTCTGGATTTCTCCGAGGATGAGAAGAACTACATCATCCGGGTGGAGGCGCCGGGGATCCCCAAGGACGATCTCGAGGTCAATCTCGAGGGCCAGGTCCTGACGATTTCGGGACGGAGAACCTTCGAGAACGAAGAGAAGAACGAGGAGTACTTCTGGCGCGAGCGGGAGCAAGGACGCTTCGTGCGGACCGTACGCCTGCCCGCGCCGGTAAACGCGGCCAATGTCGAAGCGACCTACAACGATGGCGTGATGACCATCCGCGTGCCGAAGGCCGAAGGCGCGACCAGGAACCGCATTCTCATCAAGTGAAGGACGTTCGACTACGGACACCGAGCAAGCAGAGCCCCGGTCGCGAGCCGGGGCTCTGGTTTTGGGGGGCGGACCTGCTGAGAACAGCACCGACGCCGTGGCGTCTAGATGTATAGGACAGTTGAGGTCTGGGGCCCGGCTGGATATGCTTCGACCCAGTTCAGCGCTTGGGAGCAAAAGCGATGAGGCCAACCGTCGAACTCATCTACTTCAGCAACTGCCCCCACGTTGAGTCGGCACGGAGAGCACTGGAAAAAGCCTTCAAAGCGCTGCGAATACCCCCTGAGTGGCAAGAATGGGAACAGCATGATCCCAACGCACCTGCGGTGGTCCGGACCTATCCGTCCCCGACTGTCCTAATCAATGGAAGTGACGTTCAGGGAGGAGCCGGCAGGTTTCAGGGCATGAATTGTCGGGCAGGCGGGCCGCCGAGTGCAGATGAGATCCGATGGGCGCTAGCCGAAATTCTGACCAGTGAGGGGTCCGCTCACTAAGGGGCCCTGAAAGCGAAGGGCGGAGCGAGGCGTCGTCTTTCGGCCCCACTCCGCCCTTCTGTGTTACCAGCTTGCTATCTGCTTTAACGCCCGAAGTTCATCGCCCCGATCAGTCCGAACGAGACGTCTCCGCCATCCAGCCCCACGGGGAAGCTAAGGCTCGGGTTCAAGCTGAATCGCGAATTGAACACGAATCCGCTCCCCAGCGTCAACAGGCCGTAGCTCTCCGAGGCGGACGACGAGATCGTGCCGTTATCGAGCGTGGCCCGAGTG
>JBKPOS010000201.1:0-7072 GCA_046733215.1 Gemmatimonadota bacterium
GGTACGATCCCGTGTCGGCCCAGGTAAGCGGTGACGATGTCGGCCGGCATGCCTTTGGTGTCGAGTTGGCCGTCCGGTTTCATCCCCGGACACACGATGCCGAACTTGATCGGGTCGAGCATGCACCAGTTGTCCGGAATCTCTTCGAACCCGTGCCAGCTCTCGCCCGGCCGCAGCACCCAGAAGCCGGGATCCGTCGCCAGCAGCTCGGCCGGTACCTCGTGGAACGGGATGCGCTTACCAGTTTTGGGGTCCCGGACTTCCTCGGCGTTCCAGGGCGCGAAGAACCAGTCCTTCTTGGAAAGGAATTCCTGCCGAACTCGAGCGACGGCCAGGCGACACGCCACCGCCTCATCGATGACGTCCTGAGTGAGAGCATGTCCTCCAGGTCCGTCCATCATGGCCGCCGCGACGTCGTTCGAGGCGATCAACGCGTAGAGCGGCGACGTAGTCGCCTGCGAGCAGTAAGCCTCGTTGAAACGGCCGTGATCGATGGCTGCCCGACCGTCCCGGATGTGGATGTACGAGGTCTGGGACAACGCCGCGAGGAGCTTGTGGGTGGAGTGGGTAGCGAAGACCGTTGGACCGTCCTTGGGATGATCGGCCGGGCTTCCCCGCATCGCGAAGCGGTCGCGGTACATGGGATTGAACCTCGCATACCCGTACCACGCCTCGTCGAAGTGGATCCGGTCCACGCTCTTGGCCAGCCGCGCCTCGGCCTCAACGGCGTTGTAACACATCCCGTCGTAGGTGCAGTTGGTCAGGACCGCGTACACCGGCCGCTTGTTCGGGGCATCCTTTGCCAACGAATTTGCGGCAATGCTCTTCTTGATGGCTGCGGGCTCGATCCGCTCCGGCGGAATAGGCCCGATGATGCCGTACCGGTTGCGGGTCGGGCTCAGGAAGACAGGGATGCCGCCGGTGAGGACCAGGCCCTGCTCGATGGACTTGTGGCAGTTCCGGTCGCACAGCGCGATTTCGCCATCGCCCACACACGCCGACATGATGGATCGATTGGAGGCTGACGTCCCGTTGAGGACCGAGTAGGAGCGATGGGCGCCGAACACGTGGGCGGCGTACCGCTCGCTCTCGCCTACGGGGCCGCTATGGCTCAGCAGCGAGCCAAGTGCGGCGCGCTCGATTCCCATGTCCGTGCGGAAGAGGTTCTCGCCGTAGAAGTCGAAGAACGCGCGTCCGACGGGAGACTTGAGAAATGCGATGCCGCCCTGATGGCCGGGAGCGGCCCAGGAGTATTCCCGCTCTCGGTCGTATCGCGCCAGCGCCGCGGCGAACGGCGGCAACAGACCTTGCAGGTACCGTCCCATCGCGGCTGTCGCTCTGCCAGCGATGAACGTCGACGTGTCCTCGAGTAGCCAGACGAACTCGTCCGCCAAAGTGGCCACTTCCACCGTGATTCGGTCGGAGAGCTTTCGATCCGCCATGAGAAAGACCGGGACCTTGCCATTGCGGGCGCGAAGGCCCCTGAGCAGCTCGGTAGCCTGCGCGTGAGAGCGGCGGTCGTTCTTGCCGAGTGTCCAGTTTACGAAGACACAATGGAAGCCCGAATCAGCGCTGACGTTTGCAAGGCCGTCCTCACAGGAATAGGCCTCGATCACTTCGGTCCCGCGCGCCCGGAGCTCCTCGGCCAGCGCGCGTACGGCGCGCCCCCCCGCCGTCATGGGCTGGGCCAGCTCGTCGTCCACCATGAGGGCCCGCGCCGAGAGTGGGCGGGTGCTTCGTTCAATCACGGCTGGCTTTCCCAGGTGAGTAATCAGTAGGAGTAGGCGACATACATCATGCCGTAGGTAAAGTCCGAGGTCCGTCCGAAGCCCTGTGTCGCGGCTTCCTGCGGATGGGCAAACGCCGCGACCCAGCTGATCGTGAAGTTCCCGTTGACCTTCCAGTCGAGGTAGGCGTCCAGCTCGTTCGCGATGCTCTTCGACGTGACGCCCGGCGCAAACGTTGCCGGCTGATCGACCCGGAAGATGTATCCGATCAGACCTAGGCCCACCGACTCGGCGGGGGTGGTGTGAACCCGCACTTCATGGGAGACCAGGTTCGAGTTGGCGAGGAAGTATTCGCCCGCGATCTCGCCCTGCCACCAGGTGCCCCAGTCGTAGAAGCCGGGAATCAGTGCGTCGAACGCTTCGTCTTTCGGGGTCGCGGGGTCGTCACCTTCGAAGAAGGCGTAGCGGTAGGAGATCCTGGGCTTCCAGGCCACCTTGCTCAGCTCATAGGCGCCCTGCGCATACCAGGCGTTCGAGCTGAGCAGATCACCGTTGCTCTCGTGGACATATTCCCCTGCAAAGGAGAGGTTCGGCAGGGACTTGAAGGGGGCGACATAGGCGCGCAGGTTGAACACCGACATGCCGTCGCGCCTCGGCAGTGAGTCGGCGTAAAAATGCAGGTAGGTCGCACCGAGCGTGTTGGCTTCGCCCAGCGCCAGCTCATAGTTCGCCCCCCACAGGCGGGTTCCCGTCTCAGCCTCGGGCACCTCGTCTCGATCCAGATAGAAAGCCTCGAAGGTGTGGTTTTTCGGCTTGAAGCGGCCGATCGCGGCCAGCGCCCAGGCCTTCCGCGCGTTGCTCCAGAACCCGCCGCGGGTGCCGCCCTCGCCTCCACCGTCCCACAGGATCATGCCCTGGCCGAGTGTGTATTGGCTGCGGCCGATCCTGAAATCCAAGGCGTCCTCGCCAATCTTGAGCGCATTTCCCGAACGCCAGCCCAGATACAGATCCTCCACCTGGAACGACGATGCTTCCGAACCGACTACTGGCGGGGGGGCATCGAAGGTGCGCTCGCCGACAGCGCTGATCTTTGCGTACAGCACGCCCTTATCCAGCCCGTAGCTGGCCGACAACGCGGGCTTAACAAAGCTCTCCCACCAGTTGTCGCTCAGGTTTCCGGATGGATCGGGCCGCACGTCGGTGTAGAGGGAATTGTTGAAGCCGAACACGCCGGCACCGGCGTCCAAGTTGAACTCCCACTTCACCTGCCCGGGCAGCCCAGTCGACCGCTCCTCGGCTTTAGCCGTGTCCGCGGCCGTGGCGGAGGTGTCAGGAGCCGCTTTGGCTGTGGAGTCCTGAGCCTGGGCATGCCTGGCACCAGCCACAAGCAGAACTCCGAGGGCCAGCAGTCTCAAATGAGTCATTTTCTCTCCTCGTGATACCCGCCGGCACGACTGAGAGGGGGCCGTGATGGACGGTTAGGCCAAGGCCAGAGGAGGACTTGTCGGCGGCCTTCGCGCACCGGTCGCATCAGCGGGAGTCAAGGTAGACCCGGGAGGTGGGCTAGGCATCGGAAGAATTACTGCCGCCCAGTCACGAAAAACTACGGAACCGAGCCCAGTCAATTCGTGACCCAACGGTGACTTGCTCTGCGAGGAAGCCAACAAACGAGGGAACAGTCCGGCGGCACGCTTGGTGGTCTTACCGTCCGCTCAAACCGCGATAGGTTTGACCGCTCGGTACTTTTTCGTAGCCGGTCGCTCGTAGTTGTTCGGAGGCAAGGGGTTCGGTAGCCGGATACCTTCCCCCAATAACCTGCCTAACGGCGATTCACCTTGGCCTTCCCAGTCAATCTGACCTTGGCAGTTTGGGGGGTTCTATGATCCTGGCGGGATGCCGGCCCCAAGCGGCATTGCTCGTATTGGTAGGCCTGGTTGGCTGCAAGAAGGGCCCGCCTCCTGTCCCACCGCCACCGGAGGTGGAAGTCCAGCCGGTAGAGGTGCGTGACACGCCGGTGCAGGTCGAGTTCACCGGCGAGGTCCGAGGCGGCGAGGATGTCGAGGTTCGCGCCCGGGTGGCCGGGTTCCTACAGTCGCTCGACTACCAGGAAGGAACCCTGGTTCGGAAGGGCCAACTGCTCTTCATGATCGACCCCAAGCCCTTCGAAGCTACCGCTGCCCGAGCCCTCGCCGACTATGCGGAAGCGAAAGCCAGGCACGACCGGGCCGTCATTCAGGTGAACCGCCTCCGGCCGCTCGCGGCTCAGAACGCCGTAAGCCAACAGGACCTCGACAACGCGATTGCCAGTGAGGAGGCCAGCCGGGCCGCCATGGCTGCCGCCCAGGCGCAGGTCACGTCGGCTCGACTCGACCTGAGCTACTGCCGCGTGAGGAGTCCCATCGATGGCCTGGCGGGCAATCGGCAGGTAGACGTTGGTTCGTATGTCGGGAGCCCGCAGCCCACCGTGCTCACCGTGGTTTCTTCACTCGACCCGGTCCGCTTCAACTTCACCATCTCGGAGACCGAATACCTGGCGTATGCGCGGGCTGCCAAGGCTCGGGGCAGCAACCGGTCCGGGGCGGCCGACCTCCCGCTCGAGCTCGTGCTGGCAGATGGCTCGGTGTACCCGCAGAAGGGGCGGGTGACGGTCGTGGGCCGCGGAGTCACTACGGAAACCGGGACGCTTCCCATTCAAGCCAGCTTCCCGAACCCGGGTGGACTGCTCCGTCCCGGACAGTTCGGCAGGGTGCGCTTTCCCATCACCACACGCAAGAATGCCATCGTCATCCCGCAGCGGGCCGTTCAGGAGCTGCAGGGAACCTACAACGTCTTCGTAGTGGGTCCGGACAGCATCGTGCAGGCCAAGACGATAAAGCCGGGCAACCGCGTCGGCAGCGACTGGGTTATTTCGTCCGGCCTGGAGCCAGCCGATCGGATCATCGTGGAGGGCCTGCAGAAGGTCCGGCCGGGTGCGAAGGTGCGGCCGATCGCCCCAAAGCCAACGACGGCGGATACCACCAAGGCCCGCGATAGCACGGCCGGGAAGCATTGACCTATGGCTGACTTCTTCATCCGGCGGCCCATCGTCGCCATCGTCGCGTCGATCGTCATCACGCTGCTGGGCCTCGCAGTCCTGCAGAAGCTTTCGATCGAGCAGTATCCCGAATTGTCTCCGCCCACGATCCGGGTAGAAACCACCTATCAGGGTGCAGCGGCCGAAGTGGTCGAGCAGTCCGTTGCAACGCCGATCGAACAGCAGGTGAACGGCGTGGACAACATGATCTACATGAAGTCGCTCAATACCAGCGACGGTCGCATGCTGCTCGACGTGTCGTTCCAGGTCGGCATGAATCGAGACATGGCGAACGTGCTGGCTCAGAACCGCGTGTCGCAGGCCCAGTCACGACTCCCGCAGGAAGTGAATCAGCAGGGCGTCACGGTGAAGAAGATCAACCCCAGCATCCTGATGGTGATCTCGCTCTACTCACCGAAGGGCACCCGCGACGCGCAGTTCCTCAACAACTACGCGATGATCAACATCCGGGACGCGCTGCTCAGAACACCGGGTATCGCCCAGGTGGATCTCTACGGCGGGGCAGAGTACGGCATGCGGGTCTGGCTTCGTCCCGACCGGATGACCGCGCTTGGCCTCACGCCGTCTGATGTCATCAACGCGATCAAGGAGCAGAACCTTCAGGCACCGGCCGGCCAGGTGGGCGCCGCACCCTCGCCGCCCGGCCAGGAATTCACCTACACCGTCAAAGCCCCGGGCCGGCTCACCACCGCGGAGGAGTTCGAGAACATCATCCTGCGGCAGACCACCGGGGGTGGAGAGCTTCGGATCAAGGACGTGGGGCGGGCCGAGCTGGGAAGCGAGAACTACAAGTCGTTCGGTCGCGCCATCGTGAAGGATTCGACGGGCCAGTGGCTGGAAGGCGCCGCGGCGTCCCTCACGGTGTACCTGCTGCCCGGCGCGAACCAGCTCGCGTCGGCGGACGGGATCTACAACACCCTCAAGGAACTGTCCGGCTACTTCCCGCCCGACATGGCGTACGAGATCGTGTACGATACGACGCCGTCAGTCAAAGCCAGCATCAAGGGGATCGTCAAGACCCTGATTGAGGCGTTCATTCTGGTGAGCATCGTGGTATTCGTGTTCCTCCAGAGCTTCCGCGCCACGATCATTCCGCTCCTCACCGTACCGGTGTCGCTGGTTGGGACTTTCATCTTCTTCCCGATGCTCGGCTTCTCGATCAACACGCTCACCATGTTCGGTCTCGTGCTGGCAATCGGCATCGTGGTGGACGACGCGATAGTCGTCGTCGAAGCGGTGATCCATCACATCGAGCACGGGAAAACTCCGCACGATGCGACCGTCCAGGCCATGAAGGAGGTCTCCGGTCCGGTCGTGGCCATCGCGCTGATCCTCTCGGCGGTGTTCGTGCCGGTGGCGCTCCTTGGCGGCCTGACGGGTCGGCTGTATCAGCAGTTCGCCCTCACGATTGCAATCTCGGTGTTGCTCTCCGCATTCCTGGCGCTGAGCCTGGCCCCGGCACTTTGCGCGATGATTCTCAAGCCTGCCAAGCCCACCGGTGGCCCGCTCGGCGCGTTTTACCGTGGCTTCAACAAAGTGTTCGAGGTCACCACTGGCACCTACGTGAATTGGACGAAGCTATTCGTCCGCCGCGCCATTTTCACGATCGGAGTGGTAGTGCTGGCGACAGTCCTGACCGGTGCCCTTGGGAAGGCGCTTCCGTCCGGATTCGTGCCCGATGAGGACATGGGCATTTTCATGATCAACGCCCAGCTCCCGCCGGCCTCTTCGCTGGAGCGGACCGAAGGTGTGGTAAAGCAGATCGAGGGAGTCCTGAGGAACACTCAGGGCATCGTGGCTTGCACCGGCATCGGTGGCCTAGGCATCCTGACCAACTCGTTTAGCCCGGAGTTCGCCTCGTTCTTCTGCAAGCTGACACCGTGGGAAGAACGCCACTCGAAGGAGTTGCACGTCAGCGGGATCACGCAGACTCTGAGGCGATCGCTGGCCGGCATTCCGGGCGCCATCGCATTCCCGTTTACGCCTCCGACAATTCCGGGCTTCGGTGCCGCGGGCGGGTTCAACTTCCTGTTGCAGGACCGCAGCGGGACGATGAGTGTGGCTGACCTCGGGAAGCAGACGCTGGTATTCCTCGACGCAGCGCGCAAGCGACCGGAGCTGGCCAATCTCTTCACCTCGTTCAACCCGCAAGTGCCCCAGGTCGGCGTCGAGCTGGATCGGGAGAAAGCCCGCGCGCTCGGCGTGCCGATCAACGATGTCTTCGCAGCTCTGTCGGCCTCGATGGGCGGCG
>JBKPOS010000202.1:0-3584 GCA_046733215.1 Gemmatimonadota bacterium
ATGTCGAACGTTGGGTGTCGGCTTGATCCTTTTTGATGCGACCAGCCCAAGCGATCCCAGATTCGAAATCCGCGTTCGTGCAGCTAGACATGAGCCAGACATGTTCTACGTAAACAGATACATGAAATTGGTGGAAGACGAACTCTTCTCGTAGGCGCCTAACATCCCGCTGTAGCCGTCTTTGTCGACTATCCGACGCTGTGCTGTCGCCGAGACGCGCGGTCCAGCACGAATCGATGGGTCGATACACAAAAATGGCCGGAAGAAGGCACTGCGCCGACTTCGGAACGGTGGGCTTGGGCTGAGCAACTGGTCTCTGATCACTTCGAGCTCATTACGGTTCCGGAAACAACAGGGAGGGTCCGCGTGGTCGGTCGTTGCCAGAGTCGGGCGACCGAAAGGACGCGTCTTCTCCAACGATGGCACTCGAGCAGGCCCACGAAAAGCCGGGACTCGCAGTAGGGGCTGATTGGATCGAACACCGTGACTTGCCAGCAGGATTAAGGTCTCTTCCGGCCTGGCAAATTGAAGACCTCATGTACATTTTCAAGGCCTGGCTCGTTGGATAGACCGGTCAGACGGGGCGATGCGCGTAGCTCCGTTCTGATGGAGCGCATTCGTCATGCTGACTACACGCCCCCCGCTCCTCGGGTCTATCGGCCGGTCCAACGCTCCCGAGGAGGTGCCGCGCACGGACTCACTGACTGACGAAAAGTGCGACGGCGGCAGGCAGAACGCGTGGCACATCCGCGTGGCAGTCCTCGTAAGTAATTGACGGGCGAGTGCCTCCCTCACAGAGAAATCCCCTTCTAAGCCGGGGGTCGCAGGTTCGAATCCTGCCGGGCGCGTTTTGCCACCCGAATTATTCAGCAAATCGGAGGATTGGGCGTCGTCCCAAACCGTCACTCACCCTCCCGCCGAACCAAACCAGCGATCCGGTTCCTTCAGTCGGTGCTATCCGAATTCGGGAACGCAGCAATAAGCAACCGACCGACACGGACGAAGCACCACCGCTCATAGATCTCCCACGAAGGGCCTTGTCACGCAGGCGACTGTAGTATCGCTTCCCACCGCGAAACTTCTTCACGCGCGTGTGCTGCATCGCTGATCTGGCATCGCAGACGGCAACCGAACGGCTTGTCGAATAGCGATCCGCTCAAGCTACCGGTCACCGGCGATCATTGATCCACCGCGGCGTATGCAGCTGCCAGCGATGGTGACATGAACGTCACGAGTGGACTCCACGCCACGTCCCAGTGTCGAATATGTGAAGCGTTTCTCAGAGTGGCAACGGTCTGTCGACGCGCGACTCAGCCGGGTCGGCGCGCCGCCGGCAGCCTGCCACGCGCAACCGCCCGTACCAGTGCCTGGTGATCCGCTTCGATGTGATGGGCATAGGCGCGTGCAAACTGACGCATCGCCTCATCCAGGCGCCTCGACGCTCCGACATAGCCGGCAATCATCGACGCGCCGCTCGTCCGCGCATGTCCCTTGGCGAGCAGATGACCCAGGATCCGCGCGTAATCCGTCAGTGCTCCAGTCTTGAGCGTGTCGAACGGGATTGCGCCCTTCATGTCTCGGAACTGACGGACGAAGTACGCCCGGTGCTCGATCGTCGTCCACCCCAGGAGCGGATCGCTCACCGTCTGCACGGCCTGCTGGTATTCGACCACTCGCTGTCCCTGATGGGCGTGCCGTGGCACGTCACCGTGCACGTACGGAGCCACGACCGACCGGCGCGCTTCCTTCAACTGCAGAAAGAGGACATCGTCGTGCGTGCTTCCCTCCAGCAGTGCGACGTAGCTTCGCAGTCCGACGCTGCTGACACCGACGACCTTATGAGCGATGTCGACCAGCGTGTAGCCACCAACCACGCGACGCCAGTGAGGCGCGAGCGTGCTCAGATAGTCGTCGATGGCCGCGGCAATCCGCTGGAACGCGGCCCTTGGAACGCGCGTGATCAGGGGTGGCCTGTCGACAATGTGGTGGCGGCCGCTGAGTTGGGTCGTGAATCGCGGCAGTGCGCGGTCGCTCGTTCGGGTGCGCGCCAGCCTCGCCGCGCGAGCGATCGTCGCGCGTAACGACGTGCCCGTGACGATGCTGTGCAGGAGTTGAACGTCCATGCGCTGAAACGAACGCGACAACAGCGGCTGATTCGCCAGCAGCCGCACCGAATGCCGGTAGGCGGCCACGCACGACATCACGGCGTCGTCACACTGCGAATCCCGCATGCCACTCTGTCGTCCCGCGACACAGATACTGGTGACCAGCCGGCGCAGGTCCCATTCCCATGGGCCTGGATGCGCTTCGTCGAAGTCGTTGAGGTCCAGAACCAGGTCGCGCTCCGGCGAGGCGTAGAAACCGAAGTTTCCGAGGTGAGCATCGCCGCAGATGACCGGGGTGATGCCCGTCGCGGGGAGCTGTGCCAAATCCTGGGCCATTACGTTGGCGGAGCCGCGCAAAAATCCGTACGGCGAGGAGACCATTCGCGCGATCCGGATCGGAATGAGGGAGGCGACCCGTCCGACGTGGGCTCGCTCGATCAGGGCGATCGGATCGGGCCGGTTGGCAACGGACCGCCAGACACCGAGCGAGCTGCGTGAGACTTTCTGCCGTAGGTGGCGACCGAACTCGAAGCGCTTGACCCGCGAAACCGGTCGGGCGCGGACCGACCCATAGGCTCGGCTGTCCTTACCGGGCAGAGCTGAATATGTCTTCAGCTTCGTCGCCACTTGGGAGCTGTGGTCCTGCTGGACCAGTCAGATGTTTCGCCTGGACTGAATTCTCGCCTGAGTTGTGCGCGAGATTTGGCGGGATCGACCACCATTGCGGCAATTGTAGTCGCGATCGCGACTGACCGACCGCGTCGGGTGATTTCGGCGGTGAAGCTCTGTCTTCGTCCTGGCGCAGGATGGATGTTGTTGTTCCGATTCCGCCACGTGGCAATTCACGCCCCCACTGCCGATGTTCGAGTACCCGCCTTGCACGTGAAACACGACCCCATGGACGAGTGCTCCTTCAAAATGTCACTCCGTTGGTGCACCGCCGGTCGTCCGGCCCGTCGCCGTCGTATGGGTCGCGGCGACGGCGGCGGTTCGATTGCGAGGGACACCAGGACCGATAACTCGGCGTCGCTGGCGCGGCCGAGCCAGAGTCCGTCAATCAAGCGGTGGAGGGTCGTCGCGGGCAGGTGTCGCAGGTAGTGGTTGAGGAAGTCGCGCCGCGAGGCATTCAGATCGACATCGTCGCGGCGGCGCGCGGCGAACCCAAGGCCCCGTCGTTCCTGGTGTCGTCTGTCGGCACCACGGACAACCCGCTCGCGGGTAGCAGCCGCATCGAACCAGGCACGCCGATCGGTGAAGGGATCGTCGTCGGGCGGTCGGTCGGACACGCCGCCTGTCTCCGCTCTCCGCCAAGGAGTGAATATTGGCGGCAGGCCGGGCGGACACTTCCGGCCGTAGGGCAGGGTCATTACTCCCGCCCCCCGCCGGTGGTCATTGTAGTGTCAAGCCTACGTGGAGGGAATCACCTTCCACCGCCTGTTCTGGGTGATCGCCCTACGTTCAGCATCCGGGGCTGTCCCG
>JBKPOS010000203.1:0-5268 GCA_046733215.1 Gemmatimonadota bacterium
CCCCTCCAGCCCTCACATTTCCCGCGGAGGCACCCCATGAGAACCGCGCTCTGTATCGCGTGCGGGTTGCTTGCACTTCTTCCCGCCGATCGAGCCGAAGCGCAAACGAAGCTTGCCGCCAAGATGACCTGCGCCAAGCCGGATCCGAATTACAACGTTCCCGTCGGCGACGATGCCCATCACGTCTTGACGCTTGTCTCACAGAAATGCACCTGGTCGCAGGGCGACCTCGGCGGCGACCGCCTCAAGGATGAGACTGACACGTTCACATCGGATGTCAGCGGCAATCTGTCGCACGATCGGGGATACGGCGCCGGTAGCGTGGCCAGCGGCGACAAATACGTTGTGAAGTTCAAGGGCACGACCACGCTGAAAGGCCAGACACCGGTGAGTGCCGACTGCACCTGGAGCTTCAAGAGCGGCACGGGCAAGCTGAAGGGTCTCACCGGGAAGGGCACCTGCAAGGGCACCTTCAGCGCGGATGGGACGTCGTCCTGGGATATCCAGGGCGACTACAAGATTCCATGACCGGCGCTGAAGGGCAGCTTCGCTAGGCGAACGGACTCTCGTCCGCGGTGGGGCCATATATAGAAGGAAGGGGAACCCCGAGCTCCCGAAGGTATACCGTCAACTGGCCGCGGTGGTGGTACCAGTGGTTGAGCATGATCGACCGCAGCATCGCGATTCGCGGTAGCGCGAGCAGCTCACGATCGCCCTTCACCATCCGCCACGTTGCCAGCAGCGCCGTGTCGTCCATGCCCCCCAGCACTTTCTTCGCCTTCGCGACGCTCTGGTCCAGCGCGGGTATCAATTCCGCGCTCCTGGCCGGAGTGGGGTCAGGGCCAAACTCCGGCGCCTCAGCCGGCGAGGGCGACGCGACGAACTCGGCGACCGCGCCGGGCACGACCGCGATGTGCCACGCAAGCTGACCCAGAGTTCGCGACTTCTCGTGGGGCCGCCAATTCAGCCGGTCATCCGGGACCCGGTCGAGGATTCGGCGCGTGCTCCGCGCCTCCTCCTCGAGTTCCTGCAGCATGCTGTGGATGAGTGCCATTGTCAGATTCCTACTTCTTCTCGACCCGGCGCCGGATTCGTTCGATCAGCTGTGGCCACCCCTGCCCCAGCGCCTCGCGATACCCTTCTGGAAACAGTCCCAGCGCCGAGTGCCGCAGCGTGATCAAGGTGCCGCCGTGCTCTTCCTTGAGCCGGTACTGAAGATTCGACGCCACCCCGAACGACATCATGAGCGGCCCGTTGATCTCCAGCAGCGTGGGCCGCTTGATCGCCTGTACATGACCCCAGAGGTGGCCGTTGTTGTCTCCCAGATCGCGGAACCAGCGTCCGCCAGGCCAGGCCTCGAGCTTCATCGGCATGGGAGTATCGTTGTGTCCCTTGTTCGACGGGCCCATCTCCTCCAGCAGGGCATCGAACGTCGCTGCGATAGGTGCCTTGATGTGAATCTCTTCACTGACGCTGAGCGACAGATTCTCGACGGATGGAGCAATCGCGGTCATGATGGTCTCCTCTGAGTAGCGTCCTCGGCGCGTTTCTTGACTCGGGTGAGCTGGTCGCGCCAGTAACGTTCGAATCGGCCGGTCCACTCGTGGACCGGTCTGATCGCGTCCGCGTTCGTACGATAAAACGCTTGCCGGCCGTCACGCCGCACCTCGACCAGGCCGACTTCCAGCAGCACGCGCAGGTGTTTGGAGACCGAAGGTTGCGCCAGATCCAGCGCAGTGACGATCTCGCCGACCGGCCGCTCGCCGGGGGCGAGAAACTCTAGGATCTCCCGGCGCCTGGGCTCGGCCACGGCGTTGAAGCTGTCGGAGGTGGAAGCGGCGCGCGACATGAGAGAAACATATTCCGATATAGGAATATGTCAACCATGGACTTTTACGACAGGAAATCAATCGGGTCGCAAAGGAAAACTCCTCTGCGACCCGATTGTAAACTTAGTTCCGGACCCTCAGGCGGGCTGTGCCATCTTCTTGAAGAAGGCCTCCTGCCCCTTCTTGATCTCTTCCGGCGTCATGTCCTTGACATGCTGTGCGAGCGACCACCGGTGGCCAAACGGGTCCTCCAGCTGGCCGGTGCGATCACCCCAGAACATGTCCTGAAGCGGCATGAGCACCGTCGCCCCAGCATCCACTGCCCGCTTCCACGCCGCATCAACTTTGTCGGTGTAGATGTAGAAAGCGACCGGTGAGCTGCCGCCTTTTTGCGGGCTGCGCGGCCCCCCAGGCATCTCTCCTCCCAGCATCACCACCGAATCACCGATCGTGAGCTCCGCATGCAAGATTTTCCCATCGGGGCCCGGCATCCGCAGCTTCTCCTCCGCCCCGAACGCCTTCTTGTAGAAATCGATGGCCTTTGCGGCGTCCGTCACGACAAGATTCGGCGTGATAGTGTGGTATCCAGTGGGAACGGCTTTCACCATAGTAACCTCCAGATTCATTCGCAGTGTGGCGGGACCTTACCGACCGCGCGCTCCGACCGCGATGTCCCTGCCGGTCGGTAGCTATGCTCGCGAAACTGTTACCTACATCACCTACGTACGGGACCGACGCACCCCAAGTTGCTTTGTGGACGGCCGGCGTGCCGCCCAGCACACATCGCAAGCCATTCGCCAATCTGTAACCAGGAGTCTCTCAATGGCCCTCGCCCAACCGATCACGCCCTGCCTGTGGTTCGAAAACCAGGCGGAGGAGGCAGCCAGGTTCTACACCGGCATCTTCAAAAATTCCAAGATCGGCAAGATCTCCCGCTACGGCGAAGCGGGAAAGGACGTCCACGGACAGACCCCCGGAAGCGTGATGACGGTTGCGTTCGAGCTGGAAGGCCAACCGTTCCTTGCGCTGAACGGCGGTCCGCTCTTCAAGTTCAACGAAGCCGTCTCGTTCCAGATCATCTGCAAGGACCAGAAGGAGATCGATTACTACTGGGAGAAGCTGACCCCGGGCGGCGACCCGAGCGCGCAACAGTGCGGCTGGCTCAAGGACAAGTTCGGGCTGTCCTGGCAGGTCGTGCCCAGCGTGCTCACCGAGATGCTGAGCGGTCCGATCTCGGAGAAGTCACAGCGGGCCATGAGCGCGCTGATGGAGATGAAGAAATTCGACATCGCCGAGCTGGAGCGGGCCTTCAACGGTCAGCCCGCCCATACCTGAGGGCTCTACGCAGCTGCGGTCCCGAGAATTACCCTGAAGCGCGCCTTATCGCTCATCATCCGATCGTAACCATCGGCGGGCGCGCTCCAGGGGCATCGGAGCACCCGCTATACGGTTTGGGCCGGCAGCCCAGCCAACAGCTTGTCGATGGTGATGGGAAAATCCCGCACCCTGATACCGGTGGCATTGAACACGGCATTGGCCACGGCGGCGTTGGCTCCGCAGTTGCCCACTTCGCCGACGCCCTTGGCACCCAACTCGTTGGCCTTGTCGTCGAAGCTGTCGAGGATGACGGCCTCGATCTCCGGGATGTCGGCGTTCACCGGGACGAGATACCCTGCCAGATCACGGTTCACGAAGGCGCCGGTGCGCGGGTCCATAATGGCTTCCTCGTGCAGTGCCATGCTCACGCCGAACGTCATCCCGCCGATCAGTTGCGATCGCGCCGTCTTGGAATTGAAGACGCGACCGACGGAAAAGACCCCCAGCATCCGCCGGAGCCGGATTTCCGCAGTATCCGCGTCGACGCCGACTTCCGCGAACTGCGCGCCGTACGCGTGGATCGAGTAGTTCTTGTAGTTCGGCTCCTTCCACATCCATGGAAGCTCACCGATCGCCTCGACCCCCTCGGCCGGGATCTTCCCCCCCTTGAGCTTTTCCTTGATCGCCTTGCACGCGCGATGGACCGCCGTGCAGTTGTTGGTAGCTCCCCAGGAGCCGCCGGAGCCCACGCCTCGTGGATAGTCGGACCGACCCAGCTCGACCCGCACTTTCTCGAGCGGGAGATCGAGTCCATCGGCGGCGACCTGTGCCATGATCGTGTACGTGCCGGTGCCGAGATCAGTCATATCAGCCTGCACCACGGCGATTCCGTCGGGGCCGAGGCGCACTCTCACTTTGGTCGCGCCCTGGAATTGCATGCGAACAACACCCGACATCCCGTAACCGACCAGCCACCGGCCGTCGCGCAGAGTTCCGGGCTTCTTCGGGCGGCGTTCCCAACCGAAGCGGCGGGCACCTTCGCGCATGCACTCCACCATGCGGCGATCGCTGAAGGGGACACCGCGCTCGGGATGAGTCTTCGGCTCATTCAGGATGCGCAGCTCGATCGGATCCATCTCGAGCGCGTACGCCAGCTCGTCCATACCCGACTCGAACGCGAAAAGCCCCGGTGCTTCGCCCGGTGCACGCACGTCTTCGCCCCGCACCACGTCGAGCGGCACCAGGCGATGGCGGGTCAGCCGGTTGGGCGCCGCATACAGATCACGCGCGGCCGTGGCACTCTGCTCTGCGTACTCCGCCATCGGATTGATGTGCATGGTGACATCATGCCCGATCGCCACGAGCTTCCCGTCCCGCCCCGCCCCAAACCGGACTCGCTGGCTGGTGATCGGGCGTGTGCTCACCAAGCTGAAGATTTGCTGCCGAGTGATGCTGACCTTGACCGGCTGCCCGAGCGCGCGGGCCGCCATCGCTGCGAGGATGGTTTCGGAGTGAATGCCGAGCTTCGATCCAAACCCACCGCCGACAAAGGGCGTGATGAGATGGACCCGCTCCGGATCCATCTTGAACGTGCTGGCGACCGACTGGCGGGCCTCGCCCAGCATCTGAGCGCTGACGTACAGGTACAGGTCCTCGCCCTTTGTGACCGCGAGACAGGCGTTCAGCTCCATCGGATGGGAGAATTCGTAAGGGGTCGTGTAGGTCTGATCGACCTTCACTTCCGCCTTGGCGAATGCCGCGTCGAAGTCGCCGACTACGCTGTCGGTGGGTAGTCCCGCGTTCACCGCTTTCGGTGCGAACGCCTTGTCCATCTCCGCGGTAAAGTCGAACCGTCCTGGCTGGGCGGAATATTCGGTTTCAGTCAGACTCGCGGCCGCGCGCGCTTGCTCCAGCGTCGTGGCAACTACCAGTGCCACCGGCTCGCCGTAGTGATGAACCTCGGGCCCGCTGAGCGCCGGAAATGCGCGAGAGTACTGCGACGGCACAGACGGGTCGGGCGTGCCCTGCTCCGGCGCGTTCTGGTGAGTGAGGACCAGTTGCACGCCGGGAGCGCTCTCGGCACGGGACGCGTCGATCCGCTTGATCGTGCCCTTGCCGATCG
>JBKPOS010000204.1:0-10186 GCA_046733215.1 Gemmatimonadota bacterium
CGTCAACGGTCCCGCTCCTCCACAACGGTGATTTTAGGGCCGTTGCTCCAGATCCCACGAACCAGAACCGCCGCCCTTCAAGGGCGGCGGTTTCTCATTCGTGGCTCGACGCTACTTACATTGAGCGCTGACCATCTTGAGATCGCTGACGTTGAGCGTGCCACCCCCCTTCCCGGTCTCCTTCTTCATACCTGCGCCCTTCGTGGTGTCCATTTTCATGGCGGTATCCATCTTCGCCATGGTGGTATCCTTGATCGCACCAGTCTCCATGCCGGCGGACGTGCCGGTCACCGTTACCTTGTGGCCGACATGCTGGTCGAGCTTGACTGAGGTGCTGGTCAGCGAATAGCTCTTTCCGTCGCTTCCCGTGATCGTGTAGCTGTCCTTATCGGTGCCCTTTGACAGGCAGCCGGTCACGCTAGTGGCCTGCTGTGCTAGAGCGGGAGTCGCCATCACTCCCGCCATGAGGGCCGCCGCTCCGACGAGCAGGGCCCTATTGACTCTGAGCATCTATATCTCCTCCGCGCACCGGTCTCAATGGCCACGTCGCGTCGAGGCGGGGTGCGCTTCCGCCGCCGCGACCGTTTCTGTTAACGGGGGCCCAGTCTCTCCGCCGACCGCGCGCCCCGCCACCGCCGCCCTACAACTGAACGCCCGACGGTTGGCTCCGCCGGAGGCGGTGGGCTGCTACGGTGCTGCTCATCGATTTCCTGCCTTACTTGAGCGGCCAAACGGCGCGCTCTTTCGAAACCTGCAGACATGAGGTCCGCCGCCTGCTCGCGCAACTCGCGTCGGCGGTCCGCGCCTTCACGCCAGTGCCGAACCAATTCCAACAACAACGCCGCCGTCGCTTTGCCGGCGCGGGCGGTCCACTCGATCGCCCGTTGGAGCTTGACGGGCGGCTCCGGAAGTTGCCAGGTGGCGGTGGTCGGCGCTGTTACGGGCTGAGTCCGGTCCAGCAAAGCCTGCAATCGTTCGTCCGAAAGAAACGGTGCCCCGGCGGGAACCTCGGTAGTTGCCCGTGACTCGTCCTCCGAATCGAAGCGAAGCCGCCGTCCAGGCAGCCGACCGTTCACCGCATGATGGTCGGGGGGGGCAATGCCCTCGATGTACGCCAGCCAGGCGACACCTTCGCGGTCCGCGAAGGCCATGGACTCGGTGAGGGCGTTGCCCCGCGGGAAAAGCGATGGGAACGACATAGCGAAACGACTCCTGTACGTCGCGAGCGAGCACTTCCTCCGCTAACCTACCGGCCCTTCCGCCGGACTGCCAGGGCCTCGGAAACGTGATTTCACTCACCGCCTCCGACCCCGAAAGGGGCTTACCCCTGCATGTGTGACCAAGCGTTCAAGCTCCGGAAAAGCCGGGCCCTGGAAAAGGGTTGCGGGGTGGGTGATAGCGCTGCTGCTATTTGGGGGCGCGGTGTACGTCCTTCACTCGGAGCTCCGCCAGCATTCTCTCAACGAGATAATGCGTGAGCTCCGTAGTCTTCCTAAAATCAGGATCGTGCTATCCCTTGCCGCCACCGTACTTGGCTATCTGGCATTTGCCGGCTACGACGCGGTTGCCCTGGCATATCTCCGTCGACGACTCCCGTTCCATTGCGCCGCTTACGCGGCATTTTTGGGATATGCTTTTGCGAACAGTTTGCCCTTGTCGGTGGTGACGGGCGCTTCCGTTCGCTACCGGTTGTACTCGCAGTGGGGAATCGAGCGGAGCGAAGCCGCGCAGGTCATGACGCTGAATACGATCACGTACCTGGTTGGTCTGCTTGCAACGGCCGGGATTGCCTTCGCCATTCAGCCGGTTTTAGTGCCCGGCTTCCTACGGTTGCCGCTCGCCACTGCTCGACCGCTGGGTATTCTGTGTCTGTTGATCGTCACGGCATACCTTGTCTGGAGCACGCGAACCGGGGGTCCGCTCAAGATCTGGCGTTGGGAGCTGCCGCGGCCAACGTTCAAGCGAGCCCTGGTACAACTCGCCGTCTCGGCAGGCGATTGGGTGTTCTCAGGCGCCGCGCTCTACGTGTTGCTGCCCCGCGTGGTGCCGTTCCATGTCTTTTTTGCGATCTTCCTCCTGGGCCAGATTGCCGCTCTGGTGGCTCAGGTCCCGGCCGGGCTAGGCGTGTTCGAGGCGGTGATGCTCTGGTCGTTGGCGCCTGCGATCTCCACTCCGGCAATGCTGGTGGGACTGGCAGGCTACCGAGTCATCTACTTTCTCTTGCCGTTGGTCCTGGCAACGTCCATCTGGACGGTCCGCGAGCTCCGCACTTGGGCCCAGCGACGGCTTGGGGAGCCCGCGAGCGCTGCCCGGCGGTCCTGACCTAATCCCGATCAGATCTCGTCAACGCGTTCCGGGACACAGTCACCCTGGGCCGGTCAGGATCGCTCAGGTCCATGAGCTCCCAGGGAACGCAGATCGGCGCCGCCGCGCCAAGCCTCATGGTTCGAGCGAATGGAAGTCCGGTGACTTCGCCCAGCATGCGACGGATCAGCGCGGCGGGCCCCAGGAGGAAATCACGCACGTAACACTCCTCCGCCGAGCGGTCGGCGCGGATCTCCTCGATCCTTCCAGCTACCAGACCGTCTACGTCCCGTACCTTGCGGCCGAGCAACAATTCCAGTCGAACCTCGCGGGTACTCATGTAGGGTCTCGGCGGCCTCCCGGCAGTCGCCTGACGATGTGCTTCCGAAGCCAGCGCTCGAGGGCGAACACCGGCGAGTCCTCGGCATCAAGATCCACGTGGACGTCGAGACCTACCTCCCGAACCTTGCTCCACGGAATTCGAAACCCTCCGGGGCGATCCGGAGTCAATCGGTGCGCCAGAGCATTCACCCACCTGTAGAGCCGCCGACTCACTCGATGCGCCAGCACTGGTGCGCCCGCCTCCAGGCAGATCACCCTGGGCTGTTGGCCCTCTCTCAGCTCGAGCACGATTCCGTCGACTTTGCCCATCCTGCGGAGCCGCGAGTCCAACATCTGCTTGTCCAGCACCTCATGGACCAGATTCACTCAGCTGCCTCCGATGATCTGCAACGGGATCGCGACCACCGCGGTCACACAGGCCAGCAGCACAATCAGCCCGACGACCAGGTTGCCGAGCCACCCGTTTCGATACTCTCGCACGTAGGTCGGATCATTCATAAGCAGGAGAAAGGGCAGGATGGTCAGGGGAAGGGCGACGGCGGTCAGTGCCATGCCGAACACGGTCAACTTTAGCAGATCAAGCCCCGCAAGCATGGGCAGACTCGCCAGCAGAAGCGCCGCGGTGTACGTCGAGCTGAACCGCGCATCACTCGCTGGAGGCTGATTCTCGCTCCATTCCCACCCGAAGCCTTGCGCGAGCGTATACGCAATAGTGAGGGCGAGCTCGAGTGCCGCGCCGAAGCAGGCGACAGCTAGAGATCCTACGAAGAGCCAGAAGCCGGCTCGACCCATGACGGCGGGCAGCAGCAGCCCGATCTGCTCGTAGCGGTCGACGTGAATTCCTCTCGGGCCGAACACCATCGCCGCGACAACCATGGCCGCGATCGCGACCACCCCGCCAAAGCCCATTCCCGCACCCGCGGTCACCCGGTTGATGCCCAGGTAGCTCACATCCCACCGGTCCTCCACCGCACCGGAAGAATAGAAGAAGAAGAGATAGGGACTGATCGATGCGCCGAGGATGCTGACTGCGACGAACCAGTAGTGCGCCGGTTGGTGGGAGGGAAGGCTCGGCACCAGGCCTCGCGCAATTTCCCCGTAAGGCGGATCGAGCTTGAGCGCCGCAACGACGAAAACGAGCGTCAGGAGGCCGAGCATAGACACACCCTTTTCCACCAACCCGAACGTACCGCGCCATAGGATGAGCCAGGCGGTAATCGCGATTGGCAGGATCCACCAGCTGTAGCGAACCCCGGTGGCCAGCTGCAAAGCCAGCGCTACTCCTCCAAGCTCCGCCATGAGCACCAGAAGCATCACGACGAGGACGGCACCGAGTGGAACCAGAAAGAAAGGAAATCCGAAGCGTTCACGGAGCGCGTCGGGGATCGTGTGCTTACTGATCGCGCTGAAGCGGCCGGACATCTCGCAGAGGAACGCCAGGCAGATCGAACCGAGCAGGATGCTCCAGCCCAGCTGAAAGCGATAATCGGCCCCGGCTTGGGCCGCAGTCGCCAGGGAACCGGCCTCGAGAAAACCCCCAATGCCGGTAATGATGCCGAGCGCGATCTCGAAGACCCGCTTCATGGCCCAGCGGCGGACTTACGACTCAGGAATCGAGGCTCGGGCGCGCAGGAGTTCCTCCGCAATGATGCGCTCGAGTTGGGTGACGTATTGCTTCGGGAGAACACCAGCCCGTGCCTGATGGCCGAGCAACTCGCGAGTGGCCTCCCAGGAGGCGACTTTTTGGCGAGCTTGCAGCATGTGCTCGGATTGGCACGAGCCAACGGCGACGACAGGCAGGAGGCTCGCGGCGGTAAAAGCCAACGAACCCAACCCGCGCACCGGCCTCACCAACTAGTCCGGTTGCTTCCTCTCATGAGATGAATGATGAACGATATGACCGCGAGCAGAACCAGTAGGTGAATAAGGCCGCTCGCGACATGGAATGCCACATACCCCAACACCCAAACCACGGCCAGAAGAATCCCAATCCAGAGAAACATGAGTTACCGTCCTTGCGCCGGATGACGCGTCAGCGAACTCGGCGCATTTAGATGTGCGCCATCATCGACTCCAACCCCCAGACGATCGACCAACTCGCCGCCCAACCAGCCCGTGACGATGGCGATCCCCACACCGATGAAGCCGAGCCCCAGCGACCTGAGTGGTGGCGTGGCGGGATCGGGATAGCGCAGGATCCAACTGGCGCAAAACAGGCCAATCACGACCACGTTCCCCAGTGCGTGCCAGAGTCCGACCCGCTTCGCCCGCGTGCCACGAGGAATCACCAGCCAGTCGAGCAGGCCCGGTATCGCGGCCAGCAGGCCGCTCACGCAGCCGACGATGATCATGTAGAACGCCGCCTGGGTCCAGTCCGAATTTTCAGACACCAGATAGATGATGTCGAAGATCGCGGCCGACCCGAGCAAGCCCAGCGGGAACACAATCATCATCTGATGGACCGGATGGCCCGCGAACTTGACCCTGCTTTCCACGGTGAGCTCCCCTAAAGGATGAGGGCACGATGGGGGTCGGTGAACCCGACGTCGGTGATGACGCGCACCCTCCAGTCGTCCCTGCGCCGTCCTCAAACAACTCCCTGTAGTGTGCGGGTGATTGTCGTCACTCTCATTTGCTGCACGGCCGTGGCATTCTGGTGCCGGAGCAAGGCCAGGATCAACTCGGAATGAGGCAAGCCGGAGGTGTTCTTATCATGCGGCGAAACAGCATTGCGGCAGCAGCTCTCAAGGGTGCAATTGGAGGTGCCCTTGCCACCTGGATGATGGATCGGGTGACGACCTGGGCGTATGAGCGGGAAGGCGAGCCGGTCCGGAAGCGTGAAGATGAGGCCAGACAGGGCAAGACAGCCTACGAAGTGGCGGCGGCCAAGTTCGCCCGCCGCGTGGGACACGCGCGGCTCAAGTCGGAGGCGCAGGGCCGCTACGGCAGCCTGATCCACTGGTCTCTCGGCATCGGGGCCGGTGCGCTCTACGGTGCACTGCGGAAGCGCGCGCCAATCGTGGGAGTGGGGCGAGGCGTCGGGTTTGGGATCCTGTTCTGGCTACTCGTGGATGAGTTGGCGACTCCGCTGCTGGGACTGTCGCCAGGGCCTCGCTCTTTTCCCTGGCAGACCCACGCACGCGGATTAGGTGGGCATCTGGCGTACGCGGCAGCGCTGACTACTGCGCTGGACGCAGTGGAGGCCGCGGGATAGGTCCGGCGCCGGGAATGAGTCGGCAGTGATTCGTTCAGGGTGGCATGCTGACCGAGGCGGAGCGGTACCTCGCCCACGCGCTAGGTCTCTGCGACTCCCCGTGCGGATTGCGACCCGTCGTTCCCTCTCGGGCCCCTGAGTAGCCCCGTCGAGGCGATCGGCCAGGGCTCAGGCCGATATCGCGTAACCCATTGGCATGCAGTGACTAAGCTTGCGACGACGGGGGGCCGCCGTGGTACCGGGTCCAGCCGGCCGCATGAACCAGACAGGGACTGGATATTGCTCTGACGCATCAGGTCCGACCGGCGCGTGCGGCCGCGCGCGCTTTCCGCAACACACCCGGAGCGGTAGCATGACGGCGCCGAGCCAGATGTCGCTGCGTCGAATTCCCGATGCGCTGTGCCTGAGAGTCCGCATCGCCTACGCGACGGCCTGGGACGCGCTGATCGACACGCACACGACCCAGGCGCTCCAGTTCGTCTGCGAGTTCGCCCCGCGGCTGCCCATCCTCGGCGCCCTCGACCTCTACTTCCGGGTTACCGCGGTTCCCGAAGCAATGCAGGAGGCGGTCCGCGTGGGTACGCTCACGGCGATCGACGTGGAGTCGCTCCCGCCTCTCACCGTCCTGCCGTCATTGGCTGGCTGGCAGCGAATTCGGCTGGACCTGTTGATCGAGCAGCTGCAATATCGGCGTCGGTATCACGAACGGACGTTGGCGCTGGCCCGGATGGTGGGCGCGCGCTCGGCCGAAGCGGTGGTGGCAACCCACGTCGAGAACGCCATCGGTTTTGCGCGACTGCTCAAAGGCATCATGCCCGTCAACCTTGCCACCGATCGGTACATCCGCGAATTCAGTCTGCCGGCGAGCATCGCCGAGATGGTGATGCAGCGCGTGCAGGCGCGCGTAGCAGGCGAAGAGCTGACAGCCCAGTACGATGACCCGCCGCCGCCGACCGAGCTGGATGAGCTGGTCGAACAGCCGGCGCCCCGGCTCGAGTCTCCCACCAATTCTGCATCTCCATTTCCGGAGCCCGCCGCCCGCGGCTTCTGAGAGTCATCCGCGATCATAGGCAGTGCCCGGCGGGACGTCTCCCGCTAGCTTGTGTGCCATGGCTGCTGCACCGGTCGTCCAGCTCACCCCGATCGACTATGCCGTGATGGCGACCTACTTCATCGCCGTCCTCGGGGTTGGTTGGGGACTGCGACGAGTGATGCGAACCAGCACCGATTTCTTCCTCTCCGGGCGTTCGCTTTCTCCCTGGATTACCGGCCTGGCATTCATCTCCGCGAATCTCGGCGCCCAGGAAGTCATCGGTATGGGGGCGTCGGGCGCCAAGTACGGCATCGCGACCAGCCACTTCTACTGGGTCGGCGCGATTCCGGCGATGGTCTTCGTGGGCCTGTTCATGATGCCGTTTTACTACGGGTCGAAGGCCCGTTCGGTTCCGGAGTATTTGCGACTGCGTTTCGACGAGAAGACGAGGACGTTGAACGCCGTCTCCTTCGCGGTGATGACGGTCTTCTCCTCCGGCGTATCGATGTACGCCATGGGGAAGCTCATGAATCTCCTGCTCGGCTGGAGCTTCGACCTGAGCATCGTGGTCTCCGCCTGCATCGTCCTGGCCTACGTGCTGCTGGGCGGGCTTACCAGTGCCATCTACAACGAAGTGCTTCAGTTTTTCCTGATCGTCTTCGGGTTTGCCCCGCTGGTGGGCTTAGGATTGGTTGCCGTCGGCGGATGGCAGGGCCTCAGCACACGGCTTTCTGAGGTCGCGACGACGCGGGGGCTGCCGCCCGATGCGTACACCCACGCGTGGACCAATCTCGATTCGGCGGCGCACAATCCGGTCGGCGTAGAGTGGTTCGGGCTGGTAGCCGGGCTCGGCTTTGTGCTGTCGTTCGGCTACTGGTGCACCGACTTTCTGGTGGTGCAGCGCGCGATGGCGGCCGATTCCATGACGGCCGCACGGCGGACGCCGCTGATTGCTGCCGTGCCCAAGATGTTATTCCCGTTTCTCGTGATCCTGCCGGGCATGATCGCGCTCGCCCTGGGATCGGGCGGCTCGGGACAGGGGCTGGTTCCCGCCAAGCTCGCGGCCGAAGGCACGCCGCTCCTCGACGCGGCCGGCCGCGCCGTGCTCGACTATGATCTCGCCACGCCGATGATGCTGGTCCATCTCTTTCCCTCGGGTTTGCTGGGGCTCGGGGTTACGGCGCTGCTCGCATCATTCATGTCGGGTATGGCCGGCAACGTGACCGCGTTCAACACGGTGTGGACTTACGACATCTACCAGAGTCACATCCGGCGGGGGGCCTCGGACGCGCATTACCTGTGGATGGGGCGAATCGCGACTGTGGGGGGCGTCGGTTTGGCACTGGGAGCAGCGTACGTTGCGGGTGCGTTCAACAACATCATGGACCTGCTCCAGCTGGTTTTCGCCTTTGTCAATGCGCCCCTTTTCGCCACCTTCGCGCTTGGGATGTTCTGGCGACGCTCGACCGGTCATGGGGCGTTCTGGGGATTGTTGGCGGGAACGCTCGCCGCAGCGGTACACCATGGCCTCACCCTGCCAGCGGGCACACGTGTCGGGGTGAAAGGCGGATACCTGGGGGTAGTGCACAGCTACCCCAGCGAATTGGCCCAGACGTTCTGGACCGCGATAGTCGCGTGGGTGACCTGTTTCCTGGTGACCATTCTCGTGAGCCTCGCCACGTCGCCACGGCCGGCGGAGGAGCTGCGCGGGCTGGTTTACTCGCTGACCGACCGCCCCGCGGACGAGTCACTCCCATGGCTGCGACGTCCCTCCACGCTGGCGGCGGTGGTCCTGGTGCTGACGCTCGCGCTCAACTTGGTGTTTTTCTAGGAGGGCACCATGAGTGGTGCTGCGGGATTGGACGTACGCTGGCCTATCGGCGGGCTGTTCGCTGTGCTCGGGCTAATGCTGGCTGGTTACGGAATCGCCACAACCGGCCACGCGGAGCTGTACGCGCGTTCTCTCTCGATCAACGTCAACCTTTGGTGGGGTCTCGTCCTGCTGGTGTTCGGAGCGGCCTTACTGCTCGGTGCGAGGGCTGGACGTCGTCCGACGGGTGTCAAACAAGCGCTGGATACTGCTGAGGGCCGACAGACCGAAGCTCGCGAGCACCGGCTGGGCCTCGAGCGGTAATTTCGACCAATCTCTCTGTGATTCAGCCCACGGCGTCTCTATAACACTAGTCACTAGTATCGCGCCGCCGATGCGTGTGTGATCGGCTTGATGTCAGCGGCGGAAACGTCCGTTCCCGCCGTCCGTTCTCGGAGCCCGTTGCAATAGCCCCAGGGCCTCTGCGCTGTTCAATGAAACCGATCGGCGTGATGCTCCAACGCATTCGCGTTATCGAGATGCCATCCCGGCTGCGCTTCAGTAGGCTCGTGCTCCCCGCACGAAACCGGACGCTCCGCCACCTTTCCCTTGCGGCGCGCTCCTCGCCGACTGCCACGCTCCGACACACCGCCGATCCTTTTTTCCCGGTGTCCCCGATTACTCCGCCGTAGTCCCCGGTCGCGAGCGCGTCCGGGCTCCTGCTGAGCATCGGCCTTCGGGGAATGGAGGCGACGTTTATGAGCTCACACGCTCGTTGGATTCGACCGTTTGTTCTCCCATGCATCAATGCCTTCACTGTGGCTGTCGCCGTCATTCTGCTCGCGGCAACGGCCACAACGACGACGGCTCAGCAGCCCGCTCAAAACGGCAGCATTGCCGGCCGCGTGACCGACGAATCCGGCAACGGAGTGGTCGGGGCCGACGTGCTGATCGAGAACACTACCGTCGGAGGCCGGACTCGAACGAACGGCGAGTACGTCATCGAGCAGGTCCCGGCGGGCCCGCAGTCCGTGCGGGTGCGGATGATCGGCTTCCGCGCCGTGACGGCGTCGGTTGTGATCACTCCGGGCACGCGCGCATCCCAGGACTTCTCGCTCCGGCGCGACCCGCTCGAGCTTCAGGAAGTGGTCACCACTGCAACCCAGACACCACGCATTAACATCGAGTCCAGCCTGGCGGCGACCACACTCTCTCAGGCCGAGATCCAGCAGGCAGCGCCGAGGAGCAATACGGAGGTGCTGCGGTATGTCCCCGGCTTCACCCGGGTAGAGAGCTCCGGAGGTGAGGTCAACCAGAACTACACCGTGCGTGGCATTCTCGGCATCGAGTACGTGAATTTCTTGGAGGACGGACTGCCGGTCTACCCCACGATGCACACCTTCTACATGAACGCGGACAACCTCTTCCGCCTCGATGAGAACATCGAACGGATGGAGGTGGTGCGGGGCGGCGCCTCGGCCCT
>JBKPOS010000205.1:0-5374 GCA_046733215.1 Gemmatimonadota bacterium
AGCCGGCGGAAGCTCCGCCACAACCTGTCGCGACGCCGCAGCCTCCATCAGAGACGATCCCGGAGCGTACTGCACCTGCTCCCGCTTCGCAGGTCGCGCCGTCGCCATCGCCGCCGGCACCGCCGGCTGCTCCACAGCCCCCGGCTGATCCCACGCCCGACATCCGTGCCGTGATTGCTGCGTTCGGCAGCGCGGTCGAGTCGCAAAACATCGATAACATCCGCCGCGTGTATCCCAGTCTCACACCGACGCAGCAACGAAGTTGGCAGCAGTTCTTCCAGACCGTTCGTGACGTAAAGGCTCAGCTCAACGTGGCGAATCTCGATGTGTCGAATGGGGCAGCCGAGGCCCAGGTGACGGGTCTCTACACTTACCTGAACAACAGCACGCGGCAGACGGAGAAGCTGCCGGTCGCGTTTCACATGTCGTTGAAGAAGGAGTCAGGTGGCTGGCGGATTATTCAGATGAGATAGGTAGCCGGTAGTCATTAGCCGATTGACCGCGGTGCCCGACGCGTCGACGGGCGCTGCAGTGAGCGGGATCGAAAGGAGACGAGCTCGCGGGGATCGGGGGGCGCTGGCCATGCCCCACCAACCCCAGCACCCCCCGACCCCCGCGAGCCGTCTCCCTTCAAGCCAGCGAACTGCAGCGCCCGAGGCGCGTCGGGCGTCGCGGTCAATTGGTTGGAGTGGCTGACGCTAGAAATTGTACTCCGCCCCCACCGTCCAGATCACGTCCGCCCTGAGCCCGCCCGAGTTGAGCGGCCAGATCGTGTTTCCAATGAAGGTGAGTCCCGGAAACGCGGTCAGCTTGAACCCGATCGAGCCGTTGATGATGTCGTCACGGCGATCGGGAATCGAACTCGGCACGACGGTGCGCTCGAAAGGTGCCTGGAAGTGGACCGGCGCCGGCACCTGAAGCGGGCTGTCGCCAATCTCGAACTCGGAGATGAGGTCCACGGCGAGCGTTGCCCATGAGGCCATGAGGTGATCGAAGCCGGCAGTCGCCAGGAACGCGTCGCTCTCGAATTCGCCACCCCGATAGGCATACCCCACGTTGGCGTGCGGAGAAAAGGCTCCGAAGTGCGCCGACACGATCCCCAGTCCCCGTGCCGCCCACGCCCCCGAGCCCAGCAGGTCCTCCTCGCTGCCCGTTGGAAAGCGGGTGTCGGCGAGGATAGCGATCGAGAGGGGGTCGCCGCGATGGAGGTTGATCTTCGCCCGGGCGATCACGTCGCCCAGGCCGGTCGAGGAGCCTTCCACGAATCGTGATGCGGTCAGCACCGGGTTGGTCTGCGTGCCGCCGAAGAAATGCAACACCGGTGGCGGGCCGAACGGATCGATCTGCGCGGCGCTATTGCCCGTCATCGACGTGTTCACCAGCGGGACGACCACCCCGAAATCGATCCGGTCGGTAATGCCGTACGTCAGCAGGAACGATGTGACGGTGAGGTCTACGTTCAAGCCGAGACCCAAGTCGATTACATCATTCTCGACGGATGGAACCCCGAGCAGTGCACAGTTCCCCTTGAAGATCTGGCTGCATCCGGGAAAGTCGACGTTCGCATGGGTGAAAGTAAACTTCATGTTGTCGAGGTCCACGCCGCGGAAGGTCTTGAACTGCAAGCCGCTTCGCGTAACCGTCGCCAGCACTCGGCCGCGCCCCAGTGTCTGCGCCCGCTCGGCGAAGATCGGGCCGGTAGACGTCGAGGTACGCACCGGCACGCCACCCTGGAAGCTGAAGGTGGACCCGCCGCTGGCCGCGGTTACCGGAAGATTGGCGACGGCGCTGCCGACGGAGTTGGTCAAAAAATTGATAACCGTCGCGTTGCTGGCGTTTGCCGAAGGAATGAAATGCGATCCGTGCAACTGGAGCGCTTGAGGGTTGTTGGGCGCCCCACTGCCGCCGAGAAAAAGCGGCTCGTCGCCGGCGCCGAATATGAAGAGCTGAGAAATCTGATCGCGCAGGTGCTGCGCATGGACCGGCGCTGCACGGAAGAGAACCAGCGCTGTCGTCAAGAGAGCAAGGCGCACAGCGGCTCCAGGCCGGAGTTGGAATCGACAATTCGATTTGCAGTGCCGCTACTCTACCACAAAAGCTTCCATCGCGAAATACTCGGCGAGCCCCAGCCGGTCGAGCTCAGCAGCGGTTCCCGTATTGCGGGCCTCGACACGCTGCCAGAACTCCCGCTCATCCGGCCCCGGAAACGGCGCCGAATCCTTCTGCGACTGATGCTTGAAGATCGCCTGGATCTTGAGCCGCAGCTCTTCCTGCGAGAGCGGCACCAGCCACGTGGCTTCGGTCACCGGCCATTCCTGCCAGGCGCCGCGATAAAGCCAGACCTCCGGTCGGCTGTGTCCGGCGGCAACGTGCTCCGTAAGCGCCCCATCGATCGCCTCCTTGCACATCCGATGGGTACCGTGAGGATCCGAGAGGTCGCCTGCGACGAAAACCAGATCCGGCCTGATCTCCCCGAGCAGGTTCCGGACGACTGCGACGTCGGCCGGGCCAACCGGATCTTTTCGCACCTGCCCGGTCCGGTAGAACGGGAGGTTCAGGAAGCGGGCAGCCGCGGCATCGAGCCCCAGCGTTCGAATTCCGGCGACGGCCTCTGACTCTCGAATCATCCGCTTGAGATCCTGTACTTCCGGCGTGTCGACGTCGCCGGGTTGCTTGCCAGCCAGAAATTCCTCGACTCGCCGGCACAGCTCGCCTACGGCGTCCTCGGCCAGGCGTCGCTCGCAGGCAAGTCGCCGGAGAAAATCGATGTGGCGCCGCACGTCATGATCGAAAACCGCAATGTTGCCGCTGGTCATGTAGGCGACACTGATGCGGTTCCCGTTCTCGATCAGCTTGCGCAGAATGCCGCCCATCGAGATGACGTCGTCGTCGGGATGCGGCGAGAAGCAGATGATGCGACGATCGGACGGCAGTTTGGAGCGACCCCTGATCTTGGCACCGAGCGCGTTGAACACCTGGCCGTTGAGGACGCCAGGTGAGCCGACCTTTGCTACCAGCGAAGACAGGCGATGCTCCGCGTAGTCCCGACGGGTCAGCTTGAGAATTCCCTTTCCCGTCTGCCGCGACAGCCAGCAGGTGGCTCTGACGATGACATCGGGAGTCCAGTCTACCGGACCCAGCACCCACGGCGTGGCGAAGCGAGTGAGGGACGCCGCCGCGGGCCGATCGAGATAGCAGGTCGTGTGCGGATGCTGCTGCAGGAAGGTCGCGGCGATTTCGTGGTCCACGTCGCCTTCCACCGCGCGGCGCACGATGTCGGCCTTATGCTCGCCCGTGGCCAGAATCACGATCTCGCGGGCCTCGAGAATCGTCGCCACGCCCATCGTGATTGCCTCGCGCGGCACGTTGTCCTCGCCGAAGAAGTCGGCGGCGGCGTCCTTTCGCGTAACCAGGTCGAGCGTCACCACCCGGGTCCGGCTTTCGACCCCGGAGCCCGGCTCGTTGAAGCCGATGTGACCGGTGCGCCCAATCCCGAGCAGCTGGAGATCGATGCCCCCAGCTGCGCGAATAGCGTCCTCGTAGCGCCGGCACTCGGTCTCGACCTCCTGACGGCCGACGTCACCGCGCGGGATGTGGACATTCTGGGGGGCAATGTCGAGCTGAGAGAACAGATTCTCCCACATGAACCGATGGTAGGAGTGCACGCTCCGGGCATCCATCGGGTAGTACTCGTCGAGATTGAACGTCACCACCTGCGCAAAGCTGAGCCCCTCCTCTCGATGCATCCGGATCAGCTCGCGATACACCCCAATCGGTGTGGAGCCTGTGGCCAGGCCCAGCACCGGGCGGCTGCCGGCTTCCCTGCTTGCGTGAATAACGTCGGCGATCCGTTGGGCGACCAGCCGCCCAATGTCGTCGTAATTGTCGACCACTACAGTACGAAGGCGTTCGTTGCCGGAGGGTGCGTTCATACCATAAAGTCTGAGCGAGCCGGCCGGTTTCACAACCCCGACGGCTACAACTCAAGCTCCCAGGTCTCACCCACGAGATCGTGACCGAAGCTACGATGCGGCTCGCTCCGGACCAGCGAGAACCCCGCTTCTTGATAGAGATGCCGGGCCGCGGCGAGCGATCGCTGGGTCCAGAGGGTGAGCCTGCGATAGCCCAGACGGCGGGCCGTTCCTACGCACTCCGCCACCAACCGGCCGCCGATGCCGAGCCCGCGTGCGTGGGGCTCGACCAGCAGGAGGCGCAGCTTGGCCACGGCGTCGGATTCGCGAACCAGGAAGACCGAACCGAGAATGTCGCCCTCGCGCTCTGCGATCCAGCACCAGTCTTTCCTGGGATCGAACTTCCGGAGGAAATCGGCGACGATCCCGGCGACCAGCGCCTCGAACTCCTCGTTCCAGCCGTATTCCTGGGCGTACAGCGCGCCATGCCGATACACCACCCAGCCCATGTCGCCCGGTTGGTGGGGACGCAGAACGTACGCGGGCGCCGGCACGGCCGTGGGATCGAGCAGCCGTTCCATGGTGCGGGCGGCCTCGAGCAGGCGCCGTTGCTCCGGCTCTCCTAGCCGGGTCAGCACGGCGCGCATATCGTCGTGCGATCGCGTATCCAGCCTGGCAAAGGCTGCTCGTCCTTTGCCGGTCAGGGCCAGATGACTCCGTCGGCCGTCGGCCTCGGACCGCTCTCGCACCACCAGCGAGCGCCGGCGCAGTCCTCGCAGCAGCCGGCTCAGGTATCCGGGGTCGAGCCCGAGCGCTGCGCTGAGGTCGCTCGCCGTCGGGCGGGTCCGATGGGCGAGCTCGTAAAGGACACGGGCTTCCGCGAGAGAGAACGGGCTCTCGAGCAGACCCTCGCTCAGGACGCCGATGTGGCGGGTGTAGAACCGGTTGAAGCGGCGCAGCGCGGCGGCGCGGTGGTCGACGGGAGAGGGGGACGGAGGCATGCCCGAGGCCTGAACCATTCCTTGCCAATGTCAACTAAATGACTGCTACTGTCAACAACGGCGGTCAGCCCGGCGCGGCTCCAGGGGCGACCACCTATGCCCGCCGGCTGGGACTCTTCTCGGGAACCATGGCCGTGATCGGCGGGATCATTGGCGCCGGCATCTTCCGAACGCCAGCCGCGGTGGCTCAGCGGGTTCCCTCGAGTGGCGCCGCATTGGGCGCATGGATCCTCGGTGGGGTCATTGCCCTGCTCGGCGCGTTCTGCTTTGCCGAGCTGGGCCAGCGCCGCCCCAAGGCGGGCGGGGGCTACGTCTACTTGCGCGAGGCCTGGGGACCCCTACCAGCCTTTTTGTACGGATGGGGACTGCTCTTGGTGATCGCCACCGGAGCAATCGCGGCGGTTGCCGTGACGTTCGCGAGCTACGCCCTCGCTCTCGGCAGGCTACCTGATCGCTTCACCG
>JBKPOS010000206.1:0-3869 GCA_046733215.1 Gemmatimonadota bacterium
GAGCTGGAGATCACGGACCTCAACCGTGCGTACCTCGAGGCCGGCCGGTTGACGGTCGAGTTGCTCGGCCGCGGCGTTGCCTGGCTGGATACCGGTACGCACGATGCATTGCTGCAAGCCTCCCACTTCGTCAGTGTCGTCGAGGAGCGTCAGGGCCTCAAGATCGGAGCGCCGGAAGAAGCCGCCTATCGGATGGGGTTCATCGACGCGGCGCAGCTCACCCGCCTGGCCGAGCCGCTCAAGCAGACGGGCTACGGGCAGTACCTGCTTCAGATCGCCGGCGAGGAGCGTGGCCGGTGAGGGTCGAACAGACGGAGTTGCCGGGGGTCCTCCTTCTCACGCCGCGAGTATTTCGTGACGAGCGTGGGTTCTTCCTCGAGTCGTACAACGCACGAGAGATCACGGCAGCCGGGCTGCCTACAAACTTCGTGCAGGACAATCACAGCCGGTCGAAGACCGGGGTGGTTCGCGGGTTTCACTACCAGCTCAGGCACCCGCAAGGCAAGCTCATTCGAGTTGCGCGAGGGGCGATTTTTGATGTCGTCCTGGACATCCGGACAGGGTCGCCCACGTTCGGCAACTCTGTCGCCGTGGAGCTGGACGATGAGCAGCACCGAATGGTCTGGATTCCGCCCGGCTTCGCTCACGCATTCTGCAGTCTGGTGGACGACACCGATGTCGTCTACAAGTGCACCGACTTTTACGCGCCGGACGACGACCGCGGGGTGTTGTGGAACGATCCGGACCTTTCCATCCCCTGGCCGGCAATCGCACGGACGGTCTCCGCCAAAGACGCGAGCTATCAGCGGCTCCACGCGCCGCGCACCGATCTTCCCCGCTATCAGCCGTGACTCGCATCCTCGTAACCGGAGCACGTGGCATGGTGGCGCGCGAGGTGCTGACCCAGGCCAAAGCGCTTGGCTGGGAGGTAACGGGACGGAGTCATGCGGAGCTGGACATCACAGACTCGAAGGCAGTCCGCACCTGCGTGGGCGCAACGACGCCGGATCTGGTGCTGAACGCCGCGGCCATGGCGCAGGTGGATGTTGCGGAGCGTGAACCCGAGGTCGCGCGGCGGGTGAACGCCGAGGCACCGGGATGGCTGGCTGAGGCCTGCTCATCGGCGGGCATTCCGCTGGTTCACCTCTCGACCGACTACGTGTTCGATGGCCGGGCCCGCCGCCCATACCGCCCACAAGACGAGCCCAACCCACTGAGTCTGTACGGTCGCACCAAATGGGAAGGGGAGGAGGCGGTCCGTCAGCGCCTGGACCGGCATCTCGTCGTGCGGACGTCATGGGTGTTCGCGGCCAACGCCAACAATTTCTTTACCACGATCGTGCAGCTGGCTCACCAACAGGAAACGATTCGAGTCGTGTCTGATCAACACGGCTCCCCGACATTTGCCGTCGACCTTGCCGGTGCATTGCTCGGCGCGGCGGCTGCCGCGATGACCCGGTCAGACCTCTGGGGCACCTATCATTTCTGCAATCAGGGCGACACGACTCGGTATGAGTTCGCGTCCGCAATCGTCGCCGGTCTGGCCGGGCGACCCGGCATCGTTTGCCGCAGCGTGCTTCCGGTCCCCACGTCCGAGCATCCCCGGCCTGCGGCCCGGCCGGCCTATTCGGTCCTCGACACGAATACCTGGACGGCGGCGTTTGGCCAGACACCACGGCGGTGGCAGGAAGCACTATCGGATGCGCTATGCCAGCTGAATTGAGCGCATCCACGCACGTGCCACGCCGTGTGCTGGTCACCGGGGGGGCAGGCTTCATCGGCAGCAATTTCGTCCGCCACCTCCTCGCGAGGGATGCGAGCGTTCGGATCGTCACGGTCGACGCGCTTACGTACGCCGGCAGGCTGGAGAACCTCGGGTCCGCGTTGACAGATCCGCGGCACAGCTTCGTCGAAGGCGATATCTGCGACGCGACGCTGGTTCGCCGGGTCATGGGCGAGCACGCGGTCGACACCATCGTGCATTTCGCTGCCGAGTCGCATGTGGATCGCTCGATCAGCGGGCCGGCACCGTTCATCACCACCAATGTGGTCGGCACCTTCATTCTGCTCGAGGCGGCACGCGATGCATGGACCGAAGGGCGCACCGACGTCCGCTTCCACCACGTGTCCACCGACGAGGTATTCGGGAGTCTGACGGAGAGCGATCCGCCATTCGACGACGACACGCCGTACGCGCCCAACTCGCCTTACTCCGCCAGCAAGGCCGGGTCTGACCATCTGGCGCGGGCGTATCATCACACCTACGGGCTGCCGGTGACCGGGACCAATTGCTCGAACAACTTCGGGCCCTACCAGCATCCGGAAAAATTCATTCCCACCGTGATTCGCTCGTGCGTGAACCACCAGCCGGTCCCGGTCTACGGTACCGGGATGAACGTGAGAGACTGGCTGTACGTAGACGACCACTGTCGCGCCGTCGATCGGGTGGTTCGGTGCGGACGGCCTGGTCGGATCTACCTGGTGGGGGCACGCAACGAGCGGCAAAATCTCGACGTTGCGCGCCTCATCTGTCGCCTCGTCGCCGAAACGCTGGGCCAGCCGCCGGAGCGCTGCCTCAGCCTGATCGAGATGGTGACAGACCGTCCCGGCCACGACTTCCGCTATGCAATCGATCCGAGTCGGCTGGAGCGGGAAGTTGGCTGGCGTCCGTTGGAGAGCTTCGAAACAGGCTTGCGGAAGACGGTAGAGTGGTACCTGGCCAACCGGTGGTGCCTCGACCCCAATAGCTGAATGCGGCGCTTGTCGACGCCGCAGGAGCAAAGGCCCCGGAACGGCCCCGCGGGCGCTACCGCCCGCGGGGACGCTTGAAGACAGGTCGCCGCGGCTCCTGCGACCGTGCCGGAGATGGAAGCGGCGTTGGAGGGGACATCGGCCTCGCTGAGGAGTCTTCAGGGGCGTCGTCGCCCAGGCGTCGCCTCACCACCTCCGCGAGATTGGCGGGTGTGTCACGGCGCGGCGGCGGTCCTGACGGTTTGGCCGCTGGTGCCTTGGGAGCGGCAGCCGCCAAAACTGCCGGGATTGAAAGCGTGGGGTCGTTGGGCTGAGCCAGCATGGCGAGTGCTTCGCGGGTCGCGTCCTGAACTTTCAGCAGGCAGGCGGCCGCGGCCTCCCGCGACCGGCGCTCGATCCGACCTGCCTCGACCGCGAGCACGCCTCTCAAGGCATCGCGGACCAACTCTTCAGAGACGTTTACACCCTTCTCCCGCAAGCGATCCCGAGCGACCTTCACCGCCTCAGCACTCGGCTCCAGGACCGGGGGTGTATTCGATCGGCCTGTCATGACATACCCTCCTCTGATGCCGTAAACTATATCCACTCCCCTGCGGGCATGTAGCAGTCGCGACCACCACTTCCGATCGAGTACCGATGCAGGCCGATGCCTTCTTGAAGGACCTGGCGCTGGTGCTTTGTGTCGCCGCGATTACGTCGGTGGTCTTTCAGCGACTGAGGCTCCCGGCCGCGCCGGGCTATATCGTCGCCGGACTGCTCATCGGACCCCACGTGCCGTTTCCCCTGGTCGCCAATCTCGAAACGGTGCAGACGCTGGCCGAGCTTGGGGTCGTGCTCCTCATGTTCTCGATCGGGCTCGAGTTCAGCTTGCGCCGGCTGGTTCGCATCGGGCCAAGGGTGGGGCTGGTCGTGCTGCTCGAGGTTGGGCTCATGCTGGCTGCGGGCTCTCTGGTGGGGCGGCTCTTCGGGCTAGGTACCGAGGCGAGTGTGCTGGCGGGCGGCGTAGTCGCGATATCGAGCACGATGATCGTCGCAAGCGTATTCGCGGAGGCCCGCGTCGAAGGCCCGCTCCGGGAGCTGGTTCTCTCGATCACGGTGGTGGAGGACCTTGCCGCCAT
>JBKPOS010000207.1:0-8434 GCA_046733215.1 Gemmatimonadota bacterium
TTCTCGCGCGACCTTGGTATCCACGTCGCCCGCGATCACCAGCACCGCATTGGCCGGTCCGTAATAGCTCTGGAACCACTCTTTTACGTCCTCCAGCTTGGCCGCGCCGAGATCTTCCATCGAGCCGATCGTGGTCCACGAATACGGATGGTTGGGGGGGTAGAGGCGCGGAGTGAGAAACTCCCAAACCGTCCCGTACGGTTCGTTCTCGTCCTGCCGCTTCTCGTTTTGCACCACGCCGCGCTGCTCGGCCAGCTTGGCCTGATCGATGGCGCCGAGCAGGTGTCCCATCCGATCCGATTCCATCCACAGGGCCATGTCCAGCGCGTTGGTAGGCACGTTCTCGAAGTAATTGGTGCGATCCTCGTTGGTGGTTCCGTTCTGATCGGTAGCACCTGCCTGCTCGAACGGCGTGAAGTATTCCCCCTTGTAGTTCTCGCTGCCGTTGAACATCAAGTGCTCGAACAAATGGGCGAACCCGGTCCTGCCCGGCTTCTCGTTCTTCGAGCCGACATGGTACCAGATGTTCACTGCCACGATCGGCGCCTTGTGATCCTCATGGACGAGCAAGGTGAGACCGTTCTTCAGGACGAACTGCTGGTAGGGGATCTCGATATCGCGGTTAGCAGCCGGAGTCGCAGCTTGCTGGGCCTCGAGCACGGGCACGCCGGAAACGGCCACGCAGGCGCTTGCCAGCGCGAGCCGGCCGCAGAGCCGTGGGTACACGCAACCTCCTGGGACGGGAACGGAAGAAGCCGAGTGAGCAGGCCTACGGCGGCGGGGCAGGGATGGTTTCACTCGAGCAAGTGCGTTTACCGCGCCGCCTGCGGCGCGTCCAGTACCTGCCTGACCTTCCTGACTAGATGGTCCAGGGAGAACGGCTTTTGCAAGAACGCGGTCCCCGGCGCCAGCACCTGATGCCGGCCGATGGTCTCATCGATGGTGCCGGAGATGTAGAGGACCTTGATCGCCGGGCGATGGATCGCGAGCTGGGCCGCGAGCTCACGACCGCTCGAGACCGGCAGCACCATGTCGACCAGCAGCAGGTGAATGGTTCCCGCATGCCGATTGGCGATCTGGATCCCTTCCTGCGCATCGGCGGCCGTGAGCACGGTGTAGCCCACCCGCTCGAGCACCCGGCGGCCCAGCCCCCGCACCTGCTCTTCGTCATCCACCAGCAGAATCGTCTCGCCGCCCCGCACCTCACGCTCCACCGGGGCGGGGCCTTCTCGAGGGGGCTGCTCCACCGCGGCAAGATAGAGGGTGAAACCCGCCTCTTTGCCGGGTTCTTCCTGCACCGCAGCGTAACCACCGCTCTGGCGCACCACGCCATACACCGAGTCGAGGGTCTCGCCGGCGAGCGCCAGCTCCGAGTTGCGCATAACCAGCACCGCATAGCGTCCGGGTCGAAGCCCCGGATGGGCTTCGGCGAAGGCGGCGTCGACCCGGACTGTCTTGGTGGCCAGGGTAAGTCGTCCGCCTGCCGGCATGCGGTCGCGTGCCTCGAGAGCGACATCGACGACGATCTGTTCCAGCTGCGCCAGATCAGCAAGCACAGAAGGCACATCGGGATCGAAGTCGGTTGCTATCTCGAGGTGATCTCCCATCAAGTGGCGAAGGATGATGCGCAGATCGTGCAGCATCGCGTTCAGGTCGAGAACGCGAGGCTGCGGCGATTGGCGGCGGCTGAAAGCCAGCAGTTGGTGGGTGAGTTGCGCAGCGCGTTTGGCTGCCTTCCTGATCTCCTCTACATCAGCCCGTGCCTCCGTCGCCAGACCCTCGTTCTCGAGGAGCAGCTCGGTCGAGCCCAGGATCGCCGTCAGCAGGTCGTTGAAATCGTGCGCAATTCCACCGGCAAGGTGTACGATCGACTCCATGCGCTGGGCGCGGCGGAGCCGCTCCTCGACCAGCCGCCGTTCGGTGAGGTCGAGCACAAACCAGACCGTCTGGAGCGGCGAACGGCTGATGACCGCGCCGCCCACCAGCACCGCGCAGCGAGTCCCATCCTTCCTGACCAGCTCCTTGTCGAGTGGCGGGCACCCCCCGAGACGCAAGAGGTCTTCCAATGCCCGCGCGTCGATCTCCGCGTGGTCGGGGGTGCTCAGGTCATTCCACCGGAGACGTCCTTGGGCTAGGTCGTCCCGGCTATAGCCCACCATTCGAAGAAACGCATCATTCGCCTCCGTAATCGTCTCGCCGTCGGTCACCAGCACTCCAAGGACGTTCGAATCCACCAGGCGAGCCAGGCAGGCACGGCTGACGCTGAGGTCGTCGATCGCGACCGGATGACCAAGGGGGGGTGTCACGCGAGGGAACGGCTCGGACATGGCGGCGGTGCCGGAAGGGAAAGGAGCATTGTCCTAATCTAGTGCCGGGGTCCGGCTGGCGGGGGCAAGGGGCCTCTCCATACAATTCCGCATGCCGTTTCTGGACACGAAGCAGCAGCGCGCCGCCTGGGTCATTCTCGTCCTCGGAATCGGCCTGGCCATCGCGCTCTGGCCATTCATCACAGGGCTGGTCGGCGCCCCGGTCCTCTACATCATCTTCACACCGGTGCATCGGGAGCTTGCGCGACGAGTGCCGGTGCGGATTGCCGCCGCCATTACCCTGCTGCTGGCTTTGCTTCTGATCGTGATTCCAAGCGTGATGTTCATCAGCCTTCTGGCCAGCGAGGCGCAGGATATGGCGGCGCGGGTGATCCAGAGCCCGTTGCTGGCGCGGGTACGGGAGCTGAACGTCGCCGGATACGACATTGGCGCCCAGTTGGAGCAAGCCGGCGCCCGTCTCGTCTCCATCATCGGCGGCAGCCTGCTCGGCTTTGCCGGCACGGCGACCCGCCTTTTGCTTCAGCTCACCATTGCGTTCTTCGGCCTTTATTACCTGCTCGTCGCGGGCGGTGCCGTCTGGCACATGATGCTGCCATTCATTCCGTTCTCGACCGCCAATGCGGAGGCGCTCCGGCGACGCTTCAAGGGAGTAACGGTCTCGACCCTCATCGGCACCGGCGTGACAGCTCTGGTTCAGGGAGCCCTTGTGGCACTGGGGTTCCTGATAACGGGACTTCCCAATGCTGCGTTCTGGGGCGTAATCACGATTATCGTCTCGATCCTTCCAGTCGTGGGGAGCGGCCTGGTCTGGGTGCCTGGCGTCGCCGTGCTCGCGTTCGAGCATCGATACGGCTGGGCGATCGCCCTCGCCATCTGGGGGATCGTTGCTGTCGGTCAGGTGGACAATCTTATTCGGCCCTGGGTTTTTCGCCGGTACGCCAGCATTCACCCCTTCGTCACCATCATCGGCGCCATGGCCGGAATCGCCTATTTCGGCTTGCTCGGCCTGCTCATTGGACCGCTCGCGATCTCGTACTTCTTCGAGCTAATTCGCATGTATCGGCAGGAGTACCTCGAAGGAGTTACCCCGGCGACTGAGCCGATCGCTCCGAGGACTGTTGTGGTTACGCGGGGCTCCTGAACCGGGTAACCTGGTCCGGCACCAGGGCAACTCTCTTCATCGCTGCCGGCGCTCCAGCTCGGCCGCCAGGCCGGCTTGCACCGTGGCGAAGGCAGGGCCCAGGTCGTCGACCAGACTGGTCAGCGGCTCCCACCGACCCGCCAAGGCAGCCTGTTCGATCTGACGCACCAACTCCGAGACGCGGGTTGCGCCAAGGTTCCCCGAGGTCGAGATCAGCCCGTGCGCCCAGTAGGCGACTGCGTCCGAATCGTGGGCATCCAGTGCTGCGCGGATGGCGGCAACTTTGGGCGGGGCGTCACGAAGGAACAGGTCCAACATGCGGGCCACGAAAGGGGGCCCGCCCAGGCGCTCGAGCCTGGTGATTGCGGCGGGATCGAGATCAGATGACACGGACAGTCTGACAACTTTGGGCAGCGTCGCGGAAAGCGCCAGGGGTGGGGGTGGGGGCCTGGGTCGAACGCGAAAAGGCGGTGGGCTTGCGCCCACCGCCTTTTCATCGCGCCTAGCCGCCTGTGCTACTGGACCTGAACCAGCTCCACCCGGCGGTTCTGCGCTCTCCCATCCTTCGTCTTGTTGCTGGCGATCGGCTTGTCGGGGCCGTAGCCCTTGGCCGTGAGCTGACTCGGCGACACGCCATTCGCCTCCAGGAACTTCTCCACCGCGTCCGCCCGGGCCTTTGAAAGCCTCATGTTCACCCTTCGCGTCCCGGTGTTGTCAGTGTGGCCCTGCACCTCCACCCGAACGTCCGGCCGGGCGGCGAGTGAGGCCGCCACCTGTTTGAGCGACTCCTCCCCTTCCGGAGTGAGATCAGCCTTGCCGGTCGCAAAGGTCACGCCTTTCAGGATGACCGACGTCTTACCCGGCTCGAAGAGCACTGGGCAGCCGTTCTCATCCACCGTCGTCCGAACCGGGGTGTTCGGGCACTTGTCACGGCTGTTGGGCACTCCGTCGGCGTCGTCATCCTTCTGGCTGTCGGAGCACCCGTTCGCGTCGACTTGCTCACCCTTCGGCGTATCGGGGCACTTATCGACGTTGTCCTTCACTCCGTCGCCGTCGGCGTCGCGCTGGCTGGCCGAGCAGCCGGACGCGTCTACAGGCTCCCCCTTGGGGGTATTTGGGCACTTGTCGAGCGCGTCGGTGACCTTATCGCCATCGGCATCGAGCTGACTCGCCGAGCAACCAGCCGCATCCACCTGCTCACCCGCCGGGGTATTGGGACACTTGTCCACATTGTCCTTGACCCCGTCGCCGTCGGTGTCCCGCTGGCTGGCCGAGCACCCGTTGGCATCCACCTGTTCGCCCTTCGGCGTCCCCGGGCAGCGGTCGGCCTTGTCCTGGACTCCGTCCTTGTCTTCATCGTACTTGTTATTGAGCAGCAAGCCGATGCCGAGCTGGCCGCCGAGATTGACGTAGTTATCGGCCCGATTCTCCTTGGGCGAGGGCACATAGTCGGCCGTCACCGAAAGCCGCACGGACCATGACGGGGAGATCCCGAGGCGGAGGCCAGCCAGCCCGGTAATGCCGTCGTCGTTAAAGTGTTGGTCCTCGCGGTACATGTCGCGAACGTACCCGGCCCCCACCTGGAACGAGCTGGCGTTGTCTCCCAGCGGAATGTTGTACGTCAGCCGACCCCGGAGAGGGATGTTCTTTACGTCAATTTCGGTCGAGACGACGTGGGTTTTGGTGTACGCCGCCTCGGCTTCGATCGCGAGGTTATGCGTGAAGTAGAACGCAAGCCACCCGCCCCCGCCGAAGTGATGGTCCAGATTCAAGGTGTCAGCAAAAAAAGTTGCGCGCCCGAAACCACCGATTTCGAACGCGCCCGGTGTTTGTGCGACCGCGCCAGACGCGATCGTACAGAGTAGGGCACCGGACGCCGCCCACATCCGAACGCTCATCCTCAAGCCTCCTCGGCCACCCGCGCCGCGTATTGTGACGACCAGAGCACCGGGTCCCACCCGGGACCGGACGTCCCCAACATAAAGCGGCAGTTCCTTAGGGCAACTGTCAGCGCCCCGGCCCAGCGCGTACGCCTCCGGCGCCAACCCTCCTGTGATATTTGACCGCGCCCGGGCGAATGGATGCCAGCGGGCTTGGTAGCCGTTGAACTTCCACAGTCGTGCGGTTCCGGCGTCCTCGTAGCACCGGTGGCAGGCGGGCGACTCTTGACCAGACCGCTCCCTTACCGCTGAACGCGGGACCTGGTCCGGCGCCATATCCCACCGCGAGCTGCCTGACCAGGATTACGCTGGTGTGCTTATAGCTGAAGCCCTCGTCGCAATTCCCGAAATCCTCACTGAACGATGCTTACCGGTTTCACGAGGTGCCATTAGTTTGACGTCAAACCATTATGCCGAGTCGAGCAGCCATTGCAATCCACCAGCAGCTGGCGCTGGGAACCTTCGTCAAGCTGGCACGGGCCGCCGAGTCGGTCTCTCAGGCGCTGGCTCCCGGGCTCGCGGCCGCCGGTCTCACCGAGAGCCAGTTCGGGGTCCTCGAGGCCCTGCTCCACCTTGGTCCGTTGCACCATTGTGATCTGGCTGAGCGCATCCTCAAGAGCAGCGGCAACATGACGACCGTCATTGGAAATCTCGAGCGGCGCGGGCTCATTCGGCGGCAACCCGCCGCAACCGATCGCCGCTTCCGCGAGGTGCGGTTGACCCCGGCTGGAGAGCGCCTGGTCCGCAAGGTTTTCGCCGGCCACGCCGAGCGGCTTACCGGATTAATGGGGACCCTGACTGAGGCCGAGCAACGAACGCTGGGGCGGCTCTGTCGCAAACTGGGCTTGTCGGCTCGAGCCGGAGCGCGATAACGAAACCGGGAACCCGGATCCGCCCTCGATGGTTCGACATCGAACTATAGCCCAATTGCAGGCGACGACGACGCAGGGAAATCTGATGACGACTGGAATCCATCACGTGACCGCCATCTCCGGCTCAATCGGGCGGACCGTCGATTTCTATCGGCGCGCCCTCGGGCTTCGGCTGGTGAAGCGGACGGTGAACTACGACGATCCCGCTACGTACCACCTCTACTTCGGTGATGAGGTCGGTCGTCCGGGGACCATTCTGACGTTCTTCCCCTGGCCGGATGGAGGCCGCGGCCAGATCGGCCGGGGCCAGGTCGCAGTAACGTCTTTGACGATCCCGCAGCAGTCCCTGGGATTCTGGATGGCGCGGCTTATCGGTGCGGGAATCAGATACGAGGGTCCGAGCCGCCGCTTTGGCCAGCAAGTCATTGCCTTCGCGGACCCCGACGGCATGCGGCTCGAGCTGATTGCCACCGCTGGCGCGGAGCAGCTGCCGGGATGGGCCGGTGGAGCGGTGCCGGCGGAACACGCCGTCAGGGGGGTGCACAGCGTGACGTTGTGGCTGAACGGCGATCCCGGTACGCAAGAGCTTCTGGTGGCTGCCCTGGGCCTCCTTGTTCACGGAGAGGAAGACGGTCGCGTGCGACTCATCGGTGATGCATCTGCCGGTGGGATCGTGGACTTGCGCCAGGTTGGCGGCTTCTGGCGGGGTACCGGTGGAGTCGGCACCGTTCATCACGTCGCATTCCGAGCTCCAGACGACGCCGTTCAGACCGAACTTCGTAATCGGCTCGTTGATTCCGGCATTCGAGTAACACCGGTGCAGGATCGCCAATACTTTCGGTCCATCTATTTCCGCGAGCCGGGCGGAGTACTATTCGAGATCGCGACAGACGGTCCGGGTTTCGCCACTGACGAGACAGCGGCTGAGTTGGGCTCCGGGCTCTCGCTTCCTGCATGGCTCGAGGCCGACCGTGAACGAATCGAGTCCGCACTTCCGGACTTCCCCGTGGACCAGTCTGAATTGAGAGTCGTCAATGCCGCTGGTTAATCTGGGTTTCGAGCATCGATTCGTTCCTGCACGTCAGGAGGCCACGGACCACCCCCCTCTTCTGTTGCTGCATGGAACTGGCGGGGACGAACACGACTTGCTCCCCCTGGGCGAGGCAATCGCGCCAGGGGCCGCTCTGCTCAGTCCGCGGGGCAAGGTCCTCGAGAATGGCATGCCGCGGTTCTTCCGTCGGCTTGCCGAAGGTGTGTTTGACGCCAAGGATGTCGAGATCAGGGCGCACGAGCTGGCTGACTTTGTGCTTGCCGCCCGAGAGGCCTATTCGCTGGCGCAGCCGCTAGCAGTGGGCTTCTCGAATGGGGCGAATATCGCCGCTGCGGTGCTACTCCTTCGCCCGGAGGTCCTTGCCGGTGGGATTCTGCTTCGGCCCATGGTGCCGCTCGAGCCCAGGACTGTTCCGGATCTGAGCGGAGCTCGAGTGCTGATCGGTGCGGCGCGCCACGATCCCATTGCGACGCCATCCGAAACCGAGCGGCTGCGCGCTTTGCTCGAAAAGGCTGGCGCACAGGTTCAAGTGGACTGGGTCAACGCAGGACACGGCCTCACGAATACGGACGTTGCGAATGCGAGGGCGTGGCTCAGCTAGTTTTTCGGGGTTTGTTCTCTGGCAACTGCGACCGGAATGCGGCATTCGTAAACCGTTCGCGGCGCGCGAACGCCGGATGTGCGGCACCACCGGTAATTCGTCCCTCTGACTGGCCCTGTCGTGCCGAATCGGCCAGCGTCACACAATGAGGATCTATGTGATGTTGCCTGCAACCCTTGAGCAGGAGCGGCTCCTTCTCGCGGAGCGGCTCCTCTCAGAAATCCAGCGCCGTCACGGTTTACCCGAAACCCATCAGCTTCCACTCAGTCCCGCCATCGTCGATCGTTTTTTGGCCGCCTATTTGCCGGAGTGCCGGCTGGGTGAGCCCGCACCGCGCGCAGTCGAATACGCCTTCACCCCCACTCTTGGCGAAGCCATGAGTCTCCTCCGCGATGTCGTCACCGAGTCACCGCTCGGGAGAGGCAGCGCGGTCTACGTCCACGACCTGGACATCGGACTCCCGCTCGAGTACGAGATGACCGGCTGATCGTCCTCGCTATTC
>JBKPOS010000208.1:0-5934 GCA_046733215.1 Gemmatimonadota bacterium
GGAGGCTTGGCCGGCCACGGCTCGACTGCGGCAATGCTATCGCCGCGAATCAGGATCAAGCGGTCCCGCGCCACCTCGCCACGGTCCACATCGATCAGGCGGCCGGCGTGCACCGCGATTAGCTGCTGGGAGCGGGCCGCCGCGGGACAGAGAAGCGCCGCGCCGGCGGCTCCGGCGAGCAACAATGCAGTTCTCATCGAGAGGTCGGAGTTTCGGGTGCGCGGAATATGCGAGCACCGGAGTCGTCGCAACAGGCCCGGCGGCTCCGGTGGCAAGAAGTGTTCGATGAACCACAACTGCAGATCGGTCAGGCCGCCAGTGCGAACCGCTCCCCCAGCACGCTGGCGCTCAACAACACCATCAGAATCTGATCGATCGAGACCTGCTCGCCGGGATCGAGCTTAGGGAGTCCATCCAGCATACGCACCACCCTGGCCTGATCGAGAAAGGGCACGTAGCGGATACCGGGGCCCCGCAGCGTGTCCTGCACCATCTCGTGGAGGCGGTCCTTCGGGTTGAGCGTCGCGGGCGGGCTCAGGAATGGATGTTTCTGGCGCTGATAGACCGTGTCGGTGAGGACCGGGCGCGCCGCCTCGCGCAGCACATACTTCTCGGTCATGCCGCGGATCTTCTGCTCCACCGGCATCGAGCAGATGAGCTCCACCACCTCGTGATCGAGGAACGGAACGCGTCCTTCGATCGAATGGGCCATCTCCATTCGGTCGCCCAGCACTGTGAGGATGTAGCCGGGCAGCAGGGTCTTGGCCCAGAGATAGAGCGCCTGGTTTACCGGTGCCCGCCCGACCAGCCGTCCCTCCAGATCGAGACTGCCAAGCAAGCCGTGGTAGGCTTCCTGCCCCGCGAACTCCGCCTGGAAGTCGTCGGCCCAGATCGCCTGCATCTTGAACATCCGCCCGGCGGCAGCCTCCATCCAGGTCGGCGCAAAGCCGAGAACGCGCTGGACCTGGGCGAGCGAGGCGGCCTCGCCGTCCGGCAGCAGCAGCCCGCGGGAGACCTGATTGTTGCGGTCCAGCTGGTCCAGCAGGGTGCGGATCACGGCCGGATCCTGCCCCTTGTTGTCGTAGAGCAGCATGTCGCGCCGAAAGTGCGGATAGCCGGCGAGAATTTCATCAGAGCCTTCGCCCGTGAGCACCACTTTGTACCCGGCGTCGCGCACGGCTCGGCTCAAGGCAAACTTGGCGACGCCGTGCGCATTGATGCAGAGCGTCTCCGAATGCCAGGTCGCGTCCGCGAAGTCATCGGCCAGGTCCGCCTGCCGGATGGGAATGGGGCAGAACTCGGCGTTGGCTCGCGCCGCCATCTCCCGCGCAATCGCTTCTTCGTCGTATGCGGGGAGGTCGAATGCCAGGGTGAAGGCGCGGATTGGCTCAACAGCATGGCGCGCGGCCAGGCCGAGCACTGCGCAGGAGTCGAGGCCGCCGCTCAAATAGCAGCCCACCGGAACATCGGCGCGGAGCCGAAGCCGCACGGCGTTCTCCAGTACAGCGCGAAACTCCTCGGCCCAGTCCTCGTCCGAGCGGATCCGCTGCCAATCTTTCGCGAGCGGGTAATCGAAGTCCCAATAACGGTGGATCTGCACTCCGTTTGGGCCGGCGATCAGGTAGCAGCCCGGCGGCAACTGTGATACGCCTTCGTAGAGCGTATCGGTCGGCTGGCCCCCGAAGATCGCCGAGTTGTACAACCCTTCGCGATTCCAGCGGGCTGGGACACCGGCGGCGAACAACGCCTTGACCTCGGAGGCCAGGTAGAGCGCACCCTGGTGCCAGGCGTAGAAGAGCGGCTTGATGCCGAAGCGATCGCGGGCAGCGAACAGCCGTTGCTGCGGCTCGTCCCACAGCACGAATGCGTACTCGCCACGCAGCTGATGCAGGCAGTGCGGGCCGAGGTCCTCGTAGAGGTGGAGCGCGATCTCGCTGTCGGAGCGGGTGCGGAGCCGGTGACCCGCGCGTTCGAGCTCGCACTGGAGCCGCTCGAAATCGTAGAACTCGCCGTTGACCACGATGTGCCGGCGCTCGTCCTCGCTCGCGATCGGCTGATCGCCGGTGACCAAGTCGATGATACTGAGACGGGTATGGCCGAGCCCCACCCGGCCGTGCGCCGCGACCCAGTGGCGGCGGTCGTCAGGGCCGCGGTGATGCAGTTGCGCAGTTGCGCGCCGGAGCGCTTCAGGTGAAACGCGTCCCTGCGAGTCGTAGATCGCGACGATGCCGCACATGCCGTCACTCCAAAGAGCTGATGTCGGGGAAGAACGTTAACAGTTACGGCGCCGGACTCGCAGGCGCCAGGGGCTGACGTCCGGGTCAGGTCCTGGCGCGGTCCAGCGTCAGTCGGCGTCCTACTGGATGAGAGCGGTGTGGGGTGTGATGCAAGCGGCCAGTTGCGGATCGCAATCGCGGCGTGTGACAAAACAAGGGGCCAGCATCCGCGGGTGCCGGCCCCTTTGGTCGATGATCGGCTGATCCGATCGTGGAACTAGAGTGAGTCGTGGCGCAGCGACGAGGTGTCGGGCGGAACCACGGCGCTGTCGGCATGATGCGTCTCGCCCGGCTGCGCTCCTATGTAGGTGGTGTCGGTCGTGGACGTGGGTGGCCGTGTGCGGTTGGCCGAAGTATCCGAGCCGGCGCGGCTCGTATCGATGGTGCCGGCCGGCGTCCGGGTCGTCTGCATCGTATCGATGGGTGCGCGCGTCACTCCGGTGTCCGTGGAGACCACTCCCGTTTCCGGGCCGGGTTGAGGCTCGTTGTTGTTGTTATGCGAGCACGCAGCCAGCGAGCCGGCCGCAACCAGGGCGAGAAAGAGCCGCATAATTACCCCCTCTGAAAGGTGTCTACAGCCGCACCGCATCAGGTGTGAAGCGGCCGATGGTCTACCCTACCCTGCCGCTGGGGCTCTTGCCCGCAATCCGGATCACCAATCTCTCGGACACGCGTGACCGGAGTCACAGAACCAAGCCACAGGCGGGACCGCCGGCTGCTCATGCCCTAACGTCGAGGTAGATCGGCCTCTCCCTGACCCCTTGTCCGTTGCCGACCTACGCACAGCCCGACAAAATCCGATCGATCGCGACAGCGCCCGCCGATGACGGCGGGCGTTGCGGTTTCGTAGCATGTGAGCCGGCTGAAGTGATGGCGGAAGTCAGGATTCGAGTTGGCTCATTTCGAATGGGGGGAGACGGAGATGCGATTTAGAGGAGTGGTGATCGGGTTGCTCGCAATCGGCGCGTTGACAGCCGGTTGCGGCGACTATGGCAGTAAGATGACGGGCCCGCAATCGGGCTCTTCGCGGCCAAAATACATGGGGACGCTAGTGGGCCAGGCGCCGAGTGGCGACGTCCGCTCTTCGTTCCAGGTTGTGCAGGGGACCGGCGACATTACGGCGGCTGTAGCTCAGTTCCGTGGACTGCTGGGTGATCCGCTCAACGGAGCGAAGGCCGATGATCAGAAGCGTGGTCGGCGGGAGATCAACTGGGACGGCGTTCCTCCCCAGTTTACAAACGTCAACACGTTTCCCGCCGATTTCTTCAATGCCCGCGGCGCCAATTTCGCCGGTCCGGGGACGGGATTCCGGAACAGCGACAACGATTTTTCTGATTTGAATCTGAACTACGGGGTCCAGTTCAATGCGTTCAGCCAGCCCAAGACGTTCGCGCCCGTGGGCAGCCCCGAGATGGAGGTCGACTTCACCGTCGCCGGAAGCAACACGCCGGCTGCAGTGACCGGCTTCGGTATCGTGTTCTCGGACGTGGATCGTGAAGGGTCGACCTCGATCAAGCTGTTCGACGCCAAGGGCCGCAGCCTGGGTCAGTATCACCCACCTGTGCGCTCAGACGCGAACGGTCTCTCGTTCATCGGCGTCGTCTTCGATGCGCCGATCGTGGCGAAGGTCGTGATCAAGGCAGGGCAGGCGGCGATCGATGCGGGACTCGAGGACGTCACTGACGGCGGCAATCGCGATCTGGTCGTCACCGACGATTTCCTGTATGGCGAGCCTCACGCGCTCCAGTAGTCTTTCGGGGAGATGTGTCTTCCGTCATCCGGGCGCATTCGGATTCGCCCGGGTGACCGGCAAGACCTGTTGCCCACGCTGAAATCCGCTAACAGTCGCGAGTCGAAACGAAGTGCTACGGTAGGTTGCTGCTTAGTCGGCCGGCCTAGCCTCTCGGTCTTCCCGTCGCTGCCGCTGATTACTTCGCCCGGGAAGGTCAATTGCCCCACCCGCGAACTCGAAATGCTCGTCCGCCATTACGCGACTCTGGGGGGTGGATGAGCGCCAGCGGCGTCGGATTACGCTCGCGATATGGTCGGCGACTTCGGCCGCGGGCAGCCAGTGCCCGGCAACCAGACCCGGATACAGGTTCGCGTACCGCTCGCGGAGGCGAGCCTCGCGTAACAATACAGGCATTGAAACCTCGACAAAGACCTGCTTCACCGTGGGGCCATTCCCGGTGAAACGCAAGCGGTGCGCGGAAGGATGCCGGCGAGAAGGCCGTTGCTGCCACGGCGGCTTTCTGAAGAGCAGCCGACGTGCTACGCAGCGGGCCAGCCGCGCACGAAGGCGCGCTGGACTTCGGTCTCGGGAGAGTGAGGGCACCAGTAGCACTTCTCGACCGTACGCCAGAGCTCGGCCAGTTGGGCGAGGGCGGACCTGCCGTCCAATCCACTGCGCACGAAGTGGCAGCCGACCACGGTTCCGGTGCGACCGACGCCGCCCCAGCAGTGGACGTACACGGTTTGGCCGGCGGCGTGCTCGGCCTCTATCAGATCGAGGATGCGATCCATGTGCTCGGACGTGGGCACCCTCATGTCCTCGATCGACATCCGATGGTAGCGGACCTCGATCCCACGCTCGGCGGCCAGCTCGCGGAGCACCGGCTCATAGGAGACCAGCTCGCCGTCCCAGGTGAGATCCACGAAGCTGGTGATGCCTGCGTCGAGGAATAGCTCGAGCCGAGCGGAGGTGGTCCGGGCATCGGGCGCCCCGGGATACTCGCCCGCGAGAATGCGCTCGCCGGGGAGCCAGTAGCTGTTGGGAATGGGGATCGGTCTGGTCTGGGACACCGAGGTCACGCCTCAGAGCGCGTCGATTGGGTTATGAGTCTCAGGCCGAGCATAGCCCAAGCCGGCACGTGCGCAAGTACGGTGCGCCACGTGGCAAGCTGGCGCCCCTGCTGTCCAATCCGTAGTATCTCAACACTGCCAACCTTACGCCTTGACCTTGATTGTGGGGTCCAATGCCCGGCAACTACCAGCAAGCGTGCGACGAAGCCCTGCGCTCTCCGGAAGCGTTCTGGGGCCGCGCCGCCGAGTCGATTCAATGGCACCGGCCGTGGAAGCACGTACTCGACCGGTCCAAAGCTCCTTTCTATAGATGGTTCACCGGTGGCGAGCTCAATACCTGCTATAACGCGCTCGACTATCACGTCGAGCACGGTCGTGCCGAGCAGGCCGCCCTGATCTACGACAGCCCGGTCACGGGAACCAGTCGTATCCTCACGTATCGAGAACTGCTGAACGAGGTAGCCCGCTTCGCGGGAGTGCTCACCTTGCTGGGCGTAGTGAAGGGCGACAGAGTCGTCATCTATATGCCGATGGTGCCTGAGGCGGTCATCGCCATGTACGCCTGCGCTCGGATTGGAGCGATTCACTCCGTCGTGTTCGGCGGGTTCGCGTCCCACGAGCTGGCGGTTCGGATCGAGGATGCCGCGCCGAAGGTGATCGTCTCCGCGTCGTGCGGCATCGAGGTCAAGCGAGTGGTCGAGTACAAGCCGCTTCTCGACAAGGCACTCGCGCTCTCGAGGCACCAACCCGAGCACTGCATCATGCTCCAGCGAAAAGAGCATCGCTGCGAGTTGGTTCCGTCCAGAGATCTGGATTGGCACGAGCTCATGGCCAAGGCTCAGCCGGCGAACTGGGT
>JBKPOS010000209.1:0-11763 GCA_046733215.1 Gemmatimonadota bacterium
CGGTAGCGCAAACAAGCGGGAATATCGGAGATGGTCGGCGGCTTTCGCAATGAAAATGAACGCGGCCTCGCTGCGGTGAGCACCCAATAGCCGGCTTTGACAGCATCCTGGCGGTCACACGACAGACCGCGTCGTCGTCCACAACTAACAACACCGGCTGGTCTTAGATCTGGCTGCAGTGAGACGTCTGGCTGGCAGCAGCTGGACTATATGAGAGCCTAATCCGGTCGGATACCCACCCACGCCCTCGAATGTCGGGGAATTCCGGCACGGCCTGTCCAGAGCTTGAGGGATCCGTCGTCCGTGCTGAAATGGTGATCCTGGGCAAAGCGCGGCCAGGGGCTCACCCAGTACGATGTCAGCCAATGACGCGGTACTTGGTGATCCGACTGGACGAAGGCACCCTTCACGGCGCGCTGCTCTGCGTTGCGATGGGGTGCCTGGCGATCGTCTTGGGCGTCGTGGAAACGGTTGGTCGCAGGGTGTTCGGTGGCGAGCCTCCGTGACCGTCCGCTATCCGCTAGGCCATACTCGGAGGCGAAGCTTCGCGTCTCTTGCCGGTCTGCCTAGCGTCCTGGATTCAGGGTGCATACGGCGCTGTTGGCGCTAAGTGTGCCGCAGTAGCTCTTGCACCCGTTGAATCAGATCCTGCTGCGAGAAGGGCTTCTGCAAGTAGGGGCCGGGAAGCAATGGGGATACCGGGGGCACGGTGGCGCCGGATATGAACAGCACAGTCGGAGCGGAGGATGTCTGGCGCAGCCGCTGGGCCACCTCAGGGCCGTTCATGCCCGGCATCATCACGTCTGCAATCACGAGCTCGACCGCTCCTGAAAGGTCGTCTTCGACAATCCGCAGCGCATCATCTCCACTCGCCGCGGTGAGCACGAGATACCCTGCTGTCATCAGCATCCGAGCAGTGACATTGCGGGCCAAGTCATCGTCGTCCACGACTAGCACCACAGGGGGAGACCGCTCTCGTACGGCGACCAGAATGTGTTCAGTGATGGATGAACCCTAAGGCTTGGCGCCTTGACCCCGAACCCAGGATGAACGATGAGCTGTAGGGGAATCCCCTACCTGCGAAATCGCGCAGGGAAGGGTCTTGTACCACTGGCAATCAATTCATCAGTCCCTAGTGTCGGGGCGCGCTGGAGGAGCGATCGACTCTGATCCACAACGGCGGATTCAAAGCCGCCGTCGCCGTAGCCGGAAAGCCAAGGAAACGGCTAACGCGGTGCACCCTCCGAACACAAGAAAAGCCGCAACCATGCCAGCGAAACCTGCGAGGAGTTCTCTCGTAGGTCCCATGCCCCCAGCGGCCCGGATGACTCGCAAGAACACGAGAAAGCCTGCGAGCACTCCAAGCGAAGCGCCCGCGATCGCGATGCCAAATCCCAGACGCTCCGTACGATCCACGCGATAGATTCTCCTCTCCGTACGTTTGGAGCTGTCTCCAAGAGCACGATGCGGAAGAGCGCCTCTTCAAGAGGACCGATCGCCGGTAAATGGGAGCGTATCGGTCCTAGGGATCGGGAACCGCGTGCTCGCCAGTAACGACCTTGAGCAGATCGAGCAGTGCCTGACTCTCGAACGGCTTGGTAAGGAAGGGGAGCGAAGACAAGCGAGTGTCAGACTCGAGGGCTGCGGGACACTCGTATCCAGACATGAGCGCGACTCGCAGCCAGGGCCAAACCCGACAGATCTCCCGAGCCAAATCAAGACCGTTCATACCCGGCATCCGGATGTCCGAGAGCACCACGTCTACCGGGGCCGTTCGCAGTATTGATAGCGCCTCCGAACCTGAAGCTGCTAACCATACGCAGTACCCGGCACGCTGTAGCATGCGACTCACCACATTTCGGACCTGCTCCTCGTCGTCAACGAGAAGAACAGTGAAAATGCGTGGCGGAGTTGGAGCGCCTGGTTGCACGTGGATGCCTCAGATTCGGAGGCATGTTGAGCATACGCTGCACCCCAGGCACTCGGTCATCCCGGGAAACCCTCGCAGGTCAGCGAATGCCCCTACGGGGATCGCTCGCCTACGGCGATCCCTGCCCTCGCCGCCGAGCCTGGGCGATCAGGCTGTCGGCCCGCTGGTTTGCCTCGGTAATGATTCCAGCGGCCTTGGCGTCCGATTGCTTGCGGAGTTCATTGGCGGCGGGCTCGGCGGCCGCCTTGAGGACGGGATTGCTCGCCTTGGCAATCAGCGAGTCGGCCTGCCGGTATCCTTCCTGCTTCACTCTCGCGGCCAGCGACTCTGCTTCCTCGCGGATTGCGGCAGCCCGTTGCTGGGTTTCCTGGTCAAGACGAGCTGCTACGGTGTCCACCTTCTCCTTGACTGCCTGACGTACTGCCTGTTCGGCTCCCTGGGTCAGCGACGACGCGAGGCTCCCCACATCTGGTGCAACAGTGGGACTCGTCACAGTGCCACCAAGTTTGATGCCGAGCGCGATCTCGGGTGCGGCCTTGAGATCGAGGCCGGCCTTACCCGCCTTTGACAGCAGGCCGGCGAGCGCCTGATCGGCATCGCCGCCCAGCGCGGAGCGTGGCACGCGAAAGGTCAGGTTGTACTGGAGCGATTGGTCAAAACCGTTGGAGCCGGACACGTTCATCGTGGCCCCGCCCAGCTTCACGGCGAACGGATCCACGAACAGGCGGCCATCCCGGATCTGAAATGCTACGCGAAGGGCCTGCAGAGTCGGATTGGCCAGGAACTGCATCTTGGTCAATCCCGCTATCTGGTCGAAGGCTGGAAAACCCTTCATCAGGAGGGGCGAGGTCTGGAATGAGCCCTTCCCCGTGAGGCTCTGGAAGAGCGGCATCATGTCCGTGCTCAGCGCACCCGTCAAATGGAGATCTGTCGTCACGTTCCCCACGGCGTACCTGGCGACGGGAGCCAGCATCTTCACGGTAGTGAAGGCCTGGAACGCGGAAGGGACGTCGACCTTTGTCATCGTGAGGCCAACATCGAAGTTCGGCTTAGCCTGGTTGGTGGTCTCGTAGAAGCCCTTCAGCCCGATCTCCCCGCCGAGAGCGTTCATCCGGAAGTCTTCCAGGGTCAGACGCTGGTCCTTGACGCGCAGATGGCCGCGGGCGTTGGTCATTCTGAGCTTGTGGTACAACAACTCTGCAACAGTCGCATTCAAGTCGAAGTCGACCCGTGGCGGCACCGGAATAACGCGCTCCACGCCGGTCCCGCCGGACTGCCACTCGTCCAGATTGAACTGCTTGCTCTGCACGGTCGCGATGCCGCGAAGCGTATCGTCTCGCATTGCGAAGGCGATTGGATTCAGAAGGGTGCCCGAAGCACGCAGGTCGCTGCTTCCGATGATGCCCTGGAAGCTCCGAAGCTGCGCCTTCTCCGGCGCCAGGCGGAGTGACGCCTGCTGAATCGCGAGGGGATGCGGCAGGTCCTTGCCCTCAACAGTGAGATTTCCGATGTCAACCGTGCCGCTCGCGGCGACCTTGTCGTATTGCTTCCTGTCGATGAACGACATCCGGGTGCGAACCGCCACGTCCGCCGCCACCGTGCCGGCGAGCTGGTTGATGCCCTCGAGCTTCAGGGTTCGCCGGACATCGGCGAGATCCACTCTGCCGCTCACGCGCAGATCCACGTCGGGATCGGAGATCGGCGTCTGCAGAACCATCCTCGCGTCGATCGGGTTGCGTCCGATCAGCAGGTGCAGCGCCTGGAGCCGAACCACAGTGCTATCGGCACTGCCACCCGGGTTGCTTATCGCAAGGTCCAGGGCGATGTCCCGCGCGGGCAGCGGAAGGTCGGGATACTGGAAGGCCGCGCTATCCACCTTGGCGTTCAGCGCCAATGACGGAAACGCACTATCCCCGTATTCGCCTTTGACTCGGCCGTTGACCGCGATGCTTCCGGTGGTTTTCACCTTCTGGAAATCATGCGCGTAGACGGCCGGCACCAGGGAGAGGATGTCCCTGAACTTGGTGCTCGGCGCGTTGAATGTCAGGTCGAGCCCCATGTTCTTGCCGGCACTAGTTGCCGACCCGGAGACGCCCAGGGTGAGATCGTTGAGCCGGATGCCGGTATCGTGGAGCGTGTAGGATTTTTTCTCTAAGTCGGCCTGCACGTCGGCGGTTAGGGCGAGCTTCACCCGGTTGAGATAGGGAATGCCGGCGAAGGTGAGGCTCACCGTGTCCGCGTTGGCTCGGGTTCGGATGGCGACGAGATCGCGGCTAAAATCGCCGGTCAGCGACAAATCGTAGCCATTCAGCGTAGCCTTGAGCCTTGCCTTCCGGTTCTCGAAGGCGATGTCGCCGTCGCTGATCTCGAGGCGGCTGAGACTAATCGCCATCGGCTTCCGGGCCTTGGCCTGAGGCTCTCTCGATTCCGGGCTCTTTTTGGCGATGTCCCAATTCGCGGTGCCGTCCTCCAACGCGATCAGCGAGAGCCGCGGGTGCTCGAGCTCAGCCGCGCGGATGATGATCGGCTTGCCGTGCAAGACGCCTCCCGGCACGCTCGCCAGGTCGAGAACCAGCCGAAGGTGACCGACGGAAGCGAGAGTGTCGCCCTGAAAACGCCCTAGCCCGACCGCCGTGAGGCCGTCGAGCGTGAGGGTGACATTTGGGAAGTTCCGGAAGAAAGTCAGCCCGAGATCCCACCAGTCGACCCGAGCATCGAGGCTCTCGTTCACCGCCGTCTTGACCCGCTGCTGGATCTGGTTACGGAGGAGCAGGGGCAGGCCGAGGAGCAGCAGAAGCACGACCGCGACCAGGGCCCCGAGCACGGCCAGGATGCGGCTGGATCGTTTCATTCGTCAGGCTCGCGGAGCGCAAGTCGGTTCATGCCTCACGATGGCAGTACGGGGCTCACGTCCGTGGTGACACCTGTCACTGGGAAGACTGCTAATAAGCGGCGGTGCGGGTCGTCACGGACGGTCCGGTCAGGAAGGAAGCATCGTCCCGTGCGCGATATAGCGTACCGGATCCGGGAGGGTGATATGGAAAGCAGAGTCAAGCTGTTCGGCCACCCGATTCATCCAATGCTCATCGTGTTCCCCTGGGACTGCTGGGCACCGCGGTGATCTTCGACATCATTTACCTCGCCTCTCACGACTCCGTCTGGGCCCAAGCGGCGTTCTACATGATCGTGGCGGGCTGTCTGGGAGGCTTGATCGCGGCCGTGCCCGGCGCGCTGGACTGGTGGGCCATACCGCGCGGAACTCGAGCGAAACGGATCGGGCTTTGGCACGGCGTAGGAAACGTGCTGGTCGTCGTCCTATTCTTTGCGAGTTGGACACTCCGCCATGACAATCCAGCTGCGCCCTCGGGAATGGCACTGGTTTTCAGCTTTTTCGGGCTCGGCCTCGCGCTGGTGACCGGGTGGCTTGGCGGGGAATTGGTGGACCGGCTGGGCGTCGGAGTGGATGAAGGCGCAAATCTGGACGCACCGAGCTCGCTCACGAGACATCGGGCACAATAAGTGGGTCAATCCAGGACCTAGCGAAAGCGGCCCGAGCGGCCGGGCGCGGCGAAACCCATTCGAGCGAGTACCGCTTAGGAGAAGGCGCCCAGGGACCAAACGGGTTCCTGGGCGCATTCGTTGCCGTGCTCTGATTCAATGCTTCTTCGCTTGGAGTTGAGCGGTGGCCGCCCCCTGTGCGGTCCAACCGTGGCCCTGCAAGCATTTGGCCATGTCAGGCCGGCCTGTGCACGTCACCAGCTGTTCCCGCCTCTTGTGCTTCTGAAGGAGCAGCAAGGCTACAAGAGCGCAAAGGAGTAAGAGCAGCGTGCGGCCCCACTTCATGAAGTGCTCTCCAGGTCAAGACTGGATTCGCGACCGGGCAGGCCATGATTCCAGCCTAATTGGTACGCCTCAGTTCGACACGTCGATTTTGAGCTCGTCCTTCATCGCTGGTATTGGGGGCGATTGGGTCGGACTCGCCACGGCCTAGTGCGGTGAGCTGCTCGGCCGGGACCCCGTGCTGGATGAGATAGGCCCGCACCGCTCTCGCTCGAGCTAGCGAGAGGCGCTGGTTATATGCGGCGGAACCTACGTTGTCGGTATAACCTGCGACCTCGATCTTCGCCTCAGGTTGAGCAGCGAGCGATTGGCTCACAAAATCCAGCACCTTTTGTGCATTGAGGGTTAGACGCGACTTGTTGAACTCGAAGGTCACGCCCTGCAGGACCAGGCTATGCCTACGCTCGAGCATCTCTCGCATCTGCATGCTGTCGATCTGGCCCGCGCGACGCAGGCTGTCGGATCTGGCCTGCTCCGCCGCCCGAAGGCTGTCCGCGAGTCGCATGCTGTCGGCGCGAGCACGTTCTGCCCTCTGAATGCTATCGGTTCGTGCCTGTGCGGCGCGTTGGATGCTGTCCGCCCTCGCCTGCTCGGCGAGCCGGATCTGCTCGGCGCGAGCACGCTCCGCGCGCTGGATGCTGTCGGCTCGAATGCTGTCCTGGTTCGGCGGATAGGAGCCAAGCAGGACGGCCACGCCCGCGCGGACTGTGAAATGCACGTCCGAGCCGTTCGTCGGGCTTTCGTTGAAGGGGCTGGGCATGTAATCGATGATGCCGTCGGCGCGTAGTCCAAAGTGGCGACTCAGTCCGAGCTTCAGCCCTACCAGGCCGGTGAAGCCATCGTCGGTCTCGTGCAGGCTTTCTCGATATCGTGCGGCCACGTAGCCGGCACCCAGGATCAGCCTCGAGTAGCTGGAGCCCAACGGGACGTGGGCAGCGAGCCGGGCACGGATCGGTATGTATTTGAAGTCGCCCGGCAGGCCGCTCTTCAGATGAGTTTCTGTATAAGAGACATCTCCCTCAACAGCGACATTCTTGAGGAAGAAAATCCCCAGTCCACCGCTGGCGCCAAAGCGATTCTTGAAGTCCAGGCTTTCGTCGAAGTGGGTCCACGTGCCAAGACCATCCAGCTCGACGCTTACGGGGCGCTGCGCCTGTACGGGTGTGCCGACGAAGGTGAGAAGGGCGGCGAAAATAAGATGGCCGCCGCTTTTGACACACGAGGGTGTCGACATAACGACTCCTCCTAGGCGTTTCGTTTCGGGAGCTGGGGCTCAGCCCGCGGTTTGATCTGTTCTCAGCTCGGGTTGCAGTGCTTTGCGTCTCGACATGGCTTTCTGGCTGCGATTAGCCTGCCGGTTGGAACGCGGACCATTGTGGGCTAGAGGGAGCGGAAGGCGAAGGGACAGCAGGAAGTAACCGGCCTTGCGAAACCTACGACACCGGGCTGCAGCATCCCATCGTATTGCGCCGACCACACACGGCGTCCTCAATGAAGGTTTCAGTCATCGATTTTGCCGTGGCATGGGTCACGACGCGACATCACCGCGGACCACGACACGCAAGTTCCTCGCTGAGTCTCGTGACTAGCCGCACCGCACGGGTAAGTACGTCGAGGCATCATGGCGTCCCCATACGCCTGGGCTCTGCCGCAGGTCAGCGAAGAGCATCGGGGACATCGTTATTTCAAGGGAGGCAATCATGCCAACGCCAGAAACACCCGGCGGAGCACCAGCAGATGCACCGATCCGCGAGGACGAGTGGGCGCCTGAGCCGACCAGACCCGAGCAGGGCAATCGCGCGCCCGGTGGAAAGGAGCAGATTCGCCAAGTCCGCGACAAAGTCGTTGACCAGGCGAAGACCAGCTTTCGGCAGGCGAAGGATCAGGCTGCGGCGAGCCTAAATCAGAGCCGCAAAGACACTGCCGATCAGATCGGAAGCCTGGCAAGTGCAGTACACCGGGCAGGCGACCATCTGCGGAACGAGGACCAGCCCCGCGTTGCCGAACTGGCCAACACGCTGGCATCTCAAGCGGACAAGCTCGCGGACTATCTCCAGAGCGCAGACATACGCAAGGTCGGGCGCGATATCGAGAGCCTTGCCCGGCGTCAGCCGTTAATCGTGTACGGCTCCGCGTTCGCTCTCGGGGTGCTGGTTGCCCGCTTCATCAAGAGCTCCCCGGATGCCGGGTCAACCTACTCTGAGCCTCCACGCCTCGTCTCTCGAGCGAGTGGCGGAACCGCGGGAGGAGTCCATGACCGACCTTAGGCAGGAACGCCCTATCGGCGAGCTCTTCGGCCAGCTTAGTCAGGACGTCGGCCTGCTGGTGCGGCAGGAAGCCCAGCTTGCCAAGGCTGAGATGCAGACGACACTCTCGCAGTCCATTGCGCATCTGGTTTCGCTGGCAGCGGGTTCCATCGTTGGCCTGATCGGAGCCCTGGGTCTTACCGCGGCTATCGTGCTGCTTCTTATCGACCCGATCGGGCTCAAGCCGTGGTTGGCGGCGCTTCTCGTCGGGGGCGTACTTGCCGCGATTGGCTTCGTCATGCTGCAAGGCGGCTTGCGCAAGCTCAAGACAATCGATCCCGTCCCGAGGCGGACCGTGGAGAACATCAAAGACGACATCCGAGCGGTAAAGGAGCAGCGGCGATGAGTGATACGGAACACTACCCGGAAGGAATGGGGTCCCCTGAGGAGCCCAGGTTTGAAGCCGAACGAAGCACTGGTCAGATCGAGCGGGAGATCGAGCGGACCCGCGGGCGAATGAGCCGTGATATCGACGAGTTGGGTGAGCGGTTGAGCCCCCGAAATCTGAAAGAGGAAGCCAAGGAAGCGATCAACGAGAAGGCGCGGGAAGTCGCCGACAGCGTGACCGCACGAGCCAGGTACACAGGATATCGAGTGGTCAATTTCATCCAGGAGAACCCGTCACTTGTCGCGGCCATGGGTCTGGGCGCTGTCTGGCTGGTGCAGCAGCGAAATCGGGGGCCCGTATCGGGAGACCGAATGGCCAGGTACGCCTACACTGGGCCGGAGCGGCGCGCGCTGCGCGAACGGATTGGCGACCGATACACGGATGTCCATGGGAGTACCAGCGGGGTCCTGCGCGCGGCTACTGAGCGGATTGGTGACATCCGGGACCGAGCCGAGGATGCCATGGAACGTACCCAGCAACGGGTTGAGGAGCTGGGGCAGGAAGGTCGTGAGCGAGTTCGGGAGCTGGGAGAAAGCGCGAGGGCACAGGTGCGACGCGCTCGCGGCCAGCTCGAGCGAGCGATGGACGAGAAGCCTCTTGTGGTCGTCGCGGCCGCTGCGATCCTCGGCCTGGCGGTAGGGTATCTAGTAGAGGAGAGCGGGCGGGAGCGCCGGCTTATGGGTGCGGCTAGTGAGCGACTTAAGGATCGCGTTCAGCACACCGCCACTCGATTCAAGGATGCTGCAATCGAAGCCGGGCACGACGTCGGAGATCAGATCAAGGAGTCGGCTGAGCGGGTGATGGAAGGGACGAAACAGGCCTCGAAGGAGACCACATAGCGGTCGAATCGGGAACCTCGACCAGCACAGATGGCGGGCTCAGTGCGTTGCGCCGCGACTCAAGTTTGCAAGCCTACTTCGCGACGCGACGAGCGTTGGCGGGTTCCTGCGCTGAAGCACGACGCCTGTCCGAAAAGGAAAGATGCTCGACATATGCGTGTGAGATCGCGCACAGCGTTCCCTTGGCGTGTCGGGGCAGTGTTGCGTTGGGTCTAGGAATCATCTCTATCGTCTATTCGCGGCGCGCCGCGTCGGAGGTATCATGGCACTCGAGTCACTCCAGGATCTGTTCGTGGACGAGCTAAAAGACGTCTACAACGCCGAACAACAAATTCTCAAGGCGCTCCCGAAGATGGCGAAGAACGCCAGCTCGCCCGAGCTGAGCCGCGCGTTCGAAACCCACCGCAAGCAGACGGAGGGTCAGGTAGCCCGCCTCGATACGATCTTCGAAGAGCTCGGCGTTTCCCCGGGCAGGAAAAAGTGCAAGGGTATGGAAGGACTTCTGGCAGAAGGAGCGGAGATTTTGGAAGAGGAGGGCGAAGAGGCGGTGATCGACGCTGCTCTGATCTCCGCGGCCCAGCGGGTGGAGCACTACGAAATAGCGGCCTACGGCTGCCTTCGTACGTATGCCACGCTTCTGGGCCACTCAAACGCTGCGACGCTCCTGGGCCAAACCCTCAAGGAGGAAGAGGCCACGGACGAGATTCTGTCCAAGCTAGCTGAGGAAGGAGTGAACGAAGCGGCTTTGGCGGCGAGTGAGAGCGACGAGGAATAGGAGGTAGAAGGGAAACCGTGCCGCGGAAGCAGCTCCGCTTCGGCAAAGGATTCGCCGTCGCGTTACGCAATCGGCGAGCGCAAGCTGCTACCATGGTGCTTCGTCCCGGTGCCGCCGAGGGCGGACCGGATAATCGGCACCGGGGAAGCGATCAGTGGCTGTATGTGCTTTCGGGAACGGGCGAGGCCACGGTTGGAAGTCGGCGGGAGCGCCTCAAGGCCGGCACGCTCCTGCTGGTCGAGCGCGGGAGCAGCCACGAGATCCGCAACACCGGACGGACGCTACTCAAGACCATAAACCTGTACGTGCCGCCGGCGTACACCAGCTCGGGCGACCCGCTCGCGGCTGGACGGCCCTAAATCATTTTACTCAATGTTGCCCGATCAGAGCACGCCAAAGATGTGACAAGTGTTCCGGGCAGCTTGAGCCTACATACGTCCCCCGCTCGTTCGTTGCTCGGTGAGGAGACTCACCGACGCCGGCTGCTCCACCAGAACATATCGATGCCCTTCAGCACCGACCCGCGCGCTCGCGATCAGCGCTGAATGATCGCAGCGCCCGATGTTCGGAACCTGCTCAACGTTTGGCCGTGGATTGGAATCATGATCAATACAATTCCGAACGAAACGAAGCGGAGTGAGATGTACGACGTTGACCGCATTGAGGAGGGCGGTGACGGGAGGGGTCTGGCCCGAGCCCTGGGGTACTTCAGTATCGGACTGGGCGCCGCCGAGGTTGCGGCGCCCCGCGCAATGGCCAACCTGATCGGCTTGCACCGCCGCACCCCACAGGCTGGATTGCTTCGGGCATTTGGCCTGCGGGAAATCGGCAGTGGCCTGAGCATCCTTGCCAGACCCAGCGCGGCACCGGTTGGATCGAGAGTGGTGGGCGACGTCCTTGACGCTGCCGTGCTCTTGGCGGTGCTCGGCCGCAAGCAGACCAGGAAGAAGCGAGCGCTCGTGGCGCTCGCCGCGGTCCTGGGTGTTGCGGCCCTGGATGTGTACTGCACCCAGCGTCTCAGAAAAACGAGATCCGTCGCCAATGGACAGCAGGGTGTTCAGGTCAAGAAAGCGATCACGATCAGCCGTCCGCCAGAAGAGGTCTACGGCTTTTGGCGTGACTTTAAGAACCTGCCACGGTTCATGAGCCACCTTCTCTCCGTCGAAATCCTCGACGACAAGCGGTCGCACTGGACCGCCCGGGCCCCGGCAGGGCAGCAAGTCGAATGGACGGCCGAGCTGTCGGAGGACGTGCCCAATCAGCAGATCGCGTGGCGGTCGCTGCCGGGCGGCGACATCGAGCACGGCGGTTCGGTCAGCTTCAGGCCGGCCCCGGGGAACCGGGGGACCGAGATCCTGGTCGATCTCTCCTACGCCCCTCCCGTGGGATCACTGGGCCGGATAATCGCCTCTCTGTTTGGCGAGGAGCCTGCGCAGCAGATCGACGCCGACCTGCGCGTCTTGAAGCAGGTGCTCGAGACGGGCGAAGTCGTTCAGTCGGACGCCAGTATCCGCCATGGTCTTCACCCTGCACGTCCCTCCCGAGACTCTGAGCTGCTCGCCGAACAGTCTGGACGGTCCGCCGGCTCTTTGGACCGGCTCGAGGCCGAGAAAGTGGGGAAGTGCTAATGCGAGCCAACTGCTGGATGGGAGTGAAGCGGGTCGAAGTAGTGGACGTGCCCGAAC
>JBKPOS010000210.1:0-24800 GCA_046733215.1 Gemmatimonadota bacterium
TTTCGGGCTCAGGTCTCCGACTACGCCCACGCGATTGCGAGGCTGTTCCCGCAGGGGACTCGAGTCTCACGACCCAAGGGCGGTCACCTCCTGTGGATCGAGCTCGCACCCGGAACGGACACACTTGCGCTGGCGCGAAGCGCGTTGGCCCGTCGCATCGGGATCGTTCCCGGACGGGTCTTTTCGACAGGGGACACTTTCGGGCACTGTTTCCGCCTCAACTGCGGATTCCCGCTCCGCGGCGAGCTGGAGCAGGCACTCGAAACGTTGGCAGGGCTGGCGAGAAGCGCCGAGGGCTAGCCTACCAACGGGCGACCTTGAGGCGGTTGTGTACGTCCTGGACGCCTTGTACGGCGCGGGTGATCTCTTCTGCCATCCACTTCGCTTCCCGACTGTCCACCCTGCCGGCCAGGGTCACCAGTCCCTCCTCCACTTCGATCTCGACCTCGGTGGCGTCGAAATCGGGGTGGCCCATCAACCGCTCGTGTACGTCTTCCCAAATGCGTTCGTCAGCGCCGAGTTCAGACTCGTTTCGCGTGCTCATGAGAGGCTCGCTCCTCCAAGCTCTCGGTTTGCTGCCATATATGCGAAGGGCAGCGGCGTACGGTCAAGAACCCCGCCGGCTCGGAAGCCGCGGTAGCCCCCGCCGCAGGCTGTGATCGTAAGTTGCCCCATTAGGCCGCTGGTGTATCTTCCTGCGCCCGCGCCCCGAGCCGGGAGCGGCTTCATTGGTGGAGGAGTAGAGATGAAGGCATCCGACATCCGCCGCGGTCACGTCCTGATCATCGACGGGGCGCCATGCCGCGTTATGGATTTTCAGCACCGCACTCCGGGGAACCTGCGGGCATTCGTGCAGGTGCGGCTTCGCAATCTGAATTCGGGGAACACGTTCGATACGCGCCTCAGCGCAACTGAGTTCGTCGATGAGGCCCGGCTGGATACCAAGGAGCTGCAGGTGCTCTATCGCGACGCGAACGGCGTGCACGTCATGGACAACGGCACGTATGAGCAGTACACCCTCGATGATGAGGTCGTGGGTGATGCAGGATCCTGGCTCGAATCCGGCATGACCTTCGTCGCCGAATGGCTGAACGGACGCCCAATCGCGATCGAGCTGCCGTCGGTGGTCGAGATGGAAATCGTCGAAACGGCGCCCATCATGAAGACGGCAACCAAGACCGCGAGCACCAAGCCGGCCAAGCTCAGCAACGGTGTCACCATCCAGGTGCCGGAATTCATTGGCGAGGGTGAACGAGTCCGGGTGAATCCCCGGGAAGCGGTGTATCTAGAAAGGGCGAAATAGTTCGGCTTGGTCTGTGCGCCGTCTTTCCTTGCCATCGTCTTTTTAGTATTCTCAGTCAGTTCCGTTCCTGCCGTTCGGAGGCCTCTGGGCCATGCACACTCGCTATACCCGCCTCGCCATCCCCTTAGCACTGGTGGTTGCGGCCTGCTCCTCCGAGCGTTCCGATTCGACACCTCGGGATCTTACCCTGCTCCCCTCGGCGGAATCGGCCACCGATGCGGTCGCAAGCGCCCGGGAACTCGACCTGCCGCGGGCCGAGCCTGAGCAGAAGAACGCTGCCGGGGCGAGCGCGCTTACGCCGGTGCCTGCCCGCGTCCACGCCCGGCCTGCGAAGCGGGTAGACCGGGCTGCCAAGGACGCGCCGGTAACGGCACCAGACCCGGAGCCGGCTCCCGAATCGCCGGCCCCCGGACCGCGTGACGTCGCCAGCGCCGGAGGGGCGGGGACCCCGCTCGATCCCGGTCAGACGGTAACCGTTCTTCCGGTTTCAGGGGGAACTGGCGCGCAGCCGCTCCCCGTCAGCGACGTAGCCACCGAGGATCAGATTCGGCGGCCCTGGATCATCATTGGCGATGATCGGTGCATCCCCGGACGGGGTGAAGTAATGCCTCGGGGGCACCGCGGCTTTCGTTTGAGCCGCCTGGGTCACTAGTCCCGCGTGGGGGAACCCTCGCGCCCCGCACAAAAAGCTTTATCGTAAATGGTGTAGCTCCGCTCCGTTCCGGAGGCCGAGATGACCCGCACATTCCTCGGCTCGTCGGCGGGGCTGTTGTTGTTGTCCGTGGCCGTCAGCGCAGGCCGCGCTCAATCCGCCGACTCGCCGCCCCAGCCCGTCGCTACCACCAGCGTCGCCGATACCGCCGCCTTTGACGCCGAGCGTGACTCCGCCTGTATCTCCGCGGCCGAGACACTCAGCCTTACCGAGGCGCAACGCCAGCTCTTCTATCGAAACGTCCAGTCCGTCGTGGGAGAGGCATTAGCAGCGAACCCCGGCGGGGGCCGCACCGTGATAGACTCGGCGGTCTCTGTGGTAATCAGAGAAACGGGACGAAAGATGAAGTTCCTGCGGCAGGCCAGGCTGCTCTTCAGCGAGATGTTCGCGCGTCGGTCGGGTGACGACGATCGTGCGTCGGGAACCGAAGAGGAGCTCTGGCGCTCGTCACGAAACGTCGCGGGTCTGATCGACCTTTATCGCAAGAATCCGGACGCCTCGGACGCCGAACTGGAACGAGCAATGGCGCCAGTGTTCCGGATTTCTCACTGATCCAGCGCTAAGCGATCGTTAGAATGCGCCGCCTTCGGGAAGTCTGGTGGACCCGATGGCGCGGAGGACGCGTCCTGCAGAGCTGGGCGGCGTGCCTTCGGCCGAGTCGGCCCACTGGTGCGCCGGACGTTCGAGCCACGGACGAAGCTCGGAATAAGCTCGCGCGGCGGCCGCATCCTGGAACACGATCGCCCCGTCCTTGATCTCATACGCCCTATCCTGCGACGCCAACACCCCGAAAACGCTGTCGATCTCATCCAGGAGAAATCCGGCCAGCTTGGCGACTTCAGGGCTTTCCTGGAGCATTTTGCGCTCATCCCAGACCTTCCGATCGGCCGGGCTCTTGGCCAGGTCGGCGGCGGAATCGGCGTAGGCCGCCTCGATTTCAGCTTCCCGGCGCCGGTACTTGGCGACGTAGGCGGAGGCCGTCCCGGCGGCCAGGCGCGCGGCTCGCACACCTTGCGCCGAGTTCAAGTGCTCCGGCGCGAACACATTGGCGAAGCCGGCGGTGCGGAATCCGGTCTCGAGCTCCGATCGCGCAGCCGCATAGGCGGCCTCATAATGCGTGACGAGCACTGCGGGAGTCAGCTTGACGTTGGTCGCGCCCGGCAGCCCCGCGATCTTGGGCGCCGCGATGGCTATCTGTGCCAGCGGCGCCTTTCGGACGGTAGAGTCGGGAGTAGGGACTTGCTCCATCTTCTCAGCTGCGCTGGTCGCCGAACTCATTCCTGCGGGCTGCCGTCGGGAATCAGCCGAACCGGAGCGCCCGGACGGAAACGCGCTGCTCGAGCCGAAGCTCGGACTGCCTTGGGGTTCGGGATTCCGGGGTAGCCGACCACCGGCTTGAGCTTGGTTGAGAGATTCACCGGAGCGGTCGGCGCCTGAGTCCCTCAGGAAGGGGAGCGCACCCCATCCGGAGGTCATGACACCGGCGTTCAGGGTACTCGCGGCTGCTGATATACCGAAGCGGGTCGAGACGACCAACGCCAGGGCTCCGACACCGATCAAGATCGGCCGCCGCAGCTTTCCCAGCGATCTCACGCGGAATCTCGGCCGGAATATCGGCCGAGCCGAGGCATCCGCCGCGAGAACCAGGCTGTCCATGCCCGCGGCCTCGATCGCTAGGCTCTCGCTGGCCGGATGTTCATTTTGGAGGACGTCCGGCGCCGCCTCCTGGTGTCGCAGCTCGTCGCTGGGGGCCCTTAGGAAGAACGGGCGCGTCTCAGGCCCGAGCGCAGCCGGTGGAATCGGATGCTCCAGATGCCTTTGACGTGAACGCCCCAAAAGCTTCGGCTCTTCCAGCGGAATGAACCGAATCTCCCTCGATCGCGGGATGAAGACGAAATCGGGAGGAGGCGGAGCCGCTTCGGTTTCAACGATCGCGGGCTCAGTCATTTCCACGGCCGGTTCCGGTGCGGCCGTTTCCTCCTCGACCGGAGCAGGCGGAATCTCGGCGGCTGGTTCCGGCCCGAAGTGCTTTGCGGTGGGCGGCTCCAACTCGACGTGGTTGATCGTCGGCGGCGCTTCGTGAGCAGCTTCGACCACCACGGGCGCGGGCGGGGCAACAACCATCGGAGCCGGCGGCGCCACCTGTATGGCCGCGCGAGCGCCCGGTGGAGTGAACGGCGAGCCGTTGGAACGCGCGCTAGTGGACGGCGCTGGGATGTTGCCGCTCGCCACCATCTCGACCGCTTTCTTGTAGTGCGGATGAAATTCGATCGGGAGCCACTTGTCGGTGGCTTGGTGGTAGATGCGCGCGCGAGAGGTAATCACGCCGCTCTTGATGGCGGTGGCTACCTCTTCGACACTCCTGAACACCCCGACATCGCCGGGCTCGAACTCGATTCTGTACATGTGAGAGCTCCGGATTCGTCGCGACCCGGGCGGGGCGCGAGCATCGGCGGCAACTACGCGAAAATCATGCTGTTGGCCCGCATGCAGCACATTGCACGCCATTCCCTTTACTGCGGGCTCCGGCAGCCCGCCTTCGAGGTCTTTTCGGTGATCGTTAAGTGCTTTGGTTGCAGTGGGGTGGGTGGCACCGACGTGCTCCGGGTCTACCACCCCGCGGATGTCAGCCCGCGAGGCCCGACGGCTCGGAGTGCAGAACCTGAAAAGGGGGCCCGCCATGCCGCCGCGCAGATTGCACGACCATGAGGACCCCATCCGGAGGCGCCCGTCCGCTTGCTTTGGTCACCGGGGGGACCGCCGGCATCGGGCGGGTGTTCGCCGACCGGCTGGCGCGGCGGGGATACGATCTTCTGCTGGTCGCCCGAGACGGACAGCGGCTTGCGGCCGTAGGCCGCGAGCTGTCCAGGCTCGGGATTTCGGTCGACGTCATCCAGGCGGACCTCTCGCGGGATGACGACGTCGCGCGTGTGGTCGAGCGAATCAGAACAGGGAATCCACTGTCATTGCTGGTGAACAATGCTGGCTTCGGAACCAAGGGCCTTCTGAGCGAAACGCCGATCGAGCCCCAGGTCGCGATGTTGCACCTGCATGTGCTCGCTCCCATGCGACTGATTCAAGCTGCGCTCCCTGGCATGCTGGCGCGTCGATCGGGAGGAGTGATCAACGTCTCTTCCATCGCCGGATTCCTGTTCAGCCCCGGCAGCATCAACTACTGCGCATCCAAGGCCTATTTGACCGTTTTCACCGAGGGCCTGGCGACGGAGCTGGCGGGGAGTGGCATACGGGTTCAGGCGCTTTGTCCCGGGTTCACTCGAACCGAATTCCACCAGCGGATGGCCATGGACTCTGCCGCACGCAAGCGGCGGCGCCTCTGGCTTACAGCCGAGTATGTCGTAGACACATCGCTCGCAACGCTGGACCGCGGAGGACCGGTGGTCTGCATTCCCGGCGTTCGCTACAAGCTGATCGCGGCCTTACTCCGGCTCATGCCTCGTTGGCTATTGTGGTACCTGCTGCAGAAACGCTAGCACCCCCGCAGCGGCCGACCCGTCGACAATGCGAAGTTCTGACCCCATCCGCCGAGGAAGCGCCCACTCACCACGCCGTCCTGGCATTGCAGTCGTGCTTCGATCGTCTGGTCGTCGTGCTCGGCGAAGGCCCAAAGTCGGTGCCCGCCGCCGACGAGCTGGCGAAGTGGGCGCTCCGCGAGCCGTTGCGTGGAAAGCGTGCCGCCTTCCGTTCCCAGACGCGCCAGCACGAGCCGGCCCCGACCAATGTGCGGGTCACCAGGGTCGGTCACGTCGATCGCGAGGCTGAGTGTATCGGGCAGGTGCAGCGCCAGCGGTTGGCGACTCGCTTCCAGCATCGCGAGGCGATCCAGAGTCTCGGCATCGTTCGGCCCCAACTCGACGGCCTTGCGCAGCTCATGTTCGCCCTTTGCCGTGTCGCCTGCGGCGAGGAGTGTCGTCCCCAGCCGGCGATGAGTCGAAGGATGATCAGGGTACAACTCGACGTTCATCCGAAGCGCTGCCGAAGCCGCGGCTGGATGACGGCGCTCCAGGTGATCCGCCCAGTTTTCCGGAACGACGTACGGCAGGAACCGATCGTGGGGGTGGGCGGTCCGGAGAGTTTGGAAGAGCTGCTCGGCAGCGATCGCGTCGCCGGCTCGAATGAGACTGTCGAGCCGTACGACCCCGTCGCGCAGCGGCGCATTGTGAGCGGCAACCGAATCACGGATGCGATCGAGGTCGGCTCGAGGTAGCCACCGGCCCCGCACCATGACGCCGAGTGGGTGTTCGGCGCGGCGTACATCGCCGAGCGGGTTGGCCTCGAGTAGGAGAAGGTCGGCTCGACTGCCCACGGTAACGGTTCCAAACTGCTCCGTGGCGTGCACGTGCTGCTTCACATACTCACCGGCTCGCCGGGTTCCCGCTTCGAGGGCAGCGTAAGGCGTGAGCCCGGCATCCACCAGCAGTTCGAGCTCGCGATGGGCCGACTGTCCGGGAAAGCCGAAGATCTCGGTATCCGTCCCAAGCAGGATAGGCACACCGGCACGGGCCAACTCGCGAGTCAACTGGCGGAAAAGATCGAGCCCTGATCGGAGATATCGAACGAACGCCTGCGGATTGTCGCGTACGCTCCGATTGTGCGCGGGGAGCTTTTCCGCCAGCAAAGCCGGCGATGCGTAGCGCATCTCGGGGTCCGCCAGCACACCCGGCAGGTCAGCGATGGTACGAAGGTAGTCGTCGTATGCGAAGAGGTTGGCCGTCACGCTCATGTTGCCGCGACGGGTTGCCCGGGCAATCTCTGCGATCTTGCTGCTGTCCGGTTTCTCGTGGTTGAAATACCCGTTCAGGTACTCCTCTGCGTGGGCGATGTTGGATTGCCATCCGCTCTCGAGCACTGCCTTGAGTCCCACCTCGATGGGGACATGCCCGAGCACGCCCATATTCCGCGCCTTTGCCTCGCTCAGAATCGCACGGTAAGCGGGCGCGGGTAGCGTGGAGTAGACCTTGATGAAGTCGTAGCCCATCTCCCACTGGCGCCGGACCTCCGCACGGGCCTGGTCGGTCGTCTCGACAGCGGTGAATCCGCTGTTCCCCGGCGGATTGCCGTTGATCGAAGGCCCCGCAGTGTACACCGTCGGTCCGAGCAACTCGCCGCGCTTTACTCGATCACGCCACCGCAGGTTTGCCGGCTCGCCGTTGAGGTTCGCGACGGTCGTGATACCATAAGCGAGATACGATGCGAATCCCTCGGTGTCGTAGAGGTGCACGTGCATGTCGGCCAGGCCGGGCATGAGCCATCGCCCGGTCCCATCGATGCGGGTTGCGGGCGCAGGCAGCGGCACCGTGCCATGCCGCGCAACCGAGACGATGCACCCATCGCGGACCAGAACGTCGTAGTCGGTGAGCACCCGCTCGCGATCCATCGGGATCACGTTGACGCGCTCGAATACGGTCGTGGTGTTCGATGGAGACGCTGGAGTCGGGGGTGGTGGGATCAGGCAGAGGAGCGGGAGCACGAGGGAGCCTCGGTTGGAGACACGGCATTAGACGGCCGGTCGCCCGTAACGGTTGTCGGATGGTCGGCTTGCGCCTGCTGTTAGACTTCTGCCCTGTTCGCTTCGCCTCCAAACTTGGGACAAGCCGTGTCGACTGGGCCATCGTTCTCTGCCTCGGTACCCGCTGCCGATGTGCTGGGCCGCATTGGCCTTCCCGAGCCCGTCCGCGCGCTCGCCACGCGCACCTGGGACGTCATCGTGGTCGGCGGGGGGCACAACGGATTGACGTGTGCGGCGTACCTGGGCAGGGCGGGAAAGCGCGTGCTCGTCGTCGAGGCACGGGAGCACATCGGAGGCGCATGCACGATGGAAGAGCCCTGGCCGGGCGTGCGCATGTCTCCCTGCGCCTACGTCGTCGGTCTCTTGCACCCGCTGGTGATGAAGGAGCTGGACCTCAAGGGGCACGGATTCGAATGGCATCCAGCCGCCGGTGGTCTTTTCGTGCCCTTCGAGGACGGCTCCAGCATTCAGCTATGGAACGACGACGCGAAATGCGAGGCTGAGGTGCGCGCCTTTGCCCCGGATGACGTGGACGGGTGGCATGCGATGCTCGACGTCAAACGCAGGCTGCGGGACGCGCTTCGCCCCGAGGGCGATGGCGATCTCTGGATCGGCCCGGCGCCGAGCCGAGCCACGATCGAACAGCGCATTCGGGGCGACGCCGAGGCGCGGGCCATGCTGTTCGACTGGTCGATGGTCGAGCTGGTCGAGCGATACCTGTCCGACGAACGCCTCCAGATGGCGTACCTCGGACAGGGTGTGATCGGAACCGATGCGAGTCCGCACGACAAGGGAACTGCCTCGGTGTACTACCATCACGCTTCCGGTCGCATGGACGGCTTACCGGGAACGTGGGGTTATGTCGTCGGGGGCATGGGCCGGGTGTCGTTCATTCTGTGCGACGTTGCCCGGGAGGCCGGGGCGGTGATCGCTGCGGGCGTGCCGGTCGCTCGCATCGTGCCGGGTGAGGGCGTCCAGCTGGACGACGGCACGAGGATTCGAGCGGCCAAGGTGGTCTCGAACGCGGATCCGCGGGTCACCCTGCGTCTCCTGGGCACCGACGCAGATCCCGCATGGAAGCGTCAGGTAGAGTCTGTGCCGATCGAGGGCGTCACCGTCAAGGTGAATCTCACGCTCAGGGAGCTTCCCAATTTCACCTCGCGGCCGGGCACCTTCGAACCGCACCACACCGGCCAGGTGAACACTCCGCTCAGCAAGGCGGAATGGTTGTCGCATTATCGCACCGCGAAAGCAGGCGACCTGCCACCGAGACTCTGGTGCGAGCTCTATCTGCAGACAGCTTACGATCGCAGCGTCGCGCCGCCAGGAGTACACACCCTGAGCGTGTTCTCGCAGTACGTACCCTACCGTTTCCGTGAGGGAACCTGGGATACCCGCCGCGATGAGGTTGGTCGTGCCGTTGTGGAGTCGATCGCTCGTTTCTGCTCCAACCTCCCGGAGGCGATCATCGATCTCCAGGTGCTCGGGCCTCCCGACATCGAGCAGCGAGTAGGCCTCACCGGCGGGCACATCTTCCAGGGCGAGATCCTGCCGCAATACATGTGGGATCGACGACTGGCGGCTCGCACGCCGATGCCGGGCGTTTATCTCTGCGGCGCTTGTACCCACCCCGGCGGCAGCGTGATCTCGATTAACGGACGTAACGCCGCTATGGAAGTCCTGCGCGATCTGGCATGACCGGCCGTCGCATCATCATCGGCGTCATCGGACCGGGTGAGCGGGCGACCTCACGCGAGCTTGCATGGGCGCGTCAGGTCGGGGTGCTCGTCGCCGGGGCGGGGTGGGTAACCCTGACCGGCGGCTGGAGCCTGGGCGTTATGGATGCTGCGTGTCGAGGAGCGCGGGACGCCGGCGGGCTGACCGTGGGTCTCCTGCCAACCGCGGACCGCGAAGGAGCGTCGAGTGCGATCGATCTGGTGCTGCCGACCGGAATGGGCGAGGCGCGAAACAACCTCATCGTTCTCGCGAGTGATGCGCTGGTGTGCTGCGGAATGAGCGCCGGTACGGCGTCGGAGACCGCACTCGCCCTCCGCGCCGGAAAGCCGCTCGTGCTAATGAGTCCCGCGCCTGAAACGGTCGCGTTTCTCCGCGGCCTGGGGCCGGCGCCCCCGATCGAAGCGCCGGATCCGGACGCGGCGATCGCAGCGCTTCGGCGCCTGTTGTCCAGCCGGTCCTAGCGCTGCCAGACGTAGAGGCCGTACAAGCCGAGTCCCGCGCCCCCGATGGCGATCACGGTCCCGGCGTCATCTCCGATCAAGAGCCCTGCAATGACCGCTGCGCCGCCGACCAGCGCAAGGGCGCGACCTTCTCGCTTTGCCATCCGTTTGGCCGCGGCATTGACGGTGGTCGGCTGCTCGAAATCGTCTGAATAGCCCAGACGCGCCGCGGCGAGAGTGGGCCCCGAAGCGCCGGGCCCATGGGACAGTGACTGAGTTACCTGCGGAGCGGTAGCGGACGGCATTTGTGCCGCCGCGGGCTGCGAGAGGATCATCGCAAGAAACAACGCAGCTCCAATCGGAACGCAGCTCGAAAAGCGCATCGTTGTACCCCGGAAAAACGTGAGCTGTCTCACGTGCTCGCTCGAACTGGCGGCACACGGATGAGGCCAGGCTGATAGGCCGCATCTTCCATGCCCATGACCGGCTGCCCACGTTATGTTTCCCGCCTTCCGACGTCGTTGTGCTGAACTGATGTCCACTCGCCCCGCAAACGAGCCGTTCCCTTCGCGCCCCAGCAGACTCGTACCGACTGCCCGCGAGCTGGCGGATCTGCTGCGACTGGCTGTGCCGGTTGTGGTCGTGCAGGTGGGTATCATGCTGATGGGTGTCGTCGACTCCATCATGGTGGGACACTTGTCGGCCAACGCGCTGGCGAGCGTGGCCCTGGGCAACATGTACTTCATGGGCCTGGCGATCTTCGGGATGGGAGTCCTGCTGGCACTCGATCCGCTGGTCGCGCAGGCAGTCGGGGCCGGCGATCACACTGCGATTGCGCGAGCGCTTCAGCGCGGGCTGGTCCTGGCGCTGGTGCTGTCGGTTCCCTGCGGCGCGCTGCTCCTCACCGCCGACCCCGTGCTGTCTGCGATCGGCGAGCCGCCCGAGCTGCTCCCGAACGCCTCGCTGTTCGCCAGCATCATGATCCCGAGCGTGCCGCCGTTCTTCGGGTTCATCGTCTTTCGTCAGACGTTGCAGGCCCTCGGCCGGATGCGCGCGATCGTGACGACCATCGTGCTCGCGAATTTGCTCAACGCGCTGCTCGACTGGGTGCTCATCTTCGGGCATCTGGGCGCTCCTGCTATGGGCGTAGCGGGCTCGGCCTGGGCAACGACTGTGAGCCGCTGGGCCATGCTCGTCGGCCTCATGGCGCTCTCCTGGAAGGAGCTGCGTCCCCATCTGCTGCCGCTCAGCCCGGAGCTTGGTCAGTGGCGGCCGCTGGTTCGGATGTTCGGCCTCGGCCTCCCCATCGGACTTCAGTTCATCCTGGAGTGGGGCGTATTCGGGACTGTGATGATGTTGATGGGACGGCTGGGGACAATCCCGGTCGCCGCACACCAGATCGCTATCAACGTCGCCTCGTTGACCTTCATGGTTCCGCTTGGCGTCTCCGCCGCGGCTGCGGTGCTGGTGGGACACGCGGTAGGAAGAGGAGACGCGGAGGGCGCCGTGCGTGAGGCACGAGCGGCGCTCGCGATCGGCATTGCGTTCATGAGCGCAATGGCGCTGCTGTTGCTCGTGTTGCCGGTGCCGATCGCTCAGCTCTACACCCGCGATACAGCGGTCATCGGGCTGGCGGCGGTGCTGCTCCCGATCGCGGGGGCATTTCAGATCTTCGATGGTATTCAGGTCGTCTCCGTCGGCATCCTGCGCGGCCTGGCCGATACCCGCGCCCCGTTCGTGATTGCAGTGCTGGGGTTCTGGCTGCTCGGCTTCCCGGTGAGTCTCTGGCTCGGTTTTCGAACCGCGTTGGGCGCAGCAGGATTGTGGTGGGGGCTCGTGGTGGGACTGGTGGCGGTCGCCGCTCTCCTGCTGTTTAGAGTCCGGGCCCGGTTTCGGCGAGAGATCGGGCGTGTGCACGTCGACGAGCCCGCTCCTGCCTCGAGCGCTGGCGTAACGTCCGCGGCCTGAGCTCGCTCGATCTCGCCAGGTCGCTCACCGGTTGGTCTTAACCGCCCACTCTACCACTCCGAGCGCTCCGTCCACCGCAAGCGCGAGCAGCGCAGCCGGAATTGCGCCCGAGAGAATCATTCGCGAATCCGACAGTGAGAGACCGGCGACGATAGGGTCGCCCAATCCGCCCGCGCCGATGAATGCCGCCAGGGTCGCGGTTCCGACGTTGATCACGGCGGCGGTCCGGATGCCGGCCATGATTACAGGTGCGGCCAGCGGAAGCCGAACATGACGGAGGACCTGGACCGGCCGCATTCCGATCGCGACCGCAGCATTGACCGCGTCCGGGTCGGCGTTGCGGACACCGGTGTACGTGTTCCGCAGGATCGGATAGAGCGAATAGAGAAACAGCGCGACCAGTGCCGGTACCACGCCAATGCCGAGCAGCGGGATCATGAACGCCAGTAGCGCGATGCCCGGAATCGTCTGAAGCAGACCGACGGCTCTAATCGTTGTCTCGGCCGCTTTCCGGGTTCGTTCCAGCAGAAGTCCGAGCGGTAGCGCTACCAGCACTGCGGCCGCGAGGGAGACGGCCACGAGCAGCAGGTGGCGGAGCGTGAGCCTCCCCAGCGTCGGTGCCTGAGCGACGAAGTAAGCACCCAGCGACTTCCTGGTTGCGGGCGTGCGTCCAGCCGAGCTCCGCTCTTCCATCGCGCCCGCCGGTTTTCCGGCACGCCCGGGGGCAACGAGCCCCAGCTCCGCCAGAGCATCCGACGCCACCGCCGCAACCGGCTCGTTGTCCACCTCGATCCGCCGATTCAGCTGGCGCATCGCCTTCTCGCTCAGTCGTCCGCTCAATTCCGCCAGGGCTAACACTGCAGCGGGAGCTTCCCGCGGAAGCCGCGGTCCAACCAGCGCAGCAGCCTGATAGGGCGGGAAGAAGCGGCGATCGTCCTGCAGCACGATCAGATCGTAGCGCGCGATGAAGCCGTCGGTGGCGTAGCCGTCGATCACGTCCACCTTTCCGGCCGCGAGCGCCTGGTACTTCACCGCCGGCCCCAGGGCGCGCACCGCCTTGAACGCGATGCCGTAGGCTCGGCCGATCCCGGGCAATCCATCCGGGCGGCCGATAAAATCGGGCGTGAGCCCTGCCGTAAGCTCGGCCGCGGCTCGCGCCAGATCGCTCAAGGTTCGCAACTGATACCGGTCGGCGGTCTCCCGACGGACTGCAATAGCATAGGTGTTTTCGAAGCCGAGTGGCGGGAGCCAGCGAATGCCCCAGCGAGAGACGAACTCGGTTGCCACCCGATTGAAGGCCTCACGTGGATCGGGCCGGGGGGGCTCGTGAAGGATGGCCGTGAGGCCGGTGCCGGTGTACTCCGGGTAGAGGTCGATCGCTCCGGTGCGGAGCGCCTGGAAAGCCAGCTCGGTCGCGCCGAGCCCGAGTTTCCGCTCCACCGGAAACCCGCGAGCCTCGAGCAGCTGAGCAAACATCTCGGCCAAAAGATAGGACTCGCCGAACGGCTTGGACGCAACGATGATCGGGCGCGGCGCGCTGCCGCCGGTCAGCAAGATGCTCAACGCGAGAACTGCGAGGTATCGGCGCGTCACCGATCTCTCATGCGTGCCCGATCGAGCAGCTCGGCCACGTACGGCGTCGCCGGTGACGCGAGCAGCTGGGCCGGTGCGGCGGCCTGTTCCACCCGTCCGGCGCGCATCACGACGACGCGATCGCCCAGGTCGAAGGCTTCTCTCAGATCGTGGGTAACCAGCACGGCGGTAAGGCCGAGCTCTCGCTGGAGTCGGTGGAAGGTGGCTTGGAGATCGGCCCGGGTAATGGCATCGAGGGCGCCGAATGGCTCGTCGAGCAGCACGATGTCTGGTCGTGCGGCGAGTGCCCGCGCCAGGGCGGCCCTTTGGCGCTGACCGCCGGACAGCTCGCTAGGCCGCCGGTCGGCAAACCGATCGGGATCCAGCCCTACGAGATTCAGGCTGTCGCGCCCCAACCGTTCTGCCTGCGCATTGCCCGCCAGCCAGGGAACCACCGAAACGTTTCGCAGAACCGACCAGTGAGGCAGCAGTCCGCTCTCCTGCGGGACGTATCCGATGCTGCGACGAAGCTGGATCGGATCGACCGAGCGCACATCCTCTCCGCGCACCGAGACCGTCCCCGCTTCCGGTTCGATCAGCCGATTGAAGCAGCGGAGCAAAGTCGACTTTCCCGCGCCGCTCTCGCCCACCAGGGCAACCGACTCGGCTCGCTCGATGGTCAACGTCGCAGCGTCGAGGGCGAGGGCGTGATCGAAGCGCTTGGTAACGGCCTCGGCGGTCAACAGGGGCGGCGTCATCCGAAGCCCGGATCGAAAGTGGGGCGTATCGTCATTTGGGCGTCAGCACGAAGGCGCCCCTGAGAGCCCCGCATCGCAGGCGCTCCAAAGCCGTATTGGCCTGCTCGAGGGGGAGCCTTTCGGTTTCGCTGCGGATGGCCGCTTTCGCGACGACGTCGAAGAACTTTGCTCCGTCCTCGCGCGTCAGGTTTGCAACCGACCGGACCGACCGCTCGCCCCACAGGATATCGTAGGGGAACGAGGGAATGGGACTCATGTGAATCCCCGCGCAGACCACGGTCCCTCCCTTCACGACGGAACGAAGGGCTAGAGGCACCAGTCCACCCGCCGGCGCGAAGAGAATCGCGGCGTCGAGGGGCTCAGGGGCCGGCGACTCCGAAGAGCCGGCCCACTCTGCACCCAACTCCCGGGCAAACGCCTGGCCCGCGTCGTCGCCGGCTCGGGTGAAAGCGAAGACGCGTCGCCCCTGATATCGGGCCACTTGCGCGATCAGGTGTGCGGCCGCGCCGAAGCCGTAGAGCCCGATCCGCTCGGCCTGGCCGGCGGCGACCAGGGCGCGCCATCCGATCAATCCTGCGCAGAGGAGCGGAGCAACGTGCACGTCGTCGTACGCCGCGGGAAGCGGAAAACAGTAGCGCTCGTCCGCGACCGTTTGCTCAGCGTACCCTCCATCGATCTGCCAACCGGTGAACCGCGCTCGATCGCACAGATTCTCCCGGCCGGAGCGGCAATAGCGACATTCCCCGCAGGTCCATCCTAGCCACGGGACGCCCACTCGATCACCAACCCTGAAGCGCGAAGCTCCGGGGCCGGGCTCCAGCACCCGGCCTACAATTTCATGGCCCAGCACGAGGGGAAGCTTGGGATCGGGCAGCTCGCCATCGGCGACGTGGAGATCGGTTCGGCATACCCCGCATGCCAAAACCTCGAGCAGAATCTGGCCCGGTCCTGGAGCCGGCCGGGGCAGGTTCGCTTCACGGAGCGGAGCGCCGGGGCGCTCCAGGAGCATCGCTCGCATCGTGATGGCAGGTTGCGTGTTACGAAGCCGTGGCGCAAGCCGCAAAGCCCGAAACCATCTAACCTGCAAAGTCGTCTATATTGGTTACGATTTTGACCCCCGAGGCCCCGCTCAACCATGCTCGACGCCCTTCGTACCGCGCTGGCCGATCGCTATCGGGTGAATCGCGAGCTGGCACGCGGCGGCATGGCGACTGTCTTTGTGGCTGAGGATCTGCGGCACGGGCGCACCGTGGCCATAAAGGTGCTCCGCGCAGACCTGAGTGGTGGTGGGCTGCCCGAGCGGTTCTTGCGCGAAATACGAATCGCGGCCCGGCTAGTACACTCGCAGATCGTGCCCGTCCACGATTCCGGCGAGTGCGGCGGTTTTCTCTACTTCGTGATGCCGTATCTCGACGGCGAATCGCTGCGCCAGCGGATCGATCGGGAAGGTCGCCTGCCGCTGGCCGACGCGGTCCGTATCGGGCGCAGCGTCGCCGCCGCGCTCGACTATGCCCATCGGAGCGGCGTGCTCCACCGCGATATCAAGCCGGAGAACATCCTCCTGCACGAAGGCGAGCCGGTCGTGGCCGACTTCGGCGTGGCGCGCGCGGTCTCGGCGGCCTTCGGCCAGGGCCGGACCGTCTCCGAGCCCGGCATTGCCATCGGGACTCCCGCCTATATGAGCCCGGAGCAGGCGAGCGCAGACGAGGACCTCGACGGGCGCAGCGATATCTACAGTCTCGCCTGCGTCGTTTTCGAGACGCTGACAGGACGACCGCCGTTTGCGGGCACCACGCCACGTCAGACGATGGCGCGACACGTGGTCGAGCCGCCGCCGGCATTACGGACGCTCCGTCCAGATGCTCCGCCCCTGCTGGAGCAGGCGCTCGCGCGAGCCCTTGCAAAGAATCCCGCCGAGCGCTTCGCAACGGCGGCGGAGTTCGGGCGCGCGCTCGAAGCAACGGCTCCGCTTGCGACCACACCGCTCGCGGCAGTCACGCCCGCGCGGGCCGACCGGCACGCCATCGCCGTACTGCCGTTCGTGAACGCGAGCCCCGATCCCGACACCGAGTATTTCGCCGACGGGATGACCGACGAACTGACCGACGCGCTCACCAAGGTCGAGGGACTGCACGTCGCCTCTCGCACGTCGGCCTTTGCATTCAAGGGAAAACAGACCGATGTCCGCACGCTCGGCGCCCTGCTCGGCGTGGCCGTCGTGCTCGAAGGGACCGTGCGCAAGGCCGGGCCGCGGCTCCGCATCACCGCTCGGCTTACCGACGTACGGGACGGCCGGCACCTATGGTCCCAGCGATATGACCGGGACCTGCACGATGTGTTCACGGTGCAGGACGAGATCGCGCAGACCATCGTGACCACTCTGCGAGCGACGCTGCTGGGCGCGCTGGGCGATCCGCTGCCCCGGCGGTACACCGCGAATCTGACCGCGTACAACCTGTACCTCAAGGGACGCTACAGCTGGAACAAGCGAACGGCGGAAGGCGTCGCCGATGGCGTGCGGTACTTCGAGGAAGCGATCGCGCAGGACCAGGGATACGCGCTCGCCTTCACGGGGCTGGCCGACTGCTTTGCCCTCCAGCTCGACTATCGGGGTGTTCCGGTGGCGGAGGGAATGCAGCGGGCAAAGGAGTTCGCGCTCAAAGCCATAGCGCTGGACGATACCCTGGCGGAGGCTCACACCTCCCTCGGCTGGGTCCAGTTCATCTACGACTGGGACTGGGAGAGTGCCGCGCAGGCATTCCGGCGCGCGCTCGAGTTGAATCCCCGCTACGCAACGGCGCGCCAGTGGCATTCCTGGCTCCTGATTGCCCAAGGCAGAGTCGAGGAAGCCCTGGCTGAAGGGCGGCTTGCGTTCGAGCTGGATCCGGCGTCTGTGTCGATCCGGCGCAGTCTGGGCTGGTTGATGTACTACGCCAGGCAGTACGACGGCGCGGCCGAGCAGCTGCGACGGGCCGTCGAGCTCAATCCCACGTCGGAGGAGACTCATCGGATCTTCGGACTGGTCCGGCTGCAGCAGGGCAGGTTGGAAGAGGCAGAGAACGAGTTTCGCGAGGCGATCGGATTGTCGACCGAGCTGGCCTATGCCCGCGCCGGGCTGGCGCACGTTGCGGCCTGTATGGGCCGCCCGGACGAGGCGCGTTCGATTCTCGCCGGACTCTATGCCCAGGCCAAGGACCGTTACGTCTCGCCGGTAGCATTCGCCACCGTCCACCTTGGACTGGGGGAGGTCGATCACGCGTTCGCCTGGATCGAGCGTGCCCGGGAGGAGCGACGGGGATGGCTGTGTTATCTCAAGGTCGAGCCGCTGCTCGACCCTATCAGGTCGGATCCACGCTTTGCCCATCTTCTAGAGAAGATGCGCCTCACCTGAACGGTGGGTCGCGCGTCACCGATTTTCCCTAGACTTCAGACCAAGCATGATCTATGTCGCAGGTCCGCTGGACCATGTGCGGTGCAATTGCTATTTCCCATAGACCTCACATGCTTGTTTGAGAGTCTTCTGATTGGAGGAAGCCATGGAAGGCGGCAAGATGAAATGGGCCAGGCTGGCGCTCACGGCAGCGCTGCTGGCGCCGGCAGGCGGCTGCGTGGCGGCGGCTGCGGGAGCCGGTGCTGGATCGGCGATCTACCTGACGAGTCGCGGCGCCAGCTCGACGGTCAACGGTTCGGTCAGTGATGTGGCTGCTCGAACGCGCTCGGTGCTCGACGGCGAAGGAATCACCATTACCGAAACCAAGACCGAGTCCGAGGGAGACGAGCGGTCGTTCAAGGGGACCAAGGGCGACCTCGACGTCTCGGTCGACCTGAAGCGGGATACGCCGAGCACGACCAAGACCGAGGTGAGCGCGCGGAAGAACCTAGCGGAGTGGGACAAGGATTACGCCAAGGTGCTGCTCAACAAGATCGTCAAGGGCGGCTGAGCGCTACCACGCTCGCCGCCATAGATCCCGGAGGGCGGCGGGTGCGAAGGCCAGACCCATCAGGGCGGGCCCCACGTAGAGAAAGCCCCAGAGATGATTAAAGGTTTGTCCGACAACCAGGAACGCCGCAACGTACGCAAGGACAGTTGTGGCGACCTGGGTGCCGGGTGAGTCGCGCCAACCCGTAAGACCGAGCAACGCAACCGGAAGAATGACTGCCACGAGGACGGGCGGCATGGCGATGAGCCAGGCGTTCATCAATGCGGTCTTGAGCACAAACTCCCAGCCCCCGAAACGAAGCCAGCTGGTTGCGCCGGCAGTTCCGACGGCGCCCAGGCCGAAAGCCGCCACTGCTTTGGCGTGCGCGATCAGCACCAGGCCGAACACCACGATCACCACAGCCCAGGCCACCGCGTGCCGGTGCCGCTTATCCGCCAGGGCATTCGCCGCCGCGAGGCAGACGTAGAGGAGGCTCAGCTCTCTCACGAACAGAGCCGCCGCCCCGGCAGCGATCGAGGCAGCGAACCAGCCGCGGCCCAATGCCACTAGGCTGAGCGCAATCAGTACGCCCGCCCAGAGATCGTGAACCAGGTACGCGTCGTCGAGCGCAGGCCAGGCAAGCAGGCCTAGCAGAAGCCCGCTGCCGGCCAGAGCGATCGCCAACGACTCGCGCTGCCACAACGTCGCGAACCACAATATCAGCGTCAGAGCCGCCAGGCCGACCAGCAGCGCTTGGCCGGCGCGATCGCTCGGCAGTGCGCCGAGTAGCCACGCCAGTGTAGGCAATCGGAAGTTGAAAACGCTGCGGGTGGGAAAGCCGGCGGCGGCAAGCTCGGCCGCTGCGACCGTGTAATACGGTTCGCCATGTCGAACGCGGTCCGCGATACGGCGGTACACGTCGACGTCGGTATTGGTGCCGGCAGCAGAAGGGCTGCGAGGTCGAAGGGGAGTTCGCCACGACTGCCGGGCTCCGTACCCAATCAGCAGCACGAGCCCGAACAGCACCGCCCGGGCCAGCCAGCGGGGAGCGACGGCCCAGCGGGTTATGGTCACGCCAACAGTGCCTCGACCTCCCGCATTGCGGCCGCGTGGGCCTCGGTGCGCGCCGCCAACTCATGGGCGACAGCAGCCACGTCGCCGCCGGCTGCTTCCGACGAGACGGCGCTCGTGTGCAAGCGACTTACCACTGTGAGCGCCTCGAGGAGCTGCTGCACCAACCGATCGCGGGCTCTCTCGACCCCCGAATGACCCTCGGCCCAGTGTGCGACCGTGGTCGCAGTCTCGCGCCGCTTCTCGAGCAGTCCCAGTGTGTCGTCCAGCGCCGCGAGATCCCGGGCCGCGTCGCACGCGTGCTCCAGGAGCTCGCTCAACTCCGAGGCCAGCTCTGCCGAGCGAGGCGCGGAGAAGAGCGACTCGCTGACGCTCGTCAAGTCAGCAAGCAGACTGCGCGCCGTACCTAGCGGGAGCGCAGCGAGAATCTCGGCAATGCGCTGACCGAGCGCAGGCGGCAGGCTCGACCGGCGCGCGCGGGGCGTCAGCACCGGCCGCTGAACCGCGCGATGTGCCCCGAGGACCAGAAGACCCGCCACCAGGGGTGAGCTGGCGAGCAGCGTAGGGAGGGCGGTACTCGCGGCGAGGCCGGCGACTAGCGTCGTGGCCGCCAGCGCATACAGCGACGGTGGCACGACGCTCCACGCACTGCCGGCCGGAGTGCTTCGAACGGGAACGCCGCGGAGCCGGAGCTGCTCCATCACAGCGGGAGCCGCAGCATCCGGTACGCGGACCAGTGCGCGCCGCCCTGAGGAAGCCGCGCCAAGGTGGGATGCGGGCGAGGTTCCCGCGAGCATGGTAGCCAGCTTGCCGTTCGCGGTTCGTCGTTCAACAAACCCGGACGGCGGGCTCACGAAGACGAGTGTATCCGAGCGACCCTGCGGCACGCTCCGGCAGTCCGGGCAGCTGGCGAGCCCTGCCGCGGCGCTCGAGCCGCAGAGCAGACAGAAGTCAAGTGAGGGTGTTCGTGTCGCGGGAGAAGCTGCGTCGTTGGGGTCCCGAGCGGTGAGTGCGTCGAGCAGGCTGCCGGCCGAATGATATCGCCGGGCGGGATCCGCCGTCGTGGCCCGTCCAACGATCGCGTCGATCCAGACCGGCAGGTCGGGGCGTAGGGCGCGCGGATGAAATCCTTCCGCGGCCGGGATCGGCGGCAGGTGGGCCGATGGGCTCTCAGGCAGCCGCGCAGCCAGCGCATAGTACAAGGTCACACCGAGCCCATACACGTCGCTGCGCGCATCGGCCCGTTTGCCGGCCAGAACTTCCGGGCCGAGGTAGGGCAGGGTCCCGACCAGCGCTCCGGTTTGTGTAACCGTCGCTTGTCCATCGAGCCGAGCTGCGCCGAAATCGGTCAGCCGCGCGCGGCCGTCGGGGTCGAGCAGGATGTTCTGCGGCTTGACGTCACGGTGGAGAATGCCGTGCCGATGGGCCGCGGCCAGTGCGGCGGCAACGTCGGTACCGAGCCGGGCGGCCTCGTCCGGCTGGAGAGGCCCGCGATCGCGCACCCGCACGGCCAGATCCGGCCCGTCCACGTACTCCATGACCACGAAGCTCCAGGCGCCCTCCTCGAGGAAGTCATGCACGCCTACGATGTTGCTGTGCACCAGACCGCGAACCGCCTGGACTTCGCGGCGGAGCCGCTCGCGGGCCAGTTGCGCGCTCGCGGGCGGAGGCACCAGCAGCTTGATGGCGACGGGAGTGCTGAGACTCCGATCGGTGGCGAGATAGACGATCGAAAAGCCGCCCCGCCCGAGCTCGCGCACGATCTCGTAGCGACCGGCAAGCAGATCGCCGGGCCCGAGGTAGGCGGGACCGATCATGGCCCGCCGGAAAGTCGCTGAAGGACCTCGACGGCATTGGTTCGCCAGCCGTCATTCGCATGATACAGCTCGAGGAAACGCCGCAGGTGCTGCTCGGCCAGCCCGGGTTGGCCGAGTACGTACTCGGACATTCCGGCGTGATAGAGCGCCATGTAATTGTCGGGCTGGAACTCGATGACCAGCTCCATGATCGGCCCGGCCGACTTGTCGTCGCCGGCGTCGGCGACGGGGTGCCCCACTCCGAAGACTATCGACGCAGCATAGGAACGATCGTCGCCCGAGAGACGCTCTATCGCGGTGCGGGCCTGCTCGATTCGACCGGCCAGCGCGTAGCAGGCAGCGCTGTAGCCCTGACCCTCGGCACCGCCGGGAGCAGGATTTCGCTGCTGGGCCGTTTCCACCTCGACCGAATTGCAGAACGGCTTGATCCCTGCGAACCAGGTGCCGCCATCTCCGCGACCGGAAGGCACGGCAAGAGCGACGGCGCCGGTGCCTGAATGCACCGGACCGCCGACGCGGCCGACTGCAATCGCCAGGAGGCAGATCGCCAGATACCCGATGCCTGCGAGATAGAGAAAGCGCAGCATGGGCGCCCGTTAGCTGGTGTGGTGAGAGATAAGAGGGAGACGTTGCAAGAATCGCGCAAGTGCACGCTCAGGCGCCGCTGCCCTTCACCTCCCCCCGGCACTCACCCAACCCGATCCGCACAAAGCCTTCCCGCTCGCACCAGCCGCTGAAAATCACCTCGTCGCCGTCCTCCAGGAACCGGCGCTCTTCGCCGCTTGGCAGAGTAAGGGGTTCGGCTCCGCGCCAGGTCAGCTCGAGCAGAGAACCGCGCGACTCTTTTGCGGGTCCGGAGACAGTCCCACTCCCGAACAAGTCGCCCGGTCGGAGATTGCAACCGCCCGATGTATGGTGCGCCAGCATCTGGGCCGGCGTCCAGTAAAGATCGGCCAGTCGACTCACGCTCACGGAGGCAGCCGCCATGCCCTGGTGTCGCATTCGGGACGAGCGGAGCAGAACCTCGAGCGACAGATCGATAACGCCGGCTCGAGCATCGTCCTCATCCTGCAAGTAGCGGAGAGGTTCGGGCTCGCCGGCTGCTCGCTTGAACGGACCTCGAAACGGGGCGAGCGCGTCCAACGTCACGATCCAGGGAGAGATCGAGGTCGCAAAATTCTTGGCGAGAAAAGGTCCGAGGGGCTGATACTCCCAGGCTTGAAAGTCGCGTGCGGACCAGTCGTTCAGCAGGCAAATGCCGAAGAGATGACGTGACGCATCCGCGACGGGAATCGGTTCGCCGAGCGGATTGCCAGGCCCGACGAAGAACCCGACCTCGAGCTCGTAGTCGAGCCGTCGCGACGGGCCGAACGTGGGCGCCTCGGCGTTGCCGTCCCGGGTCTGCCCCTGTGGGCGGCGAATCGGCGTTCCGCTGGGCACGATTGAAGAAGCTCGTCCGTGATATCCGATAGGTACCCACTTGTAGTTGGGAAACAGCGGATTGTCCGGCCGCAGCATGCTTCCCACGTTGGTCGCGTGATGCAGCGACGCGTAAAAGTCGGTGTAGTCGCCGATCATGGCCGGGATCAGCAGCTCCACGTCCGACGCCGGCGCGAGCAGACTGGGCCCGGCCCGCGGCTCGAGCGGCGGTCCGGCTGCATCCACTGCGAGCAGCCGGCTGACTGCACGCCGCAGCGCCGACCAGTATCGACTGCCCATAGCCATGAATCCGTTCAGCACCGGCGCAGCGCAGGCCCGGGCGGCACGCTCAGCATCGCCGCTGAACAGACCCTCCTCCAGACAGGCGGAGAGATCGAGCACCGAGTCACCGATGGCGACACCTCCACTTGGAACGTCGGCCCCGCCGCGGCGGCGGAAAATCCCGAACGGCAGATTTTGAATGGGGAAATCGGGGTGACCGTTGGCTGACTCGACCCAGCTCCTGCGCGCCGGGTCGTGAGTCTCGTCCAGGATGCGGCTCACAGGAGCCGCATCGCCCGGAGACCGTCCATCGGCTCACGGAACGAGCAGGAACCAAACGCTGCTGCTCGACGACGCGCCTGGGCCAACTCGGCGTCGCCCAATCGATGCGAGCGCCACAGGACCGCATCCTCCTCGAATCGCAGGTTATCGGGCGACGACTCTTCCAGGAGAGCCAATGCTTCGTCGTCCGCCATTCCCTGCTCGAGGAATGCCGCGGCGAGGAACACGTTCAGAAAACCGAACATCAGCGCGCATCCGCTATCCGGCTCATAGGTGAGACGATGGGCGCCGCGCAACGCATGATGCAGGCCGGCCGTTGCCTTGAAAGGGACAGCAGCGTCCTGGCAACGCCGCAGGAACCGCATTACCTGTCGGGGCTCCGGAAAGTCGTCGGCAGTGACGCCACCGGTCCGGATCTTTGCGCGCCCACCGCCTTGCGCTAACACGTCGATGAGACCTGCAGGGTCGTTCGTGGCAGGAATCTCGACGTAGGTCTCGAGTCGGCCGGCAGTCGATTTCAGCGCAGAAGCCACGCTCGCGGTGCTGGATGGTCGAAGCTCGATGGTATCGACCACCGCCCGGCCACGAGCGCTAAGGTTGAACTGATCGATAGTGAGAAGATCGATGCCGAAATCGGCCCCGGCGATCGTGCTCAGCTTCCACGGGGCCGCGCTCGGCGGCAGACGCGAAGCCAGGATGGTGCCGAGCTCGGTGAGCCGCGAGGCGGGAATGATGAAGCGCCCCAGTGCCCAGCTCTCCTCGCCGGAGCGATACGAGGCGTACTGCGCGGCGGCTGTTGCGAGATCGAGCTTGGCTGGTGGGAAAAGGCCGGCGTAATCGATGAGGCCGTTGAGCAGCGTGCGGACGGCGGGCATGGGGGAATATAGCTGTTAGCTATCAGCTATCAGCGAGGATCTACCAGCTATCAGCTATCAGCTAGGAGCTACCAGCTACCAGCTACCAAGTCCGGTCCCCAGGGATTCCGTAATTCTTGAAGGGCCCGGTGAGGCCGAACATGATCACCAGATCGTATTGCCGCTGTTGACCGGTGGAGCCGAAAATTGGATTCGTGTATTGCGCAGTGTAGGTGTACCCGTCCAGATCGAGTCGCCCGGCGACATCCTTGCTGAACCTTACCAGGAAAGAGATTCCCGCCGCAGGGGCGAAGTCGGTGCGACCGGTGTAAGTGGTCGAGGGCGGGTTGATTCCGTTGATGAACTCACCCCCGCGATCCACCAGCCCCGCGCCACCGTTCAGGATGACGGCAAAGTTGTTGTCGACAACGTGAAGCCTGAGCCTGGCCCGACCACTGAGCGCGAAGAACTTTGAGCCGGCCGTCGGGGGGCTTTGCACTCCGCCGAGGAAGGTATTGACCCCGCTCGTGTTGTAGTCGACAACTCCCTCCAGACCGAATGTCGGACCAAACCACATGCCCACCCGGCCTCCAATGGTGAACTTGGTCTCGGCTTTCTGCCGCTGCGCAAGCCCGGTCGTGGGGTCGGTGCCGACGGTGAGGTCCTTGAGCGGAATGAAGACGCCCATTCGGGGAGTGAAGTCGCCTGAAATCTGGGCTTCGAGGGAGGCAGCCGGTAGCGCAAGAAGGGACAGCAAGACCACCGCTCGCTTCATGGATCGCTCCCTTACTGTGGCGCGGACCCGTCGCCCGTGGCCGAACCCCAACGCACACGGGGGTCAGCGGTCCGGCGGCGCCGGTCGCAAGAACATTCGCAACTCATTGGACTTGTTTCGCTAAGCAACCGAGCGGCAACCCCGGCGCTCATGAAAACCTACGCAAGCGACAGGCCAGGGAGAAGCGGGAGAAGGGGGGAAATGCCTTTGGCCTGCCTTTTTAGCGGTTCGTCCGCCCGATCCACTGCTCGCTTTCCCCGGGCTGGTGCGCCCTGAGCCGCGCGACCAGGCGAGCGGGATCGTCGTCCAGGAGGATCACGGCCCGGTGCTGCTCGGCGACGAAGCCCTCCTTGACCGCCAGAT
>JBKPOS010000211.1:0-8347 GCA_046733215.1 Gemmatimonadota bacterium
GATAAGGCGTGTCCAGTGCGTGAGCCCAACCCACGGCGTAGTGGTTGTAGGCCTTGGGGCCCCCGAACTCATCCAGCTTGCTCATCAGAAATTCCGGCGTCTCGATCTCGGGCATGCCGTTCATGTAGCCCATTTCGTTGAAGCACCCGTTCAGTGAACCCTCGGCCGAGGCCCCGTTGTCGCCGATGATGTAGTAGATCAGCGTGTCGTGGAGGATCTCCAGCTCGCGCAGCGTATCGATCAGACGACCGATGTGATGGTCGGTATGATCCAGGAACCCGGCGTAGATCTCCATTTGCCGGCGCAGGATGGGCTTGAGCTTCTCGGGCATTGCGTCCCACGCAGGAATCTCCGGTGGCCGTGGAGTGAGCTGCGCGTCAGTCGGAATCACGCCGAGTTTCTTCTGGCGGGCAAAGATGTCCTCGCGCAGCCGATCCCACCCTTCATCGAACTTGCCCTTGTACTTCTCGGCCCACTCTTGGGGCACGTGGTGCGGGGCGTGGCACGCGCCGGGTGCGAAGTACATGAGGAACGGCTTGTCGCCCATCAGTGACTTCTGCTGCCTCACCCACTTGATGGCCTTGTCCGTCATGTCCTCGGTAAAGTGGTACCCTTCTTCGGCCGTCTTCTCCGGCTCGATCGGGGTGGTTCCCTCGTAAATCGCCGGATACCACTGGTTGGTCTCGCCCCCGATGAAGCCATAGAAGTATTCGAAGCCGCTGCCCGTCGGCCACGCGTTGAACGGCCCCATCGGACTCGTCTCCCACACTGGCACCTCATGGCACTTGCCGAACTGAGAGGTCGAATAGCCGTTCAGCTTGAGGATCTCGGCGATCGGCGCCTTGTCCTTGGGTCGAATCGAGGTGTAGCCCGGCGCCGAGGTGGCGACTTCAGTCACCCCGGCCATGTTCACCGAATGGTGATTGCGCCCGGTCAGCAGCGCTGCTCTCGTCGGAGCACAGAGCGCCGCAGTATGGAAGCGAGTGTACTTGAGCCCACCTGCCGCGAGCGCTTCGGCTGTCGGCGTGTGGATCGGTCCGCCGAACGCACTCGATGCGCCGAAGCCCACGTCGTCGAGCAGGATGATCAGTACGTTCGGCGCGCCTTTAGGCGGCCTGAGCGGCTCGATCGGGGGGAACTTGGCGTCCGGGTCTTTGGCGTCGTACGGGGTCGGCCCTGCGTACTGGGGATCCGGGATCGGAAGAGTCGTACGACGGCCGTTAGCCTGCGTGCTCATTGCGTCTTCTCCGCATTCTGGTTCCGAACAGCCAGAGATTCTGGCTCGATGCGCCGCCCAGAGACGTCCTGGCCTCAACGAGCCAGCCAAGCTCAGCTCGAAGTCCGACGGCTGAGCTCGTGGGCGAACAGTGGCTACGCCCGTGGCGAAAGCTCTTCTGGGAAAAGGCCCCGTCGAGAGACAGGGCCTATAAAACCAAATCTACCAGCGAGGCTCAGGTCGACGCCGCCGGGTCGATTACCGGCGCCGGCACCGGCACGAGGGGCACATCCGGGTATCCAATCACCGCCAGAACGATCCGGTGGTGAATCGGATCGACCTCGATCACCTTGAGATCAACCGCCTGCCCTTCCTTGGCGGCATCACCCGGGTTTTCGATGTTCGGCACGCCGAGCTGGGACATCGGGACGAAGCCTTCGATATCGTTCCCTACGTCCACCACCACACCCTTGTCCATCAGGCGGAGCACCAGACCTCTGAGCTCCATATTGATCGGATAGATCTCGCCGATGCGGAGCCAGGGATCTTCCTGTGCCTGCTTCAGGCCCAGTGAAATCCGCTTGTTCTCGGCGTCGATATTGAGGATGACGACATCCACCGCGTCGCCCTTCTTCACCACCTCGGACGGATGCTGCACCCGCTTGGTCCAGCTCATATCGGAGATGTGGATCAGGCCGTCAATGCCGGGCTCGATCTCGACGAAGGCACCGAAGCTCGTAAGGTTCCGGACCTTGCCGCTGATGCGGGTGCCGACCGGATACTTGAGCGGCAACACCATCCAGGGGTCCTGCTCGGTCTGCTTCATGCCGAGCGAGATCTTCTCCTCGGCTTCGTCCACCTTGAGGACGACCGCCTCGATGGTTTCACCGATGGAGACGATCTTGGACGGGTGCCGCACGTTCCGGGTCCAGCTCATCTCGGAGATGTGCACCAGTCCCTCGATGCCCGGCTCGATCTCGACGAAGGCGCCATAGTTGGTGATCGAGACGACCTTGCCCTGGACTCGGGTGCCCACCGGATACTTTGCGGCGACGTCCTTCCAGGGATAGGTCTGCAGCTGCTTCATGCCGAGACTGATCCGCTCACGCTGCCAATCGATGTCGAGGATCTTGACCTCGACCTCGGCTCCGATCTGAACCATCTCAGTGGGGTGTGAGACCCGCCCATACGACATGTCCGTGATGTGGAGCAGGCCGTCCACGCCGCCGAGATCGATGAATGCGCCGAAATCGGTGATGTTCTTGACCACACCCTTCCGCACCTGACCCACGGCCAGCTCCTTCATCAGGTGCTCGCGCTTGTGGGCTCGCTCGTTTTCCAGGATCACCCGGCGGCTCACGACGATGTTGCGGCGCCGCTTGTTCAGCTTGATGATCTTGAACTCGTAGGTGTGGCCCAGCAGCTCGTCGATATTGGGCACCCGGCGGAGCGCGATCTGGCTGCCCGGAAGGAAAGCGTCCACGCCCATCAGATTCACCACCACGCCGCCCTTGATCTTCTTGACCAGGGTCCCCTCGACCGGCTGATCGGTCTCGTAGGCCACGCGGATCTTTTCCCAGACCCGCATGAAGTCGGCCTTCTTCTTCGAGAGGACGACCGCGCCTTCCTGATCTTCGAGGTGCTCCAGAAAGACTTCAACCTCTTCGCCTTCCTTGGGCAGCTCTTTGAATTCATCGAGCGGAACCGACCCCTCTGACTTGAAGCCGACGTCGAGGATGACGGCATTTTCGGTGACCCGGAGGACCTTCGATTTGACGATCTCACCCTCGGCGATCTGCGCCATGGTGCCCTCGTACATCGAGAGCATCTGCTCGTAGTCCTGTTCCGAGTATTCCTCGTCATAGAGGTCGGGGCGGACCCTGAGGCCGGTGGGCGAGGCAATTTGAGCTGGGGTGGTACGGGTGGTGTCTGCCGTGGGCACAGCGGTTTCCTTTTCTACACGACCGCGCCAACCAGGCCGCGGGTTTGGGTGATGGGTTGCCGCGACCGAATGGCGCGGACGAAGCCGCTTAGTCTAGCGGCGGAGCCGGGTTCGCGCAAGAGCTACAATGCGCGCAACCTGTTCCTCGAACGAGAGATGGGTGGTCTCCAGGTCGATCGCGTCGTCCGGCCGCCGGAGCGGCGCCACTGTGCGGCTCGAGTCGGCCTGGTCCCGGGCCGTGAGAAGGGTGGCCTCCTGGGCGACAGATCCCGGATTCGCCGGGTCGCCTCTCTGGACCAGGCGGCGGCCGGCTCGGGCTTCGGGTGTTGCGGTGAGAAAAATCTTGAGGTCCGCGTCGGGGAACACCACTGTGCCGATATCCCGCCCATCCACAACCACGTCCATGCCCGCTCGCACCATCGCCCGGAGGTGAGTGTTGACCCACTCGCGGATGACAGGTACCGCCGAGACCGCCGAGACGCGAGCAGTCACCTCGGGAGTGCGGATAGCATCGTCTACCGGCTCGCCGCCCAGATAGGCACTGAACCCATGTCCGTCCGGGAGCAGCTTGAGCCCTCGATCTTCGGCTGTCCGAAGTATGGTTTCGGCGTCAATCGTCGAGAGAGCATCCGGACCGCCGGAGGGGCGGGCATTTGCTGCCTCCTGCAAGGCCACCAGTGTGACTCCGCGATAAAGCGCTCCCGAATCGAGATGGGCGAATCCAAGGGCCGCCGCGACTGCGCGTGCCGTGGTGGATTTCCCCGCCGCCGACGGTCCATCGATCGAAATCACGCTGCCACTCATCGCCGGCCGCCCTGTCGAATCGACCGGAGCGCCGCTCGAAAATCGGGAAAGCTCACAGCAGCGCAAGCCATGTCGTCTACCACGACTTTCGCCCCAGGCAACGTTCCCAACACCGCGAACGCCATGGCGAGCCGGTGGTCACCGGCGGTTCGAACCCGACCCGCCGGTGGTCGAGTCCCACCCTCCACGTAAAGATCGTCTCCCCTCACCGCTGCTTGAGCCCCAATTACCCGCAGGTTCTCGGCGATCAGGCCCAAACGATCGCTCTCTTTCACGCGTAGCTCGCCCACGTCCCGAAATACCGACGTCCCCTCCGCGCGTGAGGCAAGGACCGCCAGCATCGGGATTTCATCGATGAGTCCCGGGACTTCGCCGGGCGTGACCTCGGTTGCGCGAAGCGCGCTCGGCGCAGCTACCAGATCTCCTACCGGTTCGTGGAACCTGATCGCCATGTTCTCGCGGGCAATCCTCGCACCCATTCGGCCCAGTACGTCGAGAAAACCGGTGCGCGTCGGATTGAGACCGACGCCCGCAATCCGCAGCTCACCCGATTCCGCCAGCACCGCCGCGCCTATGAGAAAGGCCGCCGAAGAGGGGTCGCCGGGTACCTGCATCACGAACGGCTCCAGTTTTCCCGTCGGGAAGAACTCGAGCCAGTCGTTCCGTTCGCTCACCTCGTAGCCGAAAGCGCGCAGCAGCCGCTCCGTGTGATCGCGTGAGCGGCCGTGTGGCTCGCGCAGGGCGACTTCCACGTCACCCGCCATTCCCGCGAGGAGCAGGGCACTCTTGATCTGCGCGCTCGAGACCGGCAGCTCGTAGCGCAGCGGCGAGAGGCGCCCCCCGCGAACCCGAAGCGGCAATCCATCCCGCCCGTTCAGCTCGGCAAAGCGGGCCCCCATCCGGCTGAGCGGCACGGTCACTCGCCGCATCGGCCGACGCCGAAGCGAAGCGTCGCCGGTCAGCGTCACAGAAAAGCGATGCGCGGAAAGAAGCCCCAACAGCAAGCGCGTCGTCGTCCCTGAATTGCCGCAGTCAAGGCGCGCTCGGGAAGACCGAAAGCGACGTCGTCCCCTGATCGTGACGACTGTGTCCGGGCGAAGCGCGCTTACTTCCACTCCCAACTGCCGCAGCACCCGCGCGGTCGAGCGGGCGTCGAGCGACTTGAGGGCGCCTCCTACGTGGCTCGTTCCTCCTGCGAGCGCACCGAAAAGCAAAGCCCGGTGAGTGAGGCTCTTGTCGCCGGGCACGCGGACGGTGCCGCCGACGATCATCGGTCGAGGCCGCGACGGAATTCGGCAGCCTGCTCCAGGTAAGTGCGAAGCTCGGCCTGATTCCCGTCCGCCACCAGAGTACGCAGCTTAGCCAGCGAGCCGCCGACGCTGTCCAGCGCAGCCAGCACGGCTTCGCGATTCTGCAGAAAGATCTCGAGCCACAAGTCGGGATTGCTCGCCGCCAGCCGCATCGTATCTCGGGCACCAGGTCCGAACGCTCGACTCTCGAGACCTAGACCCGCCAGCGCGCTTGCCAGTGCGTAGGCCACGGCCTGGGGCAGATGGCTGGTCCAGGCGAGCTGGCGGTCGTGAGCGGTCGCGTCGATCATGATCGGCGAAGCCTTCATGGTTGCGCTCCAGAACGAACCGACTACCCCCGCCGCGCGGTTGCCTGCAGGACCTGTCGAACAGACGTACACAACGCAGCCGTCCAGGAGGTCGGGACGGGCATAGGAGAAGCCGGAGCCATGCGTTCCAGCGAGGGGATGCGCACCGGCAAAGCGCTCCGCCAGCCCGGCCGCGAGAGCCCGCCCGATGACCGGAACTTTAACGCCGCCGACATCCGACAGCGTGGCGTGGGCACCGAGATGAGGCGCCAGTTCGGTGATGAGTTGAAGCGTGGCAAGCGGCGGGGTTGCGAGAATCGCGAGGTCAGCCCCACGAATGGCTGCAGCAGGTGAGCGGGCAAGCTCGGTAATTGCTCCGGCGCGAGCGGCGGCACCAGCCTCCCCAGCATCCGGCGAAAAGCCGACGATGCGAGGTACACCGGCACGGCGAGCCTGCCAGGCCAGCGAGCCCCCGATGGCCCCGAGACCAATGACAGCCAGAACGCTGGGACGCACGTCAGGATGCGCAGCACCCATGCGATGGACTCGAGAAAGGGCGAAGCGAGGCGGCCGTGCTGACCTGAAGCAGGCGGGAATCGTAGCTCTATGACTGCGCAATCTCAACTGACTTGGACACCTAGAACCGTCTGTCCGGAAGGTCCCCAAGGCCCACGACGGTGGCCTGATTGTTGCCTTTCCCTGGTTCATTTCTTGCCTGCCCGGAGCCAACTGGTGCCCCGGCGAAGCGATTTCCCACTGAGCCCGAATGCCCGACAACACGCTGCCTGAGCGAACCAGCCATCGATCCAGTCCCACCGGCGCCGGGTCATCCACCAGCGCACCGACTGGGCCGCAGGGCAACAAGCAAGCGTTGTTCGACGCGGCGGTCGAGGTCATGCGTCGGCAGGCGGAGGAACGCGCGGCCGAGCGCGAGGCTGAAGCAGCACACCGGCGAGAACAAAGTCGGGTCTCTCCAATCATCGCTGCCGGGCTCACCATCATTCTCGCAGTCGGTGTCTACATCGCGATCGAACAGCCTACCTGGCTCTTTCCCCCACCGCGTGTTGCCGAGTCGACAGAGGTGCAGGAAGCCAGCCTTCGAATCGGGATGGCGACGACGGCACAGCGAATCGAGCGGTTCCGCACAGCGCAGGGCCGCTTGCCTAGCTCGCTGAGTGAGGCGGGTTCCCATCCCAGCGGCATTCAGTACGAGCAGCGGGAGGGAGACCGGTACGTGTTGCGGGGCGCCAACGGCCCGGTTCGCGTGGTTTTCAACTCGGGCGATTCCCTCCCATTGTTCGTCGGCAACAGTTTCCGGGTGCTGGCAGAGAGGACCCGTCGATGATACGGCGTAACCGGCGCGGGTTCACCTTTGCGGAGCTGATGGTCGTGATGCTGGTGATCGCGATCCTGGCCGGCATGATGGTCATGCGGTACATCGAGCTCAAGCATCGCGCGCTCACGGCACAGGCCACTGCAGACATGGAGAACGTGCGCATGGCCGCGTTCACCAAGTTCTACGACACCGGCCAGTGGCCGAGCGGCGCCGGCCCCGGTGTCGTGCCGCCCGAGCTTGTGCCCTATCTGGGAGCGGGCTTCTCCTTCAACCGGCGGGATTATCAACTAGAGTTCGAAAACCTCGCGCCGATGGGCGGGGGATCGACACCTACGTACCAGATCGCGATCCGCTTCACGTCGTCCAATCAGAACCTGGTCAATACGATGATCCAGGTCGTGGGGCACCGCTCGCCTTACGTGGTCCTGGGAAATGATGTGGCCGTCATTCTGGTAGGGCCCGACGGCCAAACCTAACCGTCACGCCTGGAGCAGTTTTCGCAGCTCTCCTGCTTCTTTCGGTACCGGCGGGTATACCGGCCTCATCTCGGTCAACGTCTCCAGCACGACCTCCGCAACCAGCAGATCACGAGCAGGTTTTCGATCCGCCGGAACAACGTACCAGGGTGCCCACGCCGTGCTCGTGAGCGCCAGCGCGTCTTCATAGGCTTTGGTGTAGTCGTCCCAGCGCTCGCGTTCCCGCAAGTCGCCGGCGTTGAACTTCCAGTTCTTTTCAGGTGCATCCAGCCGGGCCAAAAGGCGCTGGCGCTGCTCCTCGCGTGAGATGTGCAGGCAGAACTTCAGAATGACGACGCCGTTGTCCGCCAGAAATCGCTCGAATCCGTTGATCTGCTCGTAGCGCGCCCGCCAGACCGACTCCGGAACCAGGCCGTGCACCCGTACTACCAGGACGTCCTCATAGTGTGAGCGATTGAAGATTCCGATTCTGCCTTTAGCGGGGATCGCCTTGTGAACTCGCCACAAGTAGTCATGGCCGAGTTCCTCGGGCGTCGGGACCTTGAAACTGGTGAGATCGAGGCCCAGAGGGTTGAGCTCCCCGAACACGTGTCGCACCAGCCCATCCTTGCCGGCAGTGTCCCGCCCCTGCAGGACGACCAGCAGCGCCCGCGTACTCTCCGCGTACAACGCCGTTTGAAGCTTTACCATCCGACCGGCAAGATGGGCGAGCCGGTCGCGCAGCTCGTCCTTGTCGGGAAGGTCGGCGGGAGGCTGAGCTGCGGCATCCGTGAGCGCAGGAACGGTTCCCAGCGGAACTGGCTTGAGGTGCATGCGATGGTCAGTTCAGAAGGCGCCCGCTCTCTCAGGCCGTTGGCGTGGTGATCAGTAGCGCGATGGGCAAGGTACTCAGGAGGTCTGCGACGTCCAGGTCACCATTAGGACCTGTCACCGCCTCGTGCGAGAGCGGGAGCCTCCACCGGGCGTGGGCCAGAGC
>JBKPOS010000212.1:0-5661 GCA_046733215.1 Gemmatimonadota bacterium
AACGTGACTCGGCCTGGAGCACTACTTCGACGCCGTCCTCTACCAGAACCTCCCGAACCGTGTCGGCGACGTCGGCATCCTCATTGGGAAGAAGCTGCGCGTTGCGCTGTACTACAGTGACGTTGCTGCCGAAGCGGCGAAACATCTGAGCGAACTCGAGACCGATGTAGCCGCCCCCGAGAATGACCAGATGCTCTGGCACATCGGACAGCTCCATGATCGAGGTCGAATCGAGCGGCGACGCCTGATCCAATCCCTGCAACGCGGGGCGAGCGGGGCGGCCACCGCTGTTGATGAACAGCAGATCGGCCGTGGCTGCCCGCGGGCTGTTCCTGTCCTTTGCCGGGCGGATCTCCAGCTGCTTCTCGCCGGTAAACCGCGCATCCCCGAAGATCAGATCAAGATTGGGTGTGGACTCGAGCCCTCGCTGGCCACTGTTTCGGAAACTGTCCACTACCGCTTGCTTGCGCTCGCGGACCCGCGCGAGATCAACACTGATGGGTCCGGTTCGGACACCGTAGTCAGCACCGCGGCGGGCGAGATAGGCCACCCGCGCGCTTGCCACCATCGTCTTGGTCGGAGTGCAGCCCTCGTTGATGCAGGTCCCGCCCACATGGACGCGCTCTACGAGCGCCGTCCGCCGGCCGGATTGAGCAAGAGCCCGAGCCAGCGGCACTCCTGCCTGTCCAGCGCCGATGATGAGCGCATCGTAGTGCTGCACATTTGCCATTGGGGGGGCTCGCGCGTCTTGACCGGACGCCTTTAGGAGTAGACAACGGGAAAACGGGGCCTGGAGTCAAAAGGTTCCATCGGTCAGGTCACGTTCGACCTAACCCCGGAACGGCTATCAAAGGCTTATACGGTTTGAAGCTGAGTCGGGCAAGACCGGGGAGCCATGACCACCGTCACCTGCTACCTCACTGTTACGGCGGGATAAATGAAGGCAACCAAAGCCCAACCCGCCACGGCGGCCCGGGCCTAAGTCACTGCTCCAGCGTAGTTTCCCGTTGAGTCAGGCGGGGACTGCGGCTCGATTCGCCTTCTCGAACTCCTTCATGAAGTTGACCAGCGCCAAGACGCCCTGGCGGGGGAAGGCATTGTAGATGCTCGCACGCATGCCGCCCACTGAGCGGTGCCCCTTGAGCCCATCGAGCCCCCGCTTGGTCGCCTCGGCGACGAACTTTGCTTCGAGATCTTCGTTTGGGGCGCGGAAACACACATTCATGAGAGAGCGACTGTCGGTCTCCGCGGTACCTCGGAAGAAGTCGCTTTGGTCCAGGAAATCGTAGAGGACCTTAGCCTTCTCAGCGTTCTGCTCGGCCATCGCGCGCAAACCGCCCAGCTCGCGAATCCACTTGAAGACACGACCGATCATGTAAATGCCCAGCGTCGGTGGTGTGTTATAAAGCGAGTGCTCCCCGACGTGGGTCCGATACTGCAGCATGGTCGGAAGATCCTTGGGTCCGGCTTCGACCAGGTCGTCCCGAATGATGACCAGCACGACGCCCGAGGGCCCCAGGTTTTTCTGAGCGCCGGCGTAGATCAATCCGTACTTGGTGACGTCGATCGGCCGGCTGAACATATCGCTCGACGTATCCGCGACGAGCGGAACGCCCGGCGGGACGCTCGGCTCGGTCTTGAACTGGGTCCCTTCGATCGTGTTGTTGGTCGTGAAGTGCACGTACGCCGGCCGCTCCGAGTACCGGATCTGCTGGGGGATGTAACTGAACTTCCGATCGGCGCTCGTGGCCGCTTCGTGCGGCTTGCCCACGAGCTTCGCTTCCTTGATTGCCTTTTCCGACCAAGTCCCGGTGTTGATGTAGTCGGCCGTGGCTCCCTTGGGCAGCAGGTTAAGCGGCACCATGGCGAATTGAAGCGACGCCCCACCTTGCAGGAACAGTATCCTGTAGCGATCGGAGATTCCGGCCAGCTCGCGACAGTCCTGTTCCGCCTCCGCCACGATCTTCTCGAACAGCTTGCCGCGGTGACTGTGCTCCATGATGCCGATCCCGCTGCCGCCGATGTTCCAGAGATCCTGCTGCGCCTGCTTCAGAACGGGCTCCGGCAGGACGGCCGGACCGGCGCTGAAGTTGTAGATGCGGTCCGACATGATCAGCCTCTCCCGTCGATCGCGGTGAGCTCCACGCTGATGACGTGCTCGTTGCCTCTCTTGATCGCCTCGAGCGCCGCAACGTCCGGCTTGCCGTCCAGGTGGATGCGGGCGAGCGTCGCGTGCGCGCCGTGGTAGATGATGTTCTCGACCTCTTCCACGTTGATCGCGCGGTCGGCGAGCACGCGGAACACGTCAGCCAGCACGCCGGGTCGGTTCCGATGGCGCACCGCGAGAATATGACTCGCCGAGCTGCGCGCCAACCGGTTGACACAGTTGGGGACGATCCCGGAATGCTGGTACTCCTGAACTATGCGGATCACCTCGTGCGCGATCGCAACCTGAGCCTGCTCGGTCGACGCTCCGACGTGATGCGTTCCATACACGCCAGGCTCCCTTGCGATGGCGCTGTCGAACGTACCGCTCGAGCCGGCCGGCTCGTTCTGGAATACGTCGAGTCCCACCCGGAGGCCCTTTTTGCGAATCGCCTGGAGCAGCGCCGGCTCGTCGATCACGGTTCCCCGCGAGGTATTGATCAGATACGCGCCGGGCTTCATGGCCGAGAGAAACTCTTCACTCACCAGGTTCCGGGTGTCCGCGTTGGCGGCGACATTGATCGACACCACGTCGCTCACCCGCGCCACTTCGAGCGGGGTCTGGCAGTAGCGCAGGGCCAGACGCTCCGCTTCCGCCAGCGTGAGATTGCGCGACCAGGCCGCGACGTGCATGCCGAAACTGGCGGCCCGCGTCGCGAGCTCGCGCCCGATCTGACCCAGCCCGACGACACCGAGGGTTCGGCCGTGGATTCCTCGAGCCTTGGCATACTCCCCTTTGTTCCACTTGCCGGCTCGCAGATCGGCAACCTGATCGGGAATTCTTCGATCGCACGAGAGCACCAAACCCATCACCAACTCGGCGACCGCGATCGAGTTTCTCCCCGGACAGTTGGAGACGAAGACGCCGAGATCGGATGCAGCGTTGACATCGATGGTGTCGATCCCCGCCCCCGCCCTGATTACGAGACCCAGACTGGTACCGCTCCGCAAAGCCTCCCCGTTCACCTTGGTGCTCCGCACGATGAGGACATTGGGATCGTGCTCCTTCAGCGCGACGGGCAGCGCCTCGGCCGTGAGGTCGGGAAGCGATACGACGGTGCACCCCAGCTCCTTCAGCCCATCGATGCCAACTTTCTCGAACTTGTCCGCAATGAGGATTTTCATGAGCCATCGAGCTCGTGCACGAAGAGTCCGCTTCTCAGCTTGGGCTCGAACCAGGTGCTCTTGGGCGGCATGATCGCTCCCGCATCAGCCACGGCGAGCAGCTGATCGATCGTGGTGGGATACAGCGATACCCCGAGCGCCATCTCCCCGGATCGGACCCGTCGCTCGAGTTCGGCCGTCCCGCGGATGCCTCCCACGAAATCAACCCGCTTGTCAGTTCGCGGATCGGCAACACCGAGCAACGGTGCCAGCACGAGATCCTGAAGCAGGCTCACGTCGAGCGACCGAATCGGATCCTCATGGTTGATGCGCTGGGGATCGATCGTCAAGCGTTCCCACCGCCCGTCGAAAAAAAAGGTGAATACACCCGGGCGGTCCGGAATCGGCTGGTCCGTGGCCTCGAGCTGCCCGAGTGCCACCAGCCTTTCCCGAAACGCCGCTGGACTGAGACCATTCAGATCTCTTACCAAGCGATTGTAAGGCAGGATCCCCAGCTGGTTCTGCGGAAATAGCACCGCTAGGAACCAGTTGTACTCCTCATTGCCCGTGTGTCCCGGATTGGCGGACCGGCGTTCCTTCCCCGCCCGCCAGGCACTTGCTGAACGATGGTGGCCATCTGCCACATAGGCCAGCGGGATGACGCCAAATACCTCGACCCATGCCTTCGAATCAGCGATTCGCCAAACGGTGTGGCGCACGCCGTCCGGCGCAGTAAAGTCGTACAAGCTTGGCTGCCGCATCGCGGCGTCCGCCAGCCTGTCAACCGCCGGGACCGAACGATACGTGAGAAACACCGGCTCAGCGTGGGCGTTCAAGGTGAGGACGTGTCGGGTCCGATCGTCTTCCTTGTCCTTCCGGGTCTTTTCATGCTTTCGGATCAGGTCGTGCTCGTAATCGTCGACATGCACACAGGCGACCACGCCCGTTTGGGCCCGTCCGTCCATGACCAGGCGATAGAGAAATAGCGCCGGTAACTGGTCCCGCACGAGTGTCCCATCAGCGAGCAACCGATCCAGCGCCGCTCGTGCACCCGAGTAAATTCGCGGATCGTAAGGGTCGGTATCCGCCGGCAGGTCGATATCCGAACGTCCAACGTGGAGGAAGCTGTGCGGGTTTCCCTCAGCCAGTGCCGCCGCCTCTGCCCGGTTCACCACATCGTACGGAACGCTCGCCACCGCCGCAGCAAGTTCGGGTCGCGGGCGAATTGCGCGAAAGGGCCGGATGCGCATGAGAACAACGTAAACGGTAAACAGTGAACGGTGAACGGGGGCTCACGACCGAAACGCAGCTCCCATTCACCGTTTACCGTTCACAGTTCACGCAGTTATCAGCAACACTTTCCCCGTTGTCTCCCGGCCCTCCAGCGCTCGCTGAGCGGACGCTGCCTCGGCCAGCGGATACTCCCGGCCTATCCGTACCGATAGCGACCCGTCTGCCACCCACCCCAACACTTCACTGGCTCGTGCGAGCAGTTCGTCGCGGGTGGGGATGTAGTTGAACAGGGTCGGCCTCGTGAGGAAGAGCGATCCTTTCCTATTCAGGATCTGCGGGTCGAATGGCGGAACCGGCCCGCTGGATTGGCCGAAGAGGACCATCATTCCGCGGGGCCGGAGGCAGTCGAGCCCCTTGTCGAACGTAGTTTTTCCGACCGAGTCATAAACGACCTGCACGCCGCCAACCAGGCGCTTGACCTCGACCTCGAAGTCCTGGCGAGTGTAGAGGATGACATCGTCGGCACCAGCCCCCCGCGCCAACTCCGCCTTCTCTTCGGTGGATACCGTGGCGATCACGCGAGCGCCACGCCGCTTGGCAATCTGACAAAGCAGCAGGCCGACACCGCCCGCCGCCGCGTGAACGAGGCAGATGTTGCCCGGCTGCAAGGGATATGTCGCGGTTGCGAGGTAATGAGCCGTCATCCCCTGGAGGATGACCGCGGCCGCCTGACGCGAACTCACGTTTGCTGGAACCGGAATGACGCGCTCGACGGGGGCGACGGCAAACTCCGCATACGCCCCGGGAACGTCGGTGAAGACAACCCGATCGCCGACCGCAATACCACTTACGCCGGGACCCAGCGCATTCACCGTGCCCGCGCCTTCCTGGCCGAGCGTGTGCGGCAGCTCGATCTTGTAAAGGCCGGTGCGCCGATAGATGTCGATGAAGTTGACTCCGGCAGCCTCGATTCGGATCAGAGCCTGCCCGGCGCCTGGGGTGGGGACGGGCACGTCGTCGTACTGGAGAACCTCAGGTCCGCCGAGCCGATGTACTCGAATTGCCTTCATGAATCTCCCCGTACTGCGGAACGCAACTTCAGCCTAACGCGGCCCCGGA
>JBKPOS010000213.1:0-5276 GCA_046733215.1 Gemmatimonadota bacterium
CCGCCCACGTACGCCGATGGTACGCCGGCGACAGACCTGGCTGATGGGCTTCGGCTGGTCCTTACACGCCTGGACGGAAGTCCGGATCCGGCCAGCATCGATGGTGACGACTATTCCGCCGGGTCGACGGATTGGCGTTACGATCCCGACGGTGGGCAATACATCTTCAACCTCAAGACCGGCACGACGACACCCTGGGACGTGGGATCGTGGAAGACGACGGTCTCGTACGCGGGCATCGTGCTGGCGACGACACAGCTCGACCTGCGGCGCTGAGGCTGAGCAGGGTTACAGCAATCTGAAGCACACAGGCTCCGGCAACCGCCGGAGCCTGTGTGTTTACCGCGCTAGTCCCGCAATCGCATGAGGGCCTGATACGGCGGATAGTCGTGCAGAGAGCGGAACTCGGGCGCCGTGTGGAAGTCATGATACACGCCTCCCGCCCGCCAGCGCTGCCCCGCCGCAACCGCTTGCTGCAGCAATCCGACTGCTCCCGCCCGGTCACCGGCCAGGGCTGCCACCCGCGCTCGGGACCACAGCGCAGCCGGGCGGTCGTACACTCTTTCCCATCTGCTCAAGACTTTCACCAAGCTGTCGGCTCGCTCGGCCTGACCCGCACGCGCGGCCGCAACGGCCAGACTGCCGACGGCCCGGACATTCCGAGGCTGGTCCGCAATCAGGTGAGTGAGCGTGGAATCGGCGTCAGCATACCTGCCGTTCGCCAAGAGCGCTTCGCCGAACGTGAGCCGGCTGCGATAATTGGTGTCGACAACGGCGGATCGTTGGACCAGTCGGACATACACGGGCACCAGCTTACGCGCCTCATCGTCGTGCTCATGGGCGAGGAGCTCCTCATAGCCGATGCGGGCAAGGCCGCCGCGAAACCGAAGACTGATCCCGTCGGATTCCGCATCTTCCAACCGCTTCTCGATCTCCTCCTCGCGCCCGAGCGCTGCGAGGGCGATGACCTCGTCCATCCGGGCAATCCAGTCGTCGGGTACCCGGCGCAAGCCGGACCGCGCCTCCTTGAGCGCCCGGTCGTAGTCGCCCAGCAGATGGTAGGCCGATGCCTTTAGCTCCCAGTACGTGTTGGTGGCGAGGCTCGCGCCCCGCGATGGATCCACCATGTCGAGTGCCGCGAGCGCAGCGTGGGGACGCATCGTCTCGACACCGATCCGCGCGGTAAGGAGGGGAATTTCGGTCGAGCCAGGCGACACGCGCGCGACTGCCTGCGCCGTGCGCAGCTGCTCGTTGGGGTCGCCGGCAATCATTGCCTTCACGAAATTGAGCATGCCGCTTTCCGTGGGTCCGAGCAGATTGCGCTGGCGCTCTGCAGTGCGGGCGAGCGTGTCGGCCCGCTCGTACTCCTCGTTCTCCGTCCGGACATAAGCTTCGAACACCATCGGTGCGGCCCAGGTGGTGTCCAGCTCGCGCGCGCGGCGGAGATGCTCGAACACCGGCTGATAGTCGGCGGTGAGATACGCGTCGATCGCGCGCATCAGCTCCTGATACGCCTCGTAGCTCGGCGGCGTGCCCAAAGTGATGGTCCAGCTGCCTCGAGTCGTGTCTACCACCGAGGCCAGCGCGGCCATGGTGCGCATGCGCACCTGCTCGATGAGCGCGTTGTAGTCGCCTGCCGGCCCGCTGACCGGATCGACCGGGTGGAGAATTCGGCCCGTTGCGACCGCAACGATCCTGGCCTGAATCCGTACCGTGTCGCGGTCGCGGTACAGTGAGCCCGCAATGACGGTGCCGGCGCCGGTTTCCTGCGCGAGCGCACGCGCAAAGTCGCCGGTGCGGAGCAGTTTAGGTGTGCGCTCCACGACCTTGCTGGTGATCGCCGCGGTGCGCGCATCGACCACGTCCATGGCGCCCGTTCTTGCCAGCCCCTGCGCAATCCAGTCGGCCGTCATATTGCCGAGAAACGCGAGGGAGGAGTCGCCGGTCTCGTTCTCGAACGGAGCCACCAGCACGCGGCCGGGATCGAGTCGAGCCGGTCCTCGGGTGAGAATGGTGAACAGCGCCGCTCGGGAGCCGCGGGGCACAAACGTCATCGCTCCGGCGCCGAGCAGGAGCAGGAGCACCACCGCTCCGCCGACCGTCTGCCAGCGGGTGATGCGTCGTCGGCGCGTGGGCTCCGCGCGATAGACCCCGGATGTCAGAGTCCCGCCGGGAGTATGCGCGGCCTGGAGAGCCTGGACGATCGCGGTCGCACTCTCGGGTCGGGCGTCCGGACTCTTTTCCAGGCAGCTCGCGACCAATTGAACAATCTGGTTGGGTGCTTCGGGACGTTTGGAAATCAGCGGCGGCGCCGGTTCCACCAGATGGGCCGCCAGTACTGCACGAGGAGACGTGGCGTGGAAGGGCGGCTCGCCGGCCAGCATCTCGTACGCTACGACGCCGAAGGCGTAGAGATCGGCTCGATGATCCAGCGCCGGGTCACCCGCGATCTGTTCCGGCGCCATGTATTTGGGCGTGCCGAGGGCCAAGCCCACCGTAGTGATCACCCCGTCTTCGCCGGCCGAGATCGGTTTGGCAACGCCGAAATCGGTGACCAGGGCGGCATCCTCCGTAAGCAGGATGTTCTCCGGCTTGATATCCCGGTGGACCACCCCGTGCCGATGGGCATAGGCCAGGGCCTGTGCCACGTCCTGAAGCACGCTCAGCGCATCGGCTATCGAGAGGCGCCCATCCCGGGCCAGTCGCGCGCGCAGCGACTCGCCCTCGACGTAGGGCATGGCGAACCAGAGCTGGCCGGCTGCTTCGCCCGAGTCCAGCACGGTGAGGATGTGGGGATGTTGGAGGCGGGCGGCGAAGCGGATCTCCCGCATGAATCGATCGGGGCCGAGGCTCGCCGCCAACTCGGGCAAGAGCACCTTGAGGGCCACGGGGCGGGAGTGCTTCAGATCCTGAGCGAGGTAGACGGTCGCCATCCCGCCGCGTCCGAGCTCGCGCTCGATGACGTAGCGATCGCGAAGAGCTTCGGCGAGCTGGATCGGGATATCAGCCACTGGGTGGCCTGCGCCGCTGGTCGCTCCAATCTGGCCCCCTGGAATACGCGTCGCCACATGGCGCGGTAAGGGGGCGGGAGAAGGCCGGTTGGGCTACCTTTCCGGTTGAGCCCCTCCTCCATGCTCACGACTGACGCCGAACGGGTCGCCGCCGAGCTGAGCGACCGCTACACCGTTGAAGAGGTCCTTGGCCAGGGCTCGTCCGCCATGGTCTTTCTGGCGCTCGATCGACGCCACCAGCGTCACGTCGCGCTCAAGGTCCTGTCGGTCGCGGCCGGCGAGAAGCTCGGCACCGAGCGCTTCGAGCGTGAGATCCTGACCCTCGCGCGTCTGCAGCATCCCCACATCCTGCCATTGTTCGACTCCGGCGTCGCCGCCGGCCGACTGTGGTTCACCATGCCGTTCGTCGAAGCCGGATCACTGCGTGACCGACTGAAAGCGCACGGCCCCATGAGCCAGGCTGAGGCAACGCAGCTCGGGACCGAGTTAGGGGAAGCGCTGGCCTACGCTCATGCCCACGGCGTGATCCACCGCGACATCAAGCCCGAGAACATCATGTTCTCCGCCGAGGGGCACGCGTTGCTCGCCGACTTCGGTCTGGCGCGCGCGACGGACCAGGAGCTCTCACCGTCCGTGACCGACGCGGGCGTTGCGGTGGGGACGCCGCTCTATATGAGTCCCGAAGAAGCGGGTGGCGAAGGCGCCGACGAACGCAGCGACGTGTACGGTCTGGGCTCGGTCGTCTACGAGGCACTGACGGGGGAGCCGCCGTTCGCCGGTACCAACGCACGTGCGGTCATGACGCGACGGCTGGTGGAGCCTCCTCCCTCAGCACGCAGTCGCCGCCCGGAGGTGTCCAAGGCTGTGGATGCCGCGCTGCTCAAAGCGCTGGCGCGCCATCCCGAGCAGCGCTTCGCCACGCCCGCGGAGTTTGCCTCTGCGTTGGCTGGCCCAGCCGCCGTGCGCACAGCGGATCGACTCCGGTTGTGGGGCATTGCAGTCCTCGTGCTCGTGGCGATTGCCGCGGCCGGCTTGCTGCTTTGGCGCTCGCGTCGAGCACCGCCCGTCGCAGAAGACTCGAGCATCCCCGTGCTTGCGGTGCTGCCCTTCAAAAATCTCGGCCCGCCCGAAGAACAGTACTTCGCCGACGGGCTCACCGAAGAGATTACCAGCCGCCTCGCGGGTCTGTCCGGACTCCGTGTCATCTCGCGCACCAGCGCCGACCAGTATCGCAATGCCACCAAGCCGCTGCGGGACATCGGCCAAGAGCTGGGAGCGGCCTACGTGCTCGAGGGGAGCGTGCGGTGGGAACGCACGCCGGGAACACCGGGCCGGGTCCGCGTCACGCCTCAGCTGATCCGCGTGGCGGATGACAGCCATCTCTGGGCTGACGCGTACGACGCCGAGCTGACCCGGATCTTTGCGTTGCAGGCAAGCATCGCCGAGCAGGTGACCGGGGCTCTGGACCTCGCGCTTCGTCCGCCGGAACGCACGGCGCTGGTGGAGGGAGGCACGGCCGATGCCGAGGCGTACGACTACTACCTGCAGGCCAACGACTACCTGGGCCGGGGCAACGCAAGGGCGACGCTCGCGACGGCCGCGGAACTCTATGAAAAGGCGGTGAGCCGTGATCCGCGGTTCGCCCTCGCCTTCGCACGGCTTTCGAACGCGCGCAGCCAGATGTACTGGTACCATCACGAGGCTCGCACGCCTGCGCTGATCGCCCTGGCAAAACGAGCGGCCGATTCAGCGCTCGCCCTCGTACCCGATCTTGCGGAGGGGCAGACGGCACTGGGCTACTACCACTACCGTGGCTTCCGGGACTATGCCCAGGCCTTGGTGCACTTCGAGCGGGCCCGCAGGCGGCAACCCCACAATACGGAGTTGCTCGCAGGGATAGGGTATGTCGAGCGGCGCCGCGGCCGCTGGAACGAGGCCATCGCGGCGTTCGCCGAGGCAGCCCGCTCCGACCCCCGGTCCAACGTCCGGGCGTTCGACCTCGGTACCTCGCTGAACGCCGTCCGTCGGTTCGCCGAGGCGGAGCGCGAGCTCGACCGAGCAATCACGTTGGCGCCCGACTGGGCCAGTCCCTACGGGGAGAAGGCCCAGCTGCTGCTCATCGCTCGGGGCGACGCCGCGGGTGCGCGCGCGGTGATTCGGCAAGCGCTGGACCGGGTCGGGCTGGGCCCGCTCAGCCGTTCGGTGTTTTCGACCGACCAGATCGTAGGCCCGCTCTTCAGCTCGGACAGTGCAACCGGCCCGCTG
>JBKPOS010000214.1:0-5896 GCA_046733215.1 Gemmatimonadota bacterium
GTACTGGTAGCGCCACGTACCGACCTCATTCGGGCGGAAACGGATCTTCCAGACATTCCCGGTCTGACCACCCAGCCCGTCGCCATCGAAAAAGCCGAAGTATGAGTGCGCTGTGCCTGACGGCGGCGTGAACGTGCCCCGAAGCTCGATCACGTTAAAGTCGAATTTGTTGGAGTACGACTTCGAATTCGTGACTTGCCTTTCGAAGATTCCGTAACGCTCGACAGTCGGAATCGATGTCGTCGTGAAGGTCACCCTGAGCTGTGGGCGCTGCGATACCGTCCCGTACTCTGTAGAGCGGTAGCCGGCGCCGTCGGATCCGGTCGACCTGATGATAAACGTGACGCGCCCGTTCCCCGTGACAGCGCTCGTGAGGCCGGTGAACGTGTAGGTATTGCCCGTCGTAACCGGGCCCATAACGAACAGATCCGCCGACGCGTCGCTGCCTGCGAGTGGATTATTCCAGGTCGGCGCAGTCTCCGACCAAGTGGCTGAGGTCGGCGCGTATTTCCGAATGGTGCCGCCCGTCTGGCTGGACGGGTTCATGCAGACCACCACCAATCGGGCATCATTGATCTGCGCGCCGGTCGGGATTCCGGTCACGTTGAAGCGGATGTAGGCGATCCGGGCGCTCGGCGCGGCCCCGACATTGATGTCGGGTGCCGAACCGAAGTTGGTGGTTGGACTCACGCTGTAGATGTAGGTGTCTGCTTCGGGAGTGAAGCTCAGGACGGTGCTGGTCTGGGTCGGGACCGTGGACTCGTTGACCGACCGGTTGTGCCCACCCGACGGCCCCATCTGGTTGCCCATGCCACTGCAGTCAATGGCGAGGACAGTCGTAGCGACAAGCGCTATCGCGAACCCCTCCTGCCTGTGCGCCTGCATACGTCGATCCAATGCCCGGGAAACCACCTGGCTGACCCGAGCCCCGCCTCAACCATCCGGGCGCTCCACAGTAGCCCATCACGCGTGAAAACAGCGTGAAGCCGGCGTAAACCCCCTTTGTTCGCAGGCCCTCCGTAGCACCAGCACCAAGCCGATCTGCGTTCGGACATTAGGAGCCGACTAAACGCTATTTCCCGATCGGTGATCGTCGACCGAAGCCAGACGGGAATTCCCGACGCGCCATCTTCCCCGCCTCTGCGAACATTTCGGACGCTGGAAAATTCTTGTCCGCCTCCTCTACCAATCAGCGTCCAAATTGCCAGCCGATTCCGCCTGCGGTCATCGCTAGCCGTTGCTAGCTATCGCTGTCCGTCGGGCGGCCGTGCCCCGCCTTGTCGTAGGGCCAAGTGGTTGCGGGGGGCGCTGCTGCGAGGTAGGATAGCGGGTCTCCCTGAGGACATGCGAAGCAGTCGGAGGCCGTTGTCCCCGTGGTCTACCAAGGCGGCCTGATGATTGCCATATCGCACCCCGCCCCAAAAATCGATAGGTGCCGTTGACGCCCCAGTTGCATAATGCCACCCGTTCGGCGGGAAGCGGCGAAGTGCGCCGCTCACCGCCGCTTTGGCCCGGTGCGATCACCGCCGTGATTGCCGGGTACGCAATCGCGTATCTCTGGTGGGAGCGTACCGGCCTGGGCAGCGAGACGTTGCGGGACCTGGTAGGCAACGTCGGGTTCATGCCGTTCAACCTCGCCTGCCTGGTTCTGAACGGGCTGGCGTCCCGCAATCCGAGCCTCGACCCCGCGGTTCGCCGAGCTCTTCGGTTGCTTGCGTTTGGCGGTCTTTCCGTCCTCATCGGCAACAGCGTTTCCGTCTACTACCTCCTCGCGCTGGGTTCCAATCCGCCGGTCTCCTGGGCCGACTTGTTCTACCTCGGCGACAGCCTGCTGATCCTCTTCGCGCTCCTGTCCTTCCCGCTAACGCGGCGAACCCGGCTCGAGCGCTGGAAGTTTGCCATCGACGCCGCGATGGTCTTGCTGGGCGGTGGGGTGGCGATCTGGTACTACAGCGTTCGCCCCACCTGGAGCGCCGAAGGTGGCAGTATCGTCGTCACGGTGCTCGCCCTGGCCTATCCGCTCGTCAGCCTTCTGCTGCTGCTCGGTGTGACCACGGTTCTTCTCCGGGGCCCGCTGGACGGAAACCGGCGCGCGTTCTCCCTGCTTGTTGCCGGTGTGATCGTGAGCATCATTGCCGACCTCACCTTCGACCTGGTGCTCCTCGAAACCGGCCAGCGTAGCGTCAGTTGGACCGACGCCGTGTACCTGCTGACTTACCTGCTGCTCATTGCGAGCGCCGAGTACTACTATCGTCATCCGGTCCCGGCCACGCCGGCGGCCGCGGAGCAACGGCCGCGCACCCAACCCGTGAGCCCGCTGCCCTATCTCGCATTGTTCACCGCGTACGGCCTTCTCCTCGCTGCGGCGTTGCGACCCTGGACCGATCCGGTGAGCGGGCTGGCGGTAGGAGCGGTTCTCATCACGGCATTGGTCGTCGCTCGCCAGGTGCTCGCGGTCCGCGAGAACGTGCGACTCCTGGCGGAAAACGCGGCGCGGCAGAACGAGATCCGGTTCCGATCTCTGGTCCAGCATTCCTCCGACGTGATCATCGTGATCAGGCCGGATGGCGGGATTCGCTTCGTGAGTCCGTCGGTATCGCGGGTGCTCGGGCATGAGGCCGATTCGCTGATCGACAGCTCGCTGTTCGAGCTGCTCCATCCGGACGATCGCGACCGCGCGCGTACCTTCTGTCGCGAAGCCGGGCAGCTCCGGGGGGTCACCTCGCCGGTCGAGTGGCGGTTCCGCCAGACGGACGGAGCTTTGCTGCATGCGGAGTTGATTGCGACCAACCTGCTGGACGAGCCCGCCGTGCGGGGCATCGTGCTCAACACGCGCGACGTGAGTGAGCGCAAGCGACTGGAAAAAGAGCTGCTCCATCAGGCATTCCACGATCCGCTCACCGGCCTGGCCAATCGGGCCCTGTTCCGCGATCGGGTAAGTCACGCTCTCACGCTCGCGCGGCGCCACGGCCACTCGATCACGGTGCTGTTTCTCGACCTCGATGATTTCAAGAAGGTGAACGACAGTCTTGGTCACGCCGAGGGCGATCGCCTTCTGGTGGCTGCCGCCGAACGGTTCCGCTCGTGCGCCCGCGCGACGGATACCGTCGCTCGACTGGGCGGCGACGAGTTCGCCATTCTGGTCGAGGACTCGCCCGGACCTGATGGCCACACCGCCATGGTGGAGCGGCTTGCCTCGGCGATGGCGCAGCCGTTCATGCTGAAGGGCACCGAGGTCCAGGTGAACGCCAGCATCGGCGTGGCCGCGACCAGCAGCGGCGAGTCGGCGGATGATCTGCTCCGGAATGCGGACGTGGCGATGTACACCGCCAAGCGCCGGGGCAAGGGTCGCTCGGAGACCTATCAGGCCCACATGTACACCGACATCCGCGAACGATTGGAGCTCGAGTCGGCGCTGCGTACTGCGATTGAAGGAGAGCGGCTGGAGCTGCACTATCAGCCGATCGTTTGCCTCCGAACCGGGGTTGTCCGCGGCATCGAAGCGCTGGTGCGCTGGGATCACCCGCGCCTCGGGCACCTCCTTCCCGAGCAGTTCATCTCACTGGCGGAAGAGACCGGGTTGATCGTGAGCCTCGGCAGTTGGGTGCTGCGCGAGGCGTGCCGACAGATCCGGCAGCTGCGCGCCGACCACCCCGACCTCGACCTTTCCATCGCGGTCAACATCTCCGGGCGACAGCTCCAGGAGCGCGATATCGTGGAGGCCACCCGCCGCGCTCTCGCCGAGTCGGCGGTCGAACCGAGAGCCGTAGTGCTCGAGATCACGGAAAGCATCCTTATGCAGCAGACCTCGGCAGCGCTGGAGCGGCTGCTCGCATTCAAGGCGCTGGGGATTCAACTCGCCATCGATGATTTCGGAACCGGTTATTCCTCGCTGGGCTATCTGCGCCGGTTCCCGATCGACATCCTCAAGATTGCCAAGCCGTTCGTGGACGATGTTGGAGCCGGCCCGGAGCGATCCGCCATCGCCCGCGCCATCGTGGGCCTGAGCGATACGCTCAAGCTCCGAACCGTCGCGGAAGGTGTCGAGCTGGCCGAGCAGCGTGAGGCGCTGCTGGCCCTCGGCTGTGAACTTGGTCAGGGCCACCTCTTCGCCCCAGCTTTGCCGGCAGCTACGCTGCGCGAGCTTCTCGCAAGCCCAACCCGGGCAGTCGCCTAGCCTCCTCACTTCGGTTTCCATACTGGACAACCCCGAGCCCCGGATGCACAATGGCCTCCGGGAAGGGTTCATCCCATCGGCATTGTGACAAACAGGGGGTTCGATGAGTGCCACGTTGACTACGAGCGATGGCTCCCGGAAACAGATTGGGACGGAGGCCATCGAGCAGCTTCGATTGGGGCTGAAGGGAACGTTGCTGGCGCCGGGTGCACCCGGCTACGACGAAGCCCGAAGCATCTGGAACGCCATGATCGACCGACGCCCCGGCCTCATCGCCCGATGCACCGATGCCGCTGACGTCGCACACGCGGTGCGCTTCGCGGGCGAGCACGACCTGCTGCTCGCCGTGCGCGGCGGCGGACACAACATCGCCGGCAACGGAATGTGCGAGGGCGGGCTCACGATCGACCTTTCGTTGATCCGGCAGGTGCAGGTGGATCCGAATGCCCGCACCGCGCTGGTAGGCGGTGGCGCGACCCTGGCCGAGGTGGATCGGGAAACCCAGACGGCAGCTTTGGCCACCCCGCTCGGCATCAACTCGACGACCGGCATCGGTGGCCTCACGGTCGGCGGCGGATTCGGTTGGTTGAGCCGGCGCTTCGGTCTCACCATCGACAACCTGATTTCCGCAGAGATGGTCACCGCCAATGGAGAGATCACTCGGGTTAGCACCGATGAGAACCCGGATCTGTTCTGGGCAATTCGCGGTGGCGGCGGAAACTTCGGGGTCGTCACGTCGTTCGAGTTCCGGCTCCATCCGGTAGGACCAGAGGTGCTCTCGGGACTGATCGTCCATCCACTCAGCCACGCACGGGACGTGCTGCATTTCTATCGCGATTTCCTGCCCAAGACTCCGGATGACTTCGTGTGCTGGTTCGTGATGAGAAAAGCACCGCCCCTGCCCTTCCTGCCACCCGAATGGCACGGCAAGGAGATTCTGGCATTGGCCGCCTGCTACTGCGGGAAGGACCTGGCAGAAGGCGAGCGGGTGGCGGCACCGCTGCGCAAATTCGGGAAGCCGATCGCCGATGTGGTGGCTCCGCATCCCTATGCGGCCTGGCAGCAGATTCTGGACCCGCTACTCACGCCGGGCGTGCGCAACTACTGGAAGTCGCACGACTTCAGCGAGGTCAGCGACGGGCTCATCGACGCGCTGATCGCGCACGCGAACAAGCTGCCGGAGCCGAGCACCGAGATTGCGTTTGCTCAGTTGGGCGGCGCAGTGGCTCGCGTCGCCAACGATGCGACCGCCTACGGGCATCGGGACGGCCAGTTCGTCATGAATGTGCATGGCCGCTGGGAAGATCCGGCCAAAGATGCGGCATGCATCGGGTGGGCTCGCGACCTGTTCCAGGCCACGGCTCCGTTCGCCACCGGGAGCGTGTACGTCAATTTCCTGACGCAGGACGAAAGCGATCGGGTGCGGGCGGCCTACGGGCGGAACTACGATCGGCTGAGCAAGCTCAAGGGAAAATACGACCCGGAGAATCTGTTCCGGCACAACCAGAATATCCGCCCGCTCGCGTACGCGTGAGGCGGCCGGGCGGGTCGAGCGCGGGCGAGGCGCGCGAGCCGTTGATCTAGCCCCGTCGCGGCCCGTGCACTCGGGTTCTTGTCTGCACCGGGTGATCCGAGCGTGAGTTGGAGGGCCCTGCAGCGGACGCTCCACTGGGTGCTGCAGTTCGCTGATCGTGCGGAGGCGGAGTGACGGGGTCGGGG
>JBKPOS010000215.1:0-27435 GCA_046733215.1 Gemmatimonadota bacterium
CCCGGAGACCATCGTAGGCACCAGTGTAACGGTCGGGCTGCCCACCGGAGAATACTTTCCGGACAAGTTGATTAATCTCGGAACGAACCGCTGGGCTTTCAAGCCTGAGGTGGGCGTCTCCCAGCCGCTTGGCAAATGGACGCTGGAACTGTACGGCGGCTGCTGGTTCTTCACCCCAAATTCGTCTTTTTTCGGCGGCCAGGTGCGGCAAGAGCGGCCGCTCATCTCGCTCCAGTCCCACGTGGGGTACACCTTTAAGTCCCGGCTGTGGGTTACCGGCAATGCCACGTTCTATTCTGGGGGCCGTACGGTGGTGGCGGGCCAGCCTGCAGCGGAGCGCCAGGAGAGCACGCGCCTCGGTCTGACTGCCTCGCTGCCCGTTGGTCAGATCAACTCCGTGAAGCTTGCGTGGTCTACCGGCGCAACGACCCGTCTGGGCGGCGACTTCGACACCTTCACGCTCGGCTGGCAGACCACTTTCCTTGGGCGGGCGAAGGCGCCGGTATCCGAGCCCCACGCACCTCGGCGTTTTCACCCTTGACGATGCCACCGTCGGCACCGCCGCAGGAGTACAGATCAAAAGCGTGTTATCGTTGACCTGCTCGCGAACGTGGCGGAACTGGCAGACGCGCAGGACTTAGGATCCTGTCCCGTTAAGGGGTCCGGGTTCGACTCCCGGCGTTCGCACTTCCCTGTGGAGCAGTCCCGGTCAGCGCTTCCCGTAATCCGTGAAGACGTAGTCTCTCGTCTTCACTATCGTATGACACGCGAATCCACACTTGGCGTCGTTCGCCTGCGGCGGTTGGTCGGTCGAGTTGGCGGGCCTGAACTTACTGGTCGCGGCGTCATACTCGAAGGCCGCCCATCCCCAGCCGCCACTGCCCGCGAACCTCTTGCTGTCCTTCACCATGAAATCGACGTCATGTAGCGTGCCCGGAACCGTCGCTGCCGAAAACGTCTCCAACTTTTTCGGGCTCCAATGGATCTTTGCCATCCTGGAGCCATCTGGGAACGGCTTGCCGTTGCCCGGAATGCCGGCCTTGTAGGCGTTGATCATCACCGGATTGGCGAGGATCGCGGCAAACAGGCCTCCGTCCTGACTGACGGAGACAAGCTGCCAGGCTTCGTATCCCTTGAACTCAGAGAACGCGAGCCCACCCGGCACCTTCAAAGTGTCCTTGCTTTGGCCGGCCAGGGCGCTGGCCTCCACGACACTCACGAGTGCCGCGGAGATAGCAATCATCCGCATGCGTTTGCTCTTCATCCCCAGTTACTCCCTTTGTCAGGCGTGGCGGCCTTGACTGCTTTCCCGACGGAGCAGGGTGCTTCTACTTCAAGCGGGTCCGACAGACGATGGACATGCCAGGACATTATGCCAGCAGTAATGAGCCGGGTCCAGTACACGATGGTGTCAGGCATTATCCGGCAGGAGGTGCTTTCTGTTCCTTCCAGGACGCGCAACGGCCTACCTTACCCGGTAGGCGAGCCCGTGCTCCCGCCGTGGTCGACTCAGGATGAATACCGGGAGGCCAATTGCATCAAGGGAAGCGTACCGCAGCGGTGACCGGAGCCGCGCGAGGCATCGGGCGCAGAGTGGCCCAAGTCCTGGCGGAGCGAGGGTACCGCTTGGCGCTCAACGATCTGGCTATGCCCGACCAGACAATGCACTCGATTCTGTCCCGCGGAGGCGAGGTCATTGGCCACGCCGGGAATATCGCTGACGAATCAGTGGTTGAGGAATTCGTTCGCAAAGTGTACGACGCGTGGGGCCGAACTGATGTCCTGGTCAACAACGCGGGGATCAGTTCTATCGCTCCCGCGGAGAACATCTCGGCCGATGTGTATCGCAAAGTGCTGGACATGAACCTGGTCGCGCCGTTCCTCCTGGCCAAGGCTTTCGGCAAGAGGATGCTCGCCGCCAAGCAAGGATGCATCGTCAATGTGGCGTCGGTGGCCGGGCTCGTGGGCATTGCGGACCGCGCAGCATACAACGCGTCCAAGCATGGATTGATCGGCCTGACGCGGACGCTCGCCGCGGAATGGGGCCCGCGAGGCATACGCGTGAACGCCGTTTGCCCAGGCTGGGTCAAGACGGAAATGGACGCCGACGATCAGGCCGGTGGAAGCTACACCGACGCGGACATCATCGGGCGCGTACCAATGGGACGATTCGCAACGCCTGATGATGTCGCGTTCGCCATTGCGTTTCTCGCGGACGATAAGGCGAGCGGCTTCATCAACGGGCACGCGCTTGCCGTAGACGGTGGCTGGACGGCGGACGGAGGATGGGAGTCGCTCCGCCGGCGTCATCATCAGGCTGCTAGCTCGCCTCGCGATTGAGCCAGCGCCCATCGTGAGCCATAGCGACCCCACCCGGCAGGGCGTCGTCCTCCGTGGCAGCCCGCCACAACCAGACGCCGATCAGCGTCCGGCCCAGAGGCTGGATGGCCGGATAAGCCCAGGTCTCGAGCGCCTCCGGCACGGGTGGCAAGCCGAGCTCGCCGGCAATGTAGGTGAGCGTGAGCGCAACCGCAGCGAAGAAGAAGTAGCCGACCACACGGGTCAGGCCATGCCCGCGCGCGAGCACAACGCCGAAGCAGGTATTGCCGATCGTGAAACCGATCAGCAATAGGAAATACATCGCATCCCACAAGCCATCGTACATCACCGTGTTCGTGCGGATCTGCGCGCGAGTGAGCTCGTCGGCAGTGGCGTACGCGACGCGCCATTTGTCGAATGCGAACAGCGTCAGCGTCTGTTGCCCGGCCTCGGTAAACGCCCACAACGCAAAACCCAGCAAGCCGATCAGTGCTGCCGCGGATGCGAGCTTGCGAATGCGCATCGCGACGGCAAGCGCGGCCGTGAACGTCAGGAATGGGTGGACCAAATACACCCAGGAGCGCAGCGCGTACATGGGATCGTGCACCCGCCCCATGCGCGCCTCAAAGCCCTCGACCGGCCCGAAAAAGCGCGGCAGAAAGATCAGCCCCAGTGTCGTGATCGCCGAGAGCACCGAGCAGACCGCCGCGCTCTTGTAGAAGGAAGGATGGAACTGCAGCTGCATGACTCACCGCCTCCCATAAGTCCGCCGCAACTGTCACCCGGATTCGATCGAGTATAGCGATTTGCCGTAGCCGGTGGCCGCTCGCGGACCCGAAGTGGCGCCTCGACAATCCATGGTCTTGGCGCCGGACGCCTCGGCCTAGCCTGGATCGTGCGGCTCCGGTGGCGGTTCCGATTGCCGGCCGCCGGTCCGATCGATCTCCCAGCCCTCGGTACGATCCTCGAAGGGCAGGTCGGGCCGGTACATGATCACCCGCGCCCGCTCCAGAGTGATGAGTCCACCGCCGATCATTTCATCCAACTCGGGAAGGATCGCAGCAATGCGCTCCTCCGTATCCACACACTCGATGATGATCGGCAAGTCGAGCGAGAGAACTTCGATCCGATCGGTGCGGAGCTTGGAACTTGCTCCGTAACCCATGATCGCGCGAAGCACGGTCGCGCCGGCGTAGTGTCGTTTGCGCAGCAGCTCGACAATCGCCTGATAAAGTGCTCGCCCGTGCCAGCGATCGCGCTCGCCGATGTGGATCCGCATCAGGGTGCGCTCCCCCTTGAAGCCGTGCATACGGTTGTCTCCTCTATCGAGCCCTTCGGTTACTGGCTAGTCCGCTCTACAAGCCACGACGTGCATCGAGCAGCGCACTGGCGAGACTCAGCCCCGCGAACGTACCGACCAGCGACAGGGCAACACTCAAGACGATGTAGAGAGCCGCCCTGCTCAAGTCACCCTCTTCTAAAAGAGCGGCGGCCTCGTAGCTGAAGGCAGAGAATGTGGTGTAGCCCCCGCAGAATCCGGCCGCGATGAGCGCTCGTACTTCGGGCGAGATCGCCGGTGTTGCCAGCGAGTAACGCAGGAGGAATCCCAACAGCAGTGAGCCGCTGACGTTGATGACCAGCGTGCCGATGGGGAACGCCAGGCCAGACCTCTGCTGGAGAAATTCGCCAAACAGAAACCGAGCCACGCTGCCAACCGCGCCGCCAAGTGCCACATACCAGACGATCATGAGGATTGAGCCCTCCAAACAGAGTGCCCGGACATAAAAAGCTCCTGCCGGGCCGCTTGGGCCTTGCAGGAGTCATCAGCCGCTTAGGAATCAGCGGCGGTTCAGGGCGAACTCCATCGCCGGTTGATCGCGACCGGTAGCCTAATTGTTCGGTGCGGGTACGGTCAAGTCACCATCTTTGTCTACATCAATCATCCGCGGTGCGGTCCGGTGGTGCCTTTGAGACCGCGTGCGCCAGCGCTTTCTCGTCGGTGAGATCCAGCCGGAGAGGCGTGAGCGAGACCCACCCCTGCTCCACAGCCCATCGATCGGTTCCCTCTTCGGGCGGCCCCAGTGGAACGACCGTAATCCAGTAATGCGTGCGCCCTCGCGGATCCTGCCCGGGAACGACCTGCCCGTCGTAGTGGCGAACCGACTGTCGAGTCCATCGGATGGCGCGCGGCTCCGGTGGAAAATTCACGTTCACCAGCGATAGGTCCTTCTGCGGCAGGACCAGCTCCAGCACTCGCGTTACCCAGGGGACCAATGCCTTGAAATCAGGCTGGTCCTCGGTGACCGGCGTGCTCAGCGCCACCCCGCGCAGGCCGAGCAATGCGGCCTGCTTGGCCGCGGCGAGCGTGCCCGAGTGCCAGGTCGAGTTGCCCAGGTTGGCGCCCAGGTTGATTCCTGATAGCACCACATCCACGTTCTCCCACTGGGATGCGCCCAGCGCGACGCAGTCGGCCGGCGTTCCGTTCACGCGCCAGGCGTCGAATTCGTCGAGCTTGGTACGCCGAAGCGAGAGCGGTCGGGAATGGGTGATGGCGTGGCCCATCGACGACTGCTCGACGTCCGGCGCGACGATTCGCACCTCACCAAACTGACCCGCCACCTTGGCGAGCGTTGCGAGCCCCGGACTGTAAATGCCGTCGTCGTTAGCGATCAGAATTCGCATTGGCAGCCACCTTACGTAGCGCACCCCTTCACGCCCGGTGCCGATTGGCCGGGCATGTTACGTACTTGTGTGTGTGGTCGTGGGGAATGCGGTGAGTGCGCTCACGTGCCGCGCAGCGTGGCTGCTGCGCGGCTCGACCGCATTTGGGGGGCGCTCAGCTGCCGATCTGGAGCAGTTGCTCGGTCGGTCCACCGACGCCGGTGGGACCTTCGAGGGTATAGCGGACTCGCAGGTTCCCCGCACGAAGCGCGGGACTCACCGTGATATCGAGGTCTTCCATTGTGACGTCGTTGGGCAACAGGATATCCCAGGATCCCGTCGCGCCCGGGGACCATACGTAAACCCGGGTAAAGTCGGCAGCCCCGCTTACGCCGACCCGCAACCGGCTTCCGTGCGCATGAGAGACGCTGCCCGTCGCAGGCACACGGGCAATCGGGCCCGACGACGCCGCCGGTGGCACAAAGTCGTTGAGCACTGCAGTCACCTGGCCGCCGCGGGCGGTAACGCCCGCGATGAAGGCGTCCACGCTAGGCTGATTGGGTGCCACCGCCTCAGAACTGCATCCCGCCAGAGTCGTAACAGTGGCAGCGAGAGCAAGGCTCAACCGGAGCGCGCTGGTCATGGGTACCTCGAGCCGAGTTGTTCGCGGGGAGCGCTGCCGATTCGGGCAACGAGCGTACCGCGCGTGCAAACCAACGTCACCCACCGCAACATGGGCACCTACTAGGGCAACTCAAGTGACTACCAGCTAAAGCATTAGCGCTGCCCAACGAGCAGCCCGGATGCGGCCACGAAAACGCTTCGCGGCGCGCCTCCCATGTCGCTCGTGCAGGACAGGCCGCGCCTTGCGGCGCAGATTGCGGACTACGGGTGCCACGGCTCACCTCGCCGGACCGGCTCGGGTCCACCGCCTCACGATCCGTCGCCCGACCTCGCTCTTACCCCGCGTTGCCTGTGGCTCCAGGCGATTGCGAGCGCCACAACGAGCTCTGAATCCCCTGCGACTTGTGCGCCGACGCATCTGCCGATTGCTCTCGTATCGGGCTAGATTCTGGTCCTTATGAGTATCGTCGTAGAGAAAACTGGCGAGGATGCTGCTTCCAAATCCCTTAGAGTGACCGTCCCGCTGGATCGGGTACGCGAGGCCGAGGACCGCGCCCTCAAGTACTACACCACGCGAGCTCGACTGCCCGGCTTTCGGCCTGGCAAGGCGCCGGTCGGCGTGGTGCGAAAGCGATTCGGCGACGCGATCCGTCAGACCATACTCGAAGAGGTCATCCGGGAGAGTTGGGAAACCGCGCGCCAGAGCGAATCCCTCAAGCCGATCGCCGATCCATCCATTCGCAATCTCAAGTTCGAAGCCGACAGCCCTATCGAATTCGAGTTGCTGGTTGAAGTCCGCCCCGAGATCAAGCTCGAGCGCGAAGGAGGCTTCCGGCTTACCCGCACAGTCGCCCCCGTGACGGATGCGACCGTAGAGGAGCAGGTACAGCGCCTTCGGGAAGACCGCTCGGCGTGGCTGCCGGTGGAGAACGAGCGACCGGTGCCGGGACAGATGGTCCGGGTGGAAGTCGCCCCGCTCGATGGCTCCAATCCCGGCACGGCCCAGCCCTACACGCTGGTGATTGGAGAGCGGCAGGCGATCCCCGAGCTGGAAGAGCGGATCATGACGCTGCTCCCCGGCGAAACCTTGGAAACCGAGGTTCGATTCCCGGACGATCACCCTGACGCGAGCCGGCGCGGGCAGACCCGGAAGGTCCGGGTTCATCTGCTCGAGGTAAAGCGACAGGAGCTTCCCGCGCTGGATGACGCGTTTGCCAGGGAGGTCGGCGAGTTCGAGAATCTGGACGCGCTGCGGGCGGCTGTCCGCCAGGATCTCGAGCGGGAGGCTACCCGGGAGGCTGATGCCAACGTGCGACAGGCGCTGCTGGCTCAGCTCATCGAGGCGAACCGAATCCCTGCCCCGGACTCTCTGGTGCACCGGGTGCTGCACGGCCTCGCCCACATGTATAAGATCCCGGACGATCAGATGGCCGGGTTCGAAGCCCAATTTCGGCCCATAGCTGTGCAACAAGTGCAGCGAGATCTGGTGCTGGAAGCTGCAGCGGAGGGGCACGGACTTAAGGCAACGGAAGCCGACCTGGACGAGCGGATTGCCACCATGGCGGCGGCACGGAACCTGCCCACTGGTGAGCTTTACGCCTCGTTGCAGAAGTCGAATCGGCTCGCGGAGTTGGAGCGGGCCATCACCGAGGAGAAGGTGTTCAGCCATCTCCTCTCGCAGTCCACGGTCGAAGAGGCGAGCACGTGACGATGGCCACACTATATCCGCCGTACATCATCGAGCGTTCGAGCCGCGGGGAGCGGACCTACGACATTTTCTCCCGGCTCCTCATGGACCGCATCGTATTCCTTGGCGCGCCGATCAACGATGACGTCGCCAACATCATTATTGCCCAGCTGCTCTTTCTCGAGGCTGACAATCCGGACAAGGACATCTACCTGTACATCAACTCCCCGGGCGGGGTGGTGTCGGCCGGAATGGCGATCTATGACACGATGCAGCACCTTCGCGCCCCGGTCAACACGATCTGCATGGGGATGGCCGCGTCCATGGGCTCCTTCCTCCTCTGTGCGGGTGCCCCTGGCAAGCGGAGCGCACTCCCCCATGCTCGGATCATGATCCACCAGCCGTCGGGCGGCGCCCAGGGTACTGCGGCGGACATCGAAATTCAGGCTCGCGAGATCCTGTATCTGCGCTCCAAGATGAACACGCTGTATGCCAAGCACACCGGCCAGCCGCTCGAAACCATCGAGCGCGACATGGATCGGGACCGCTTCATGAGCTCCGATGAAGCGAAGGCCTACGGCCTCATCGACGCGGTGTTTATTCCGCGCAAGGAATTCGTGGTGCCGAGTAAGAACGGCGCGAAAGAGACCTTGACGCCCTCCTGAGCGGGGGGCAGCTTTCCGGGACCGCTCAACCGATTGCCGCCATGTCCAACGACAAGCACCTTCGTTGCTCCTTTTGCGGGAAGTCCAAAGACTCGGTCCGGAAGTTCATTTCCGGGCCGTCGGTCTACATCTGCAACGAGTGCATCACGCTCTGCAATGAGATTCTGGCGGAGGACGAAGAGCGGGAGGTTGCCGACAGCATTACCCAGGTCCCCACGCCAACCGAAATCAAGGATGTGCTGGACCAGTACGTGATCGGGCAGGAGCGGGCCAAGCGGACTCTGGCGGTGGCGGTCTACAATCACTACAAGCGCATTAACGCGTCCAACGGGCGCGAGGCGGACGTCGAGCTCGACAAGTCGAATATTCTGCTCCTCGGCCCGACCGGCGTCGGCAAGACGTTGCTCGCTCAGACCCTCGCCCGCATTCTCGACGTTCCCTTCACCATTGCCGATGCTACCACGCTCACCGAAGCCGGCTACGTGGGTGAGGATGTCGAGAACATCCTTGTACGCCTGCTCCAAGCCGGGGACTTCAACGTGGCCGAGTGCGAGCGAGGCATCGTTTACATCGACGAGATCGACAAGATTGCCAGGAAGTCGGAAAATCCGAGCATCACCCGGGACGTCTCGGGCGAGGGCGTGCAGCAGGCGCTGCTCAAGATCCTCGAGGGCACCGTCGCCTCGGTACCGCCGCAGGGCGGTCGGAAGCACCCGCAGCAGGAATACATCCAGATCAACACCAAGGACATCCTGTTCATCTGCGGCGGTGCGTTTGACGGATTGGAGAAGATCATTCAGGCCCGCACCGGCCGGCAGCAGATCGGCTTCGGCAGCGAAGCCAACGGCCGGAAGGCCGAACCGGACCAGAAGAACCCCTATGCCGACGTCGAGCCCGACGATCTGCTTCGGTTCGGGCTCATCCCCGAGCTGGTCGGCCGGCTTCCCGTGGTAGTGTCGCTCGAAGCGCTGGACGAGGATGCGCTCATGCGCATCCTGGTCGAGCCGAAGAATGCGCTGACCAAGCAGTACAAGAAGCTGTTCGATCTGGAAAATGTCGGTCTGACCTTCGACAACGAGGCGCTCAGGGCGGTGGCCCAACGGGCGCTGAAGCGCGGCACGGGCGCTCGGGGGCTCCGCTCCATCCTCGAGACCATGATGACCGACATCATGTTCGACCTGCCTACGCGTGACGATGTGCGCGAGGTCGTCATCACCAAGGAATCGATCGTCGAGGGCGTCACCCCGCTGATCGTGACGGAGCGCCCGCGGACCAAGCGCGAGGCGTGACCCGCGGCGCCGGGCTCGCCGGCGTCGAGATCGAATTCGTCGGCAGCTTCCCCGACCCTCTGGTGCGGCTCTCGCCGCCTCTCCCCGAAGTCGCCTTCATCGGCAGATCCAACGTCGGCAAATCGAGCCTGCTGAACGCTCTCGTCGGGAGGAAAAACCTGGCGCGGGTGAGCGCGACGCCCGGAAAGACTACGCTGCTCAACGCGTATCGGCTGGCCCGCTTTTATCTGGTAGACTTGCCGGGCTATGGGTTCGCCCGGGCCAGCAAAGGAGAACGCGCTGGTTATCGGAGGTTGATCGATCGCTTTCTTCGAGAGCGGGAAACCCTCTCGGGGGTCGCGTGGCTGCTCGACGTTCGCCACGAGCCTTCGAAGGGCGACCGCGAGATCCAGGAGCTGCTGATTGAAAGCGGCCGCCCTGTCCTCGCCGTGCTGACCAAGGCCGACAAGTTGGGACGTGCGGGCCAGCGGGAGAGCGTTCGCGCGATTGGCGAAGCGCTGGGCCTTCAGGAAGACCAGGTTCAGCTGACCAGCGCGCGCACCGGTCTCGGCATCCGCGATCTGGGAGAGTCCATCCTCGCGCTGGTTGGATAGCCGCCGCTCGCGCTAGAAGTCGGCTCCCAATGTGAGATACACGCTGCGTCCGGGGGACGGGATGATGCCCGGACCAGGATACTCGTCGGTGCGTTTGGTGAAGTAATGCTTGTCGGCCAGGTTGTTGACCCCGCCTCCCAGACTGAAGCGGCGGCCCAGTCTGGCCCGCGCTGTCAGATCGAGCACCGCGTAGGCCGGCACTAAGCCAACGTTCGCATCCGATCCGCCGATCGTATTGTTGGCGTCGCCGAATTGCTCGCTCACGCTGGACACCTGGAACGTTCCCGACAGAGCCCCACGCGCGTAAGCCAGGCCGACCCGATTCACGAATTCAGGCGCGTACTCGACCCGATTGCCTTCGAATTCCCCGGCGACGTACTTGGCATCGGTGTAGGCAAACGCGTCGAAGACCGAGAGGTCTCCGATGCTGGAGCCCCCGAGCAGAGTGAGCGGATGGATTTCGAAGTATGCCTCGACCCCGCGATGCACGCTGTTCCCAGTGTTGGTTCGAAGGGTGAACGCCGTGCCGTCGGGATCGACACCGGAAACCAGCCCGATACGATCGCCGTACTCGATCCGGAACACACCGACATCAAAGTTCAGGGCCGAGTTGGCCAGACGGCCGCGCCAGCCGATGTCGGTGGTGTAGCCATTGGGATCACGCAAATTCGGATCGATCCGGGAGATACTGGCAAAGGGCGTGAGCGACGAGTAATCGATCGCGCGGTAGGAGCGCGCCACGCTTCCGTAGAGCTCAGTTGTGCTCGACGTGCGGAATTGGGCTGCTACTCCTGGTAAGGCAAACGTCCGGTTTCGCGCGAGGGGACTGAAAGTCGTATCGGTGTACCCCTCGCTCGTTGAGTGCAGATACTCGAGCCGGATTCCTGGCGTGACCACGAGTCGGTCGCCCAGCGGAACGACCTGTTCGATGTACCCGGCCAGGTTCGTGTTGTAGAAGTTGATGTCCTTCTCGTACGGCCCGATGACGGTCATGTCGAAATCCGACCCGGTCGTTCCTTCGCCGCCCTCCTGTCGGTGCATCCGGCCGGCGAACGCCCGGATGCCTGCCGCAAACGTCCCGGTCCGGCCGAACAGAGGGAACGTCCAGTTGAGCCGCGACTCGAGGGTCGCATTGGTGAACTTCTCCCGCTCCACCTCGCGGGCTACGAACTGGCCGGTGGCAGGGTCGATGTCGTCCGGCGCGCCGGCGCCGCCGTCCTCGTTCCGCCACACGAGATATCGCTGGCTCAGGTTCCCCCAAAGAGTGGTGTAGACGGTGACGTTTCGCGCCGGGGAATAGTTGGCGGTCAGCGCGAGGATGTTCCAGGGACTCGCCAGCCAGTTGCGCGCTCGAAAGGACGCACTGGGATCCGCGTTGAACTGGGCGTCCGTGAGCCCGCCGGGCATGTGGATCTCGTTGCGCAACAGGCTGTACTCGATGCCGAACTGCCAGCGGTTCGACGCCTGCCACCGTACCCGGCCGAAGCCGTTCACATGCTCGACATCGCCGTTGGGCCGCCAGCCGTTCTGACTACCATACTGAACGAAGCCGTAATACGTGACGTCGCCGAACCCACCGCCGACATCACCAAAGCCATCGAACGCGGCATAGCTGCCGCCGGTGAAGCGAGCGCGGGCCACCGGCGCGCTCCGTGGCGTGCCGTCCCGGATCACGTAGTTCACCGCGCCGCCGAACATTGAGCCGTAGCCCAGCGAGGATGCACCACGGATCAGCTGAACCTGGCTCAGCGCTTCCGCAGGCGGGAGGTAGTAGGCTTCCGGATAGCCGTAGGGATCCGCCGCGATGTTGTACCCGTTCTGACGGACATTCACTTCGGTCGACTGCGTGGGATTGAGACCCCGGAAACCGATCCCGTTCGATGGAAACCCTGCACCGTCCGTCTCCGACACATTGAGACCGGGAACCCGGCCCAGAACCTGACGCGAGATGTCCTGCGCGGCGTTCACATCCAGGCTATCGAGCGCGAGGACCGTTGTCTTCTTGCCCGAATACACCTGCCCATCCAGAGCGTCCGGCATGATCCCGACCGGCCTAGGCGCCGGCGCACGACCGGTAACGCTCACCTCGGCGAGCTGTTGAGCCTCGGGCCGGAGACGGATGCTGACCGTGGTAACGCTGTCTTCGAGCACTCGGACGGGACGACGCTCGGCAACGAATCCAACGGCAGCAACTTCGAGGGTGTACTGGGCCGGGCTCAGGTCGTCGAGCCGAAACTCCCCAGCCTGATCGGTAGCCGCATGGCGGTCCGCACCCATGAGCCTGACGGTCGCTTCCGCGATGGGCCCATTCGGCCCCGCGACCTTGCCGCGCATGCTGCCGGTGCCTGGAGTCTGCGCGGCGAGCGCCGGTGCGAGCAGCAGCGTGAGAAGCAGGAGTTGAGCGACCGGCATGGCCATCGAAGCGCCTCATGAAGCGGCCGATCGCCGCCCTGGAACAGCGATCAGCCGCGGGATTGAGAATGATTATCAGATGCAACTATATATCCTAACAGGGTACTCCCAATTGACTTGCCTGTCAACTCCGCCGCCAACGAAATTCCAGTAGCTCTCGCCCCTTACGGCAGCCATTGCCCCTCGAATCGCGGCTTCGGTCCATCACTCCAGGCACCATCGCAATCCTCGCGATTGTCGCCTGTACCGCGGTCGCACTCATTGCCAACCGTCCCGTGGCCGTGGGCGCCGTCCTTCTCTTGGCCGTCACCGTGTGGTTCGCGATCGGTCGCCTGGAGCGGCAAGCACTCGCGGCTGAGGCGAGGGAAGTCGAAGCGGCCCGCCAGCTCGATCGTCGGATCAGCGAGCTGTTCTCGCTCCAGGAGCTGAGCTATGTCCTGGCCGAGTCGATCGAGCTTGAGCGCATCGCGGAGCAGGTCGCCCGGTACGCCGCTCGATTTCTTCAAGCGGAAGGTGCACTGGTTGCCTTGATCGACGAGGAAACCGGCGCCCTGCGCGCCATCGCCGGTACCGGTGACCTGACGCACCTGGAAGGACGGGAAATCGGCGTGCCGGATCCGGGACTATTGCGCCTCGCCCTGGCTCGTGAGCGAATCGAGGTGAGTCAGGCCGCTGAGCGTCCCTCCATTCAGCTGATGGAAGGAGAAACGGTTCAGTCGGCGGCGGTCGCTCCCCTCCGCTCGCAGGGCCGCCCCGTCGGAGCATTGGCCGTTGCCAATCGCCGCGAAGGGCCCTTCACCACCGAAGATCTCTGGCTTCTCTCGACCATCGCGACGCAGACCTCTATGGCCGTGGCCAATAGCCGTCTCTTCGAGATGGTACGCCGAAGCACGGAGCAATGGGAAGCCGCCTTCGATGCGCTCACCGAGGGACTCTGCGTTGTGGGTTGGGCCGGTCAGATCTTGCGGGCCAATCAGGCGCTGGCCAAACTGGCAGGCGTTCCGGTAGAAACGTTGATCGGCGCGGATTTCACTACCGCCGTCATGGAATCGGCCCCGATCTCGACCGAGTTGCTGGCGGCCGCGCAGCGGCTCGAGCGTCCTGGACCAATCGAGCTGCGCCGTGAATCCGATGGACGCCAGTTGCGCCTCACCGCATCGCCCGTATGGGGACCCGGCGCTGAAGGCAGCGTGACGATTCTGGTCGAGGACGTGACCGAGCAGCGGGCGCTCGAGGGGCAACTGATTCAGAACGAGAAAATGGCATCGATCGGGCAGCTGGTCTCGGGTGTGGCCCACGAGCTCAATAACCCGCTGACTTCGATCGCCGGGCTGGCTGAGCTGCTGCTCGAGCCCCCCATGCGCGTGCCGGAGCCGACTCGGGAGCACCTGCGGGTAATCCATGACCAGGCCGAGCGTGCCGCGCGCATCGTCCGCAACCTGCTCACGTTTGCGCGACCCAGCTCACTCACCAAGGAAGTCGTGGACCTGAACGACGTGATCGGTCGAACTGCGCTGCTCATCTCCTACGAGCTCAGGCTGCGCGGGATCGAACTCGAGCGCAGGCTGGACCCGGACCCGGTGCGAGTCATGGGAGATCGCTACGAGTTGCAACAGGTCCTGCTCAATCTGCTCACCAACGCGGTCCACGCTGTCGGTAACCTGCCGCCTGACCGCCCGAGACGCATCGTGCTCGCGACCGCACGCAGCGAGGACCGAGCGGTTCTGATGGTGCGTGACACCGGAGGAGGTGTGCCGCCGGAACTGGTCCCCCACCTGTTCACACCCTTCTTCACCACCAAGGATCCGGGTCAGGGGACCGGTCTCGGCCTTTCTGTCAGCTACGGCCTGATCGACGCACACGACGGCCGGCTCAGCTATCGTCGAGCTCCCGAGGGGGGGGCCGAGTTTACGGTCTTGCTTCCCCTGTACACCGCGGCCGAGCCGGTTCCGGCGCCTGCGACCGAGGTGGACGGGAAGGTTGCTCCGGCTGCACGAGGCGAGGAGCCCCCCTCGCGGCATGCACGCGTCCTCGTGGTAGATGATGATCCGGCGGTACACCGGCTGGTGAGCGCCCTCTTCGCGCCCGAAGGCCACGTGGTCGATACCGTCCGGAGCGGCGAGCAGGCGCTTCGGTTGGTGGAGGATGCGGTATACGACGTGGTGATCGCCGATGCTCATGCGGCCTCGGCCGATGGGCGACTGTTTGCGGCTACGCTTTTAAAGGCACGACCGGAGTGGCGTGACCGGCTGGTCGTCGCAAGCCATGGGCGGGCCTCGGAGCCATCTGCAACGGCAGCCATTCATTGGGTGGCAAAACCTCTCAACGTACGCGATCTCAGATCCGTCGTCGCACGGATCATCCCCAGGTAAGGCTTTCCCTCTCTAGCCCATTAGGCGTGTCCCTGCTCGACGGCGCGGCCGGTCGACTCCGCCTCGTCGTCGTGTGTGACGACGAGCGACTGTTTGGACCGATCATAGAGCGGGAGGGGAGCTACAAGTTCCTCACCTACGCGAACAGACTCTGACTTGACCGGGCGACTGGGGAATCATCGATCACCTCGCACCGGAAAGCCGCTCTCCCGCAGGAAAGCCCTCGCTTCGGGAATCGAGCAGCCTCGGAAGTGAAAAATCGAAGCCGCCAGAACTCCGTGGGCACCGGCCTCGAGCGCTTCTGCCAGATGCTCGAGCTTCCCCGCCCCACCCGACGCGATCACCGGGATGCGGACAGTTGGGGCCGCGGCACGGAGTAACGGCAGGTCGTATCCGGACTGGGTGCCGTCTCGATCCATCGAGGTGAGGAGAATCTCGCCGGCGCCGAGTGATTCGAGTTTGCGGATCCACTCGATCGCATCGAGCGAAGTCTGTTCGCGGCCGCCGGTGACCATCACTGTAAAGCGTCCGTTTATTCGTTTGGCGTCGACCGCCGCCACTACGCATTGCGTTCCGAAGCTGTGGGCGAGTCGTTCGACCAGCGGCGGATCTCGTACGGCGGCCGTGTTCACTGCGATCTTGTCGGCTCCGGCGCGCAACGCATCTCCGCCATCCGCGACCGAGCGGATGCCCCCTCCCACCGTAACCGGGATGAACACGGTATCGGCCACCCGACTCACCATCTCGAGCGTCGTACGCCGCTCTTCGTGACTGGCGGAGATGTCGAGAAAGACCAGCTCGTCTGCGCCTTCTGCATCGTACCGTGCTGCTTGCGCGACCGGATCCCCGGCGTCGCGCAGCGCCTGGAAGTGCACTCCTTTCACGACCCGCCCGCCTGCAACGTCGAGGCAAGGAATAATTCGTCGGGCTAGCATACCAGCAGTGCGTCGTTCAGCGGTCCGGCATCACCCTCGCGCAGCAGGATGAGGATGTCGTCGAGCGCACGCCGCTCGCGCGGCCACGCGAACCGAGCGCGGGCATCCTCGGGTCGAAGCCACTCCTGGCGATCGTGCTCTGGGCTCAGCCGAACCGTCGCGCCGGCTGCAACGAATGCAGCGAATACGGGAACCAGAGCGACTTCATCCGGCCGGTGCTGATAGAACAACTCCACCCGGCTCAGGTTGTAGAGCCGTTCGGCCTCGAGCCCGGTCTCTTCAGCAAGCTCCCGGCGCGCGGCATCAGCCGGCGATTCGGCAGGCTCGATGTGTCCGTGCACCGTCTCCCAGGAGCCGGGACATCGCCCGCCGGCGCCGCGGCACAGAAGCAGCACCTCCAGGGCTGCCGCCGAACCCCGCAGGACGTACACGTCCACGAACTTGGTACGTACGGTGGTCACGGACGCCAGTGGGCAAACGCGCCCAGCAAATCGAGCCCGGCCCGTTGTGATTTTTCCGGATGAAATTGGGCACCGACCACGTTGCCTTCGCCCACGATCGTTGGGAACACATACCCGTACTCGCCGGTCGCGAGAACCGCTCCATTGGACAGTCCGGACGGATGGTAGCTGTGGACGTGGTAGAAGAAGTCGGGCTTCTCGAGCACGGGGCGAAGCATCCCGTGTGCACGCCCGGCCGCGGTCGCCTCGACCCTGGCCCAGCCGACGTGGGGAACAGGCAGATCAACCTTGAAGCGAGTTGCTTTGCCGGGAAGGAGTCCGAGCCCGGGGACGCCGGGCGCCTCTTCGCTGGACTCGAGGAAAAGCTGCAGGCCTAGACAGATCCCCATGACCGGACGACCAGATGCCGCAGCCTCGCGAACGGCCGCGCCAAGTCCGCTGCGGTCCAGGTTGGCCGCCGCCTGGCCGAAGTGACCCACGCCCGGGACGAGCACTCGATCCGCGGCCCGGACCACGTCCGGATCAGCCGTGAGCACCGAATCATGCCCACCTGCGGACAGGGCGCGGACCACGCTGCGCAGGTTGTTCACGCCGTAGTCCACAACAGCGATCATAGCACGCCCTTAGTCGACGGCACGCCAGTCACCCGCGGATCGAGCGTGGTTGCTGCATCCATGGCGCGGGCGAATGCCTTGAACGTCGCCTCCACGATGTGATGAGGATTGTCGCCGCGGACCAGGTCGATGTGAGCGGTGAGCCCGGCATTGAGCACCAGCGCACGGAAGAATTCGGGGGTGAGGAACACGTCGTAGTCGCCCAGCATCTGCCACTTGGGGATGTCGACGTGGTACGACAGGTAGGGACGCCCCGACACGTCTACTACAGCGCGCACCAGCGCCTCGTCCAGCGGGACCAATGCGTCGGCATAGCGACGAATGCCCGCTCGATCCCCCAATGCTTGCGCGATGGCCTGCCCGATCGCAATGCCGGTGTCCTCGACCGTGTGGTGCCCCTCCACATGCAAGTCACCGCGGCCCTCGATCGTGAGATCGATCAGAGCATGCCGTGCGAACGCCTCGAGCATGTGGTCGAAGAATCCGATCCCACTCTGCACCCGCGCCTCGCCGGTGCCGTCGAGGACGAGGCGGACATGCAGATCGGTCTCTTTGGTTTTCCGGTGGACTTCGGCGGCCCGAGGCATATGAACAGCGTAAACAGTGAACAGTGAACAGTAAACGGGGGCCGGCCTGAGCCCGGGCCACCCTGTTCACTGTTTACTATTTACTGTTCACGATTTCAATATCTCGCCCAGCGCTGCCACCACCGCCTCCATATCCTCCGGTGTCCCTACCGAGATGCGCAGGCAGTCCGCGAGCTCGGGGGCACCCGATACATCACGCACCAGGATCCCGTGCTCCTCGAGCAGCCGGCGGAACACTTCGGCCGCGGATAGCGCGACACAGCGAACCAGGATGAAGTTCGCGGCAGATGGAAAGACCGTGAGGCCCGGAATCGCTTTCAGCTGCTGAATGGTCCGGTCCCGCGTTGCAATAATTTCGGGAACGCGGGCGCCGGCGAGATCCGGATGACCGAGCAGCACTTCAGCAGCGGTGAGTGAAAGCACATTGACGTTGTAGGGGAGCTTGGCCTTGGCGATCTCGTGGGCAACGCTTGGGTGAGCCAGCGCAATGCCCAGGCGGAGCCCCGCAAGCCCGAGCGCCTTGGAAAACGTGCGCAGGACCACCACGCGTGGCGACGTGGCAAGCAGCCCCAGAGCGGTGGGGCCGCCGAAGTCCTGGTAGGCCTCGTCGCACAGAACAAGCGCGTCGGTATCTGCCAACACCCGTTCGACGCCATCGGGCGGAAGCGCCGAGCCGGTGGGATTGTTTGGCGAGTTGAGGACGATTACCCGTGCCCGCTCGGCAGTGGCGACCTCGCTCAATGCTTCAACGTTGTATCGGAAATCGGCTCCAAAACCCACCGGCACGTAGCATCCGCCGAAGACGTTCGTGAGGAGCCGGTAGAGGGAAAATGTCGGCGTAGGGGCCACGACGCGGTCGCCGGTTTCCAGTGACACTGCGAGCGTGGCCTGGATCAGCTCGTTCGACCCATTGCCCACCAGAATTCCTTCCGTCGGCCAGTTGAAACGAGACGAGAGCTGAGCCAGGAGACGCGCGGGAAGGAACTCCGGGTAGCGATGCCACGAGGCGCCGGCCATGCGCTCCAGGATCTCCCGCTTGAGCTCGGGAGGTACGTCGTACGGACTCTCGTTTTGATTGAGCTTGCGACGGGCTTCGAACGGCTTCAGTGCGTAAGCGGGTTGACCCCTGACCGACGGCTTGATGAGACCGAGGCCTGGGCCGGGATCGGCGAGGGGCTGCTTCATCGGCCGCGGCGGCCGAGAACGGCTTCGAGCCGCGCGGCGAGTGCGCGGGCGCGGAACGGCTTGGAGAGAAAGTCGTCGGCACCGAGCTCGAACACCTTTACCTCGTTCTCCTCGTCGCCTTTGGCGGTCAGCACCACGATCGGGATGTCCTTGGTCGCCTGGCGCGAGCGCAGCTGGGACAAAACGCTGTACCCGTCGAGCCCCGGCAGATTGAGATCGAGCACAATGATGTCCGGCGCGTGACGATCGACCTCGTCGAGCGCCTGAATTCCGTCCCGGGCCTCCTGAACCGTGAAGCCCTCCCGCTCGAGCAGATCCCGCATGACGCGGCGGAGGTCGTCTTCGTCGTCCACCAGGAGCACACAGATACCCCGCTCACCCCTGGCGTAGCCATCTCCCGGACGGCTCTCATCCAGCAGCTCGAGATCGAGGCCCAAATCGAACGCAGGCGGCGCCTGGAGAGCGGTGACAGCCGAAGGCGGTGCCGGCGGCGACGCCGTTGCTCCCCGTTGGCCTGATCGAGGTGATGGCGGAGCGCTCACCGGCTCGCGGACCGGAGTCTGCGGCACGTCTGTGACCCGAAGCAGCTCTTCCAGAGTGGTTTCGCCCCGGAGCACGTGCCTGAGACCGCTTTCCCAGAGCGACTTCATACCGTTGCGGCGCCCCATCTCGGCGATCCGATCAGCCGTCCCACCCGACCCGATCAGACGCTCCAGCTCAAGGTTCATCGCCAGGACCTCGACGATGCTGAAGCGGCCGCGATAGCCGGTGGACGCGCATTCGGGACACCCGACGGCGCGATACAGAACGGTGCCTGCAGGTATGAACTGAGCCAGCCGCTCCGGCACCGGATCTGAGCTGACCTCCTTGCAAATCGGACAGAGCCGGCGCATGAGCCGCTGAGCCACCACGCCGCGAAGCGCCGACCCGATTTTGTACGCTTCCATGCCCATGTCGAGCAATCGGGTGACGGCGTTGGGCGCGTCGTTGGTGTGCAGCGTAGAGAGAACGAGGTGCCCGGTGAGCGACGCCTGCACGGCGATTTGCGCCGTTTCCTGGTCGCGAATCTCGCCGATCAGGACCACGTCTGGATCCTGCCGCAGAATCGAGCGCAGCGCCGACGCGAACGTAAGATTCGCCTTCTCGTGAACCTGGACCTGAACGATGTTCGCGCCCAGCCGATACTCGACCGGATCTTCGACGGTGACAATGTTGACGCCCTCACCCTGAATCACTCGAATCGCGGAGTACAGAGTCGTGGTCTTGCCCGAGCCGGTGGGGCCGGTCACGAGCAGGATCCCTTCCTTGAAATGAAGCAGGCGACGAATCTGATCCGCTTCATCCTCAAACAGGCCGAGTCCATCCAGGGCGAGAATGGTCCCTTTGCTGCTCAGGAGCCGGATCACGACCTTTTCGCCCATGGACGCGGGCAGAGTCGAGACCCGAAGATCGATCGGTTCGTTGTTGACGGTAATTCGCGCCCGTCCATCCTGCGGCCGCAGCCGATCAGCGATGTCGAGGCCTGACATGATCTTCACCCGGGAGATCAGCGGGATGCCGGCGGAGCGCGGGATTCTCATGACCTGGCGCAGCACGCCGTCGATCCGGTATCGGATCACGACGCCGCCTTCCGCGGGCTCGACATGGATATCGCTCGCCCGGCTGGTCGCGGCATCTGCCAGCATCATGTCCACCAACCTGACGATGGGCCGCTGGCTCGCCTGCTCCGCGCTCGCGGCAGCATCGTCGTCGTCGGCAACTTCCTTGACGTCGAAGTCGCCGCCGATGCCCTCGAGCAGCCTGGACACGACGTCGTCGTTCCGGTACAGATCATCCAGCTTTTCCCGGATCCGCGCCGGCGAGCCGACCGCCATGCGGACTTCGCGTCCGGTGGCGAACGCGAGGGTCTTTTCCGCGTCGAGGTCGAAGGGGTTGGCGGTGGCGACTTCGAGGTACGCGTCCGTCACCTTCAGCGGGAGCACGTTGAACTTGCGAACCAGTTGCTCCGGGATCTCATCCTTGACCCGTGGATCGAGCCCGCTGAAGTCCGCCACGGGTAGCCGAAAACGCGACGCAATGGCGCCGAGAATCTGAGCGTCGGTTGCCAGCTTGCGCTGTACCACGGCCTCCCACAACGATGCCGGACCGCCCTCGATGGTGCGAAGCGACTTCAAGGCACCTTCGGGCACCAACGTTTCCAGAGTGGGCACTAGCCATTCGTCGGTGAACTGCATGAGGCGGCTCGGCTTGTCAGAACGTGGCGGATGGGACACGGCGGGCGGGCGGCACCCAGCCGAAAACATAAGGCCGGGCGCTGGCGACCTGGTAGGTCAGAGCACGCCCCACCAGTCCGGATGAACGTCGAAGGTCAATCCGAAATCACCATCGCGCAGACCGATGCCGGCCTCGACCCGCAAGAGGCGCAAAAAAAATTCCAAAGCCACCCCGCCGATCGGCCGGACCCCGTCCGTTGCCGGCCAGGGCAAGCCGTCGTACGGCCGTTCTGACCAACCGGCTGCGAGAAACGGCGCCAGCACCATGGTATTCCCGGTAGAAGCGAACGAACCAAGCGGAAAAGCGGGAGCCGGGACGTCAATGCGCCATTCCAGCTCCGCCAGGGCGTAGCTTCGGCCTCCAAAGCCGCGGAAAGGTTCCCCTACCAGCGTGCCTCGACCGCCCAGCACGAAGCCGCGATATGCAGGAAGACCGTCAGTTCCCATGCCGGCTTGAAGCTTTCCTGCCAGAGCGCTCCCACCAAGCGGAGCACGCCAGGAGGCATCCAGCAGGACCCGGGCGTAGCTGGTGGGACCTTCACCCGCTTCGACAGCCAGACTGCCGGTCAGATCGGCGGCGTCTGCCAGGCCTCCGCCGGCCCGCTCCAGCCGCGCGCGCAGCACGCCATAGGTGCCGGCGCCAAGCGGCGGATTGGGACGGTATGATCCACGTGCCGGCGTCGCTTCCACGTCCAAAGTGCTGCTGTGCTCCACACCCGCCTCGAAGCCAAGCCCAAGTCGTGAGCCGAGCCGGTGCCGGACACGTGCGCCGGCCGCGTCGAGGAGAACGTAGTCGCCGTAATCATCTCCGTTCTCCTGGGCGAGCAGCGAATTGAGGGCCCCGGAAATGACGGGGATGTCGCTCAGGTCTCGAATCCGCCGCTGTCCGAAGATCCCGAGTTCAGTTGCACCGAGTCCGGCGGTGAGCTCGATCCCACCGGTAACACGCTGATCCGAGGTGCCGAAGGCAATCGTCGGGCGAACACCGAATCGCCCCCGGCCGAAATGCGCGCTGCCACCCAGCCCGAGAGTCAGCCCCTGCACCCGATTCACGTGAATCAGATCACTAACGGAGCCAAACGCGAGCCGCGTTGGGGGAAGCCCGCTCAGTCGCTGGGTTGACGCGAGTCGCGAGATGTCCACCCGAAGCGCCTCCATATCCTGTCGATCGATGGGGGCAGCTTCTGCAGCGATCGCGTCACGGAGCGAAGTTGGCCAGGCGCTGTCCGTCGGCTGCGGCTCGGTCAGGCCCCCGATCTCGGGGCCTTCCAGAACCGAGGGAGGCAGCGGCACGTTGAACTCGTAGTCACCGATCTCCCAGCGTCCGCGGATGATGCCCCGAACCGGAAAGTCGAACCAGCTGGCGCGCCGACGGATCTCGATCTCCTGCCGGTACGGCAGCCAGAATCGGCCTTCCTGGAGAGAATTCTCCAGGACCACGCTGATATCCTCGAGGTTTCGCTCGAGATACGCCGCCGGCGTGAAGCTGAACCGGAACCGGACCAGCTCGGCGGACTCTGCGTCCAGATAGAGGCTGCCCACCACGAGCGGGCGGTCGTACCGACGCGGCCGAATCAGGAGCTCGCGCACCTTCACGTCGCCACGAGGTCCCCGGATCGTGAGCGAATCGCCCAGAGAGAAGTCGTAGGCGTCGAGGCCGGCCGGGGACAGAGGATGGACGGCGTCGCGAACCTCGTCGCCCTCGCCGATGCGGATCAAGTCTCCGAAGTTGTTGGTCACAATGCCCAGGTGGTCGCGATGATACGCGATGTCGGTGGGAAGAAACGATCCGTCGCGCCAGCCGTGGATGACTTGCTTGCTCCGATTTGGTGCCTGCCAGTACACTTCCACGTCCAATTCATCGGCTTTGACCAGACGCGGCGGTCCGCCCAGTCCTTCCCTACCGATCTGGGTCAGGAAGAAGACGAAACCGTGTGCTCGAGTGCGGTAGCTTTGGAGCGTCGGGTCAGCCTGCACTGCTTCCCGCCGCTCCACTCCACGGCGGGCGAGCGTGAGGGCAGCGGTGGAATTCCAGCCTTCTTGTGCGGTGAGCGAAGACCAGCGAACGAAGAAAAGAGAGAGCACCAGAGCTACTGCCCGAGGAGCGGTCGCCGTCATGGAAGCCGGATTCCCTCTCATCTGCCCTCGTGCGTCACGGCGTGGCTCCCGAATATTCCGTGGACTCGCCGCCGGGACAATCGCGCTTACCTCGGCATGTGGGGGCGCGCGGTCTGCGATCACCGTCAAACCGACGGACACGACCACCGGGGATCCGACTCGCACCTATTCGTTGAGCCAGGTGATTCTCCTCCACGTGGACAGTTTGTCCCCTGACGACACGGTCGTGAAAGTTCGGCGGGGCCAGCCCCGGGTTATCGTAATCCGCCACCCTCAGCCCGATGAGCTCGCCTTCGCCGACCTCGCACTTCCCGCTCAGGCCTTTGACTCCACTGCCGGCGATTCGGTCACCGTGAGCGTACACATCCGTCCCGGCCTGTACGGGCTGGATCTCACGACTTCGGCACCGCTCAAGCTCGGGACCCTCACGTTCAAGTACCCGGTCCATTTTGCCGCGCCGGCGGAGGCCAAAGCTGCCTTTGGCTCCGATGTCGCCTTCGAACGCGTGCTCGCCATCGGCAAGCTCGGCCCGAAAGAGACGATCGTATTTCAGCGCTCCAGCAGGCCGGCGAGCGACAATCTGTCTACCGCACTGACCTCCGCGGGGAGCTACGTCGTCGGGGCACCGAAATGATCGAGCGCTTTGCCGCATTTGCCCAACGCGCACGGCGGGCTGCCGGCATTACCCCAATCACCCGCGAAGTCGTCCTCGACGGCGACACCGCGGTGACCGCGTTCAGCAAAATTCACCGAGGCCCATACGGATTTTTGCTGGAGTCGCTCGAAGGCGGTGAGCGTTGGGCGCGCTACACCTTTCTTGCGACCGACCCACGGGAAGTCTTCCGATACCGCGGCCGCGTCTGCGAGCGCTGGACCTCCACAACCGGCTGGCAGATCGCCGAGGCAGAAGTGGCACCGTTGGACCATCTGGGCCGCACCATGCGACGACACGCTCCTGTCGAGGTGCCCGGCCTGCCTCGCTTCACCGGTGGGGCGGTCGGATATCTCGGCTATGACATCGTACGCACCATCGAGTCACTGCCGAGCCCGCCGAAAGACGATCGTGGACTCCCCGATGCGATTCTGATGGTCGCGGATACTTTGCTCGTGCTCGACAACGTGTACAACCGCGCCACAGTCATCGCCAATGTCGAGGTTCCGGCGGGGGCCGCGGAGCCGGATCTGCGTCGTTTGTTCGAGCAGGGCGAGGCGCGGATCGATGACTGGCTCTGCCGGCTTCAGGCTCCTGTGACCGCGGGACCGTTGCCGCTCGACCTTCCCGATTCATCGCTGCGGGCAACCTCGCCATATGCGGACCACGACTTTCAGGACGATGTGCGGCGGATCAAGGAGTACATCGCGGCGGGAGACACGTTCCAGACGGTCCTGTCGCGCAGGCTCGACCTGTCCGCTCCCGACCCCTTCCTGACCTATCGCTATCTCCGGGCGCTCAATCCCGCGCCCTACCTTTACTACCTCCAATGCGACGACATGTATGTGGTGGGCAGCTCGCCTGAAATCCTCGTGCGAGTGGAGGATGGTGAGGTCATTCTTCGGCCCATTGCCGGGACCCGTCCCCGCGGCGAGACCCCCGAACGGGACGCCGCGCTCGCAGCGGAGCTGGAAGCCGATCCAAAAGAGCGGGCCGAACATTTGATGCTGGTGGATCTCGGGCGCAACGATGTCGGGCGGGTAGCGGAGTTCGGTTCAGTCCACCTGACGGACTTTATGACCATCGAACGCTACTCCCATGTCATGCACCTGGTCAGCGAGGTCCGGGGCAAACTGCGGCCCGGGCTCGACGCTCTGGCCGCCCTGGCGGCCTGCTTCCCGGCAGGTACCGTATCAGGAGCCCCCAAGGTGCGGGCGATGGAGATCATCGACGAGCTGGAGCCGGTCAGGCGCGGACCATATGCCGGCGCCGTGGGCTATGTCGGCTGGGGGGCGCAGGTGCTCGATACGGCCATCGCCCTCAGGACCTGCGTGATTCAAGGCGACCGTGCTTGGGTCCAGGCAGGCGCCGGGATCGTGGCCGATTCCGATCCCGCGGCCGAATGGCGCGAGACGGAGGCCAAGGCGCGCGCCGTCATGCTGGCCCTGGCGCTTGCGAGCAGGGCGCAAATGTCCCGGCACCCTTAACTTAGATGCGATGTTCAGCTATCGGCTCGTCAGCCTTTCAGGCAACCAGCGTCACGATCTTCCCACCGGCCGGACCCTGGTCGTGGGCCGCGGGGTGGGCTGCGATATCACGGTTTACGATCCGACCATTTCGCGGCGTCACGCGGAATTGCTCGCCGGGCCGGACGGAGTCAGCCTGAAGGATCTGGGCTCTTCGAACGGCACCTACATCAACGGGCGCCGAGCTACCAATGCCCGGTTGAGCGTCAACGACACGGTCACGTTCGGGAAGGTCGGCTATCAGCTGGAAGCAGTACCAGTCGAGCCCGAGCGGCCATCGGCGTCCGCGACGGGAGCGAGCACGATCGTGCGGGAAGTGGCTGCCGCCGGACCGACCTCTGGTGACGTCTCCGCCCGCAAGTTGTCTCTCCTGCTTTCAATGGCTCAAAAACTCACCGGCGAGTTCGACATCGATCGCCTGCTGGACACCATCGCCGCGGTCTCATTCGAGGTCATGCGGGTGGATCGCGTCGCCATTCTGCTCCGGCAGGACAACACCGGCGAGCTGATTACCCGGCTTTCACGGGCCCGGTTCGGCGGCGCCGAAATCGAGCGGGTCTCCGGCTCCATCGTCCGGAAGGCGATCGACGAGCAGGTCGCAGTCCTTACCCAGAACGCAGCCACCGATCCGCGATTCAAGGGCCACTCCATCCGCATGCAGAACGTGCGGAGTGCGATGTGCTCACCTCTCATGGCGTCCGCCGACGAAGCGCTGGGCGTGCTCTACGTGGACAGCCTGACTGCGGAGAATGCGTTCACCGATGAAGATCTTCAGTTCCTGATTGCCTTCAGCGGGCTCGCAGCGGTGGCGATTCAGAACTCGCGTTATGCCGAGCAAGCACGCCGTGAAGCACTGGTCCGGACGAACTTCGAACGCTACTTCGCACCCGATGTCGCGGCGGACATCATCCGGCAGAAGACCCCGATCCAACCCGGCGGCGATCGCCGCGCGATGACGATTCTGTTCGCCGACATTCGCGGCTTCACCGCGATTGCGGAAGGGATGTCGCCTGATGCGATCGCGGAGATGCTGACGGAATACTTTAGCGAGATGGTGGACGTGATTTTCGAGCATGGCGGCGTACTCGACAAATTTATCGGCGACGCCTTGATGGCTCTGTGGGGGTCACCGCTCGCGCGGGAGCACGATCCCCGGCGGGCGCTCGAAGCCGCGCACGCGATGCAGCGGGCAGTCGATGCGCTCAATGGGCGCTGGCACGCGGCAGGCCGTCCCGAGATCGGCGTCGGCATCGGCATCAATTACGGGGAAGTGTTCGTCGGCAACATCGGGAGCCTGCGACGGCTCGAGTACACCGTGATCGGCGATGCCGTGAACGTGGCTCAGCGCCTCTCGAGCGAGGCAGCGGCAGGAGAGATCCTGGTGAGCGAGGCCTACCGTCGCGTCTCGGGCGATGTCGTGGATGCCGAAGAGCCTGCGGGACTGGGTCTACGTGGGAAGAGCCAGGCGGTTGAAGTGTTCCGGGTGCGACGGGAACCTGCCAGCAGAGATGGAGGCGGCCGGGAGTAGACGGGAGCAGCTGGAAGGAGCGCCACCGATCGACTCGGTAGAAAATCAGGCAGGTCCGGTCCCGGTCCGTTCCTGACCAAAGAAGTAAGGATGTCCTGCCCGCTCCAGTAGCTGGAGCACCAGTCGAAGCGGCAGGCCCATGACGCCGAAGAAGTCCCCCTGAATGCCTTCCACCAGCGCTGCGCCGAATCCCTGAATCCCGTAAGCCCCAGCCTTATCCATCGGCTCGCCGGTGGCTACGTAGGCTGCGAGCAGCTCTTCATCAGCGGGCCGAAACGAAACCGCCGTCACGTCGGTGGCCCCGAGCGTGCCTGCCGGTGTCTTGAGGGCGATCGCGGTGATCACATGATGGGTCCGGCCCTGGAGGCGACGGAGCATCCGAAGCGCGTCGGCGGCATCTGAGGGCTTTTCCAGAATCTCGCCTTCGACCACGACCGTGGTGTCCGCTCCAAGCACCAGATCCCCCCTGACGCTGGCAGCTTTCTCCCGCGCGAGTCGCTCGACGTATAGCTGCGGCAACTCGTCGGCTCCACGGATTTCCGGAATGTGCGGTGGTCGAACCTCGACCTCGAGCCCCAGCATTTCGAGCAGTTGCCTGCGCCTCGGGGATCCCGAAGCCAGCACCAGCATCGGGCCACTCATGCCGAGCGCTCCAGCACGAGAGTGACCGGCCCGTCGTTGACGAGCTCTAGCTCCATCATCGCGCCAAATCGCCCCGTCGCCACTTCGAGCTTCCGCTCGCGGAGCGCGGTGACAAAGCTCTCGTAGAGCGGAATGGCGGTTTCCGGCCGTGCTGCATCTATGAACGATGGCCGACGTCCCTTCTCCGCATCACCGTACAGGGTGAATTGCGAAACCACGAGAACATTCCCGCCAACCTCGCCCAGCCCCAGATTCATCTTTCCCTCGGCATCGGAGAAGAGCCGCAGCCCGG
>JBKPOS010000216.1:0-8143 GCA_046733215.1 Gemmatimonadota bacterium
CGCCCCTGCTGCAGGTACGCGTATGCCAGGTAGTCGAGCGCGTGAGCGTGTTGATCCCAGAGCGCTGCGAGGTGTTGTTGCTGCTCGAAGCTGTGGCCGGACTCAGCTGACCTCCGGTTTGAGCTGACCGACGAGTCCCACGCTCCTATGCGGGTGTAGATGTGCGACGGCATGTGCTGCGCGTGAGGCACCGCCGGCGCTATCGACGCGTATCGCTCCGCCGCCTGGACGCCATCTTTCGCCAGCACCGGATAGTCGTACGCGTGTATCAGGTAGTGCGCGAGTCCCGGATGAGACGGCGCTCGCTTGAACAGCGGCTCGAGGATGGCCGCTGCTCGGCGCTGCCTGGCATACGCGGTGTCGGCAACATCGAGCTGCCCGACGGCGATCAACGCGAGTGCGTTGAAGATCTGCGCTTCGGGGTCCTTCGGAAAACGCTGCGCGACTGTTTCCATTGCGGCCTGGTAGGCCTCGAGTTGCGGCCGAAACTTGGACGGGTCATAACCGCGGTAGAACGTCGCAATAGCCTCGGCGTAGGCGCGCTCTCGACCGCCGGCAGATGTGAGATGCACCGCAAGCTCCGCTTCCGCCAGCCCGGTTTGCCCGTCGGTCTGAGGCGGTGCAGTCCATAACGGATGAAGCAGGCTCATGGCGCTGCCCCAGTGCGCCATGCCGCACGCTGAATCGGCTTTCGCCGCGGCGCGGAACGCTTTGCCCGCTTCTTCGTACCAGAAGGAATGGATCAGCGCGACGCCGCGCTCGAAATTGCGTTGGCCTTCCGGGCTGCACGAGGTCTTGAAGGTGACATGGCCCAGTTTCGCCGGCGGTGCCCCGCCATGTTGATGTTCGCCTTGAGCCGCAAGCAGCGAGGGCGCGAAGGCGGCAAGAACAGCCGTGCGCCAAAGAGCGCGAGGGGGCAACATGATGCGCCTCGTTTGAGCCGTATGCAATGCACGATAGACGGGGGGACCGCCGGTCGCCATAGTCCTGTGTCCTACTGGTCCGTAGGGCCACGGGCATCTAGTGTAGGAGTGATGCTTCTCTCTCTGCGCCTGGTCCGCCGAAGTCTCGAACTGTGCACGTTGTGGGCACCAGTGCTGGCTTTCGGAATTCCATCCGCAAGCGCCCAGGACGTCAATCTCGCCAATCAGCATTTCGAGATCACACCCGAGCCCGGCCGCTCGCATGTCGGCAATGTGGTCGTGCTTCGGTTTCGCGTACGACTGGACGAGCGCGACCTCCTCTACGACACCGTGCCACGACCAGTGGCAGAGCTGGCACCTGGGGTCCGGATTCTGTCGGTCGAAAAGCTGCTGCGCGGCTCGGACCGGATCTATACGGGGAAGGCCCAGGTCGCATTCTATCGGACGGGGCGCCAGGCGGCGCCCATCTTCGGGCTACCATTCATGCGTGCAGTGAAGGGTGTAACTCGCGCGACTATGACTAGCGACAGCGCGTTCGTCGAGATCGACCCCGTCGCACCCGCAGGAAACCCCTCTCTCAAGGACATCAAGGATATCGAGCGACAGCACGGTCCCGATCCGCGTCTCGTTGCGGGGCTGCTCGGCGCCGCACTGGTGGCCCTGGTGGGCGTTCTCCTGGGTCGACATCGCCGGGCCGGGCCGCTCAAATCACTCGAGCGGGCAGACACACTCCCCGCCGATGCCGGGCCGTATCAGGCAGCCCTCGCGCGGCTGGATGCAATCGAGCAGAGCGGTTGGTCTGCGGCTGGAGAGATAGACCGGTATTACGCGGCGGTGGCCGACGTGCTGCGGCGCTATCTAGAGGAGGCTCACCAGGTGCCTGCACTCGAGCGCACCACATCAGAGCTGCTCTGGTTGCTGCCGCCGGCGCTCGCGGAGGACGAGTTGCGGCGGCATTGTGAGCAGCTGCTGGCCGAAGCCGACCTGGTGAAGTTCGCCCGGCGCCGGCCCGATACCGGTGAGGCTCGGGCCGTAGTGCGGGCCGCCCGCAACTTGCTCGCCGAGTGGCATCGCGCCGCAGCCGGGCCGGTCCCGGCAACGAGCTATGCGCTTCGCTGAGCCCTGGTTCCTCGCGCTGCTCGCGTGCCCGCTCTGGTGGGCTTTGACGCTCTGGCGTGTCCGCAATCAGCCGCCGGCATATCTCGGATTCTCCGCGCTCAGGCTGCTCGGCGCGGTGCCTCGAAGCGCGCGCGTCCGCTGGCACCGCATTGCACCGTGGATTCCCCCACTCGGCCTGACCCTGCTGATCCTGGCCCTCGCCCGCCCGCAGAGCGCACGACACCTCGAGCACATCAAGGTACGATCTCGCAATCTCATGCTCGTCCTCGACATCTCCAGCAGCATGAAAGCGAGCGACTTCAAGCCGGGGAACCGCCTCGAGGTCGCCCGAAAGGTCCTGGGCGATTTCGCCCGTCAGCGCGACGGCGATCTGCTGGGACTCGTGATCTTCGCAGGGCGGGCGTTCCTGCAGGCACCGCTCACACCCGACGCACAACTGGTCGAGTCGATGCTGGCGAAGGTGGACATCGGTCAGCTCCCGGACGGCACCGCCATCGGGACGGCACTCGCACTTGCCATGGCTCAGCTCAAGGATCTCCCTGCCAACGCCAGCACCATCGTGCTGGTCACGGACGGCGCCAACAACACGGGAAAGCCGACGCCATTCGTGGCGGCGGAGGCTGCCCGTGCCCTCGGTATCCGCATCCATGCGATCGGCGTGAGTTCCGCCGACACCACGGGTCCCAATCGTCGTTTTATCTGGCGCTGGGGCGGTAGACAGGCAGACCGCCTGACCAGCACCGACGAGGCGATTCTCCGGCGGATCGCCGACCGGAGTGGCGGCCGCTATTTCCGCGCGACCGACCCTGAGATGCTTGCGAGCATCATGCGAGAGATCGATCCGCTGGAGCGCGTCGAGGTGCGCATCGGGGAGACCCGTGATTGGCGCGAGCTCTTCCCGTACCTGCTCGTGCCCGGGCTCCTATTGTTGTCCCTCGAGCTCGGCCTTGGTCTTAGCCGACTTCGTACCGTGCCGTAACGCGCCAATGACGTTCGCGCATCCCGCCCTCCTCCTCCTCTTGCTCTTGCTCCCCGCGGGCGTGCTCCTGGTCAGTCGCGCCGAAAAGCGTCGTCAGGCAGCCCTCGCCCGATTCGGCAACCAGGATCTCCTCGCGCCTCTCTCGGCGCTCCCGGACAGCCGGCGGCGCGAGACTCGCAACTGGCTCCGGTTGGCCGCGCTTGCCTGTCTGATTGTTGCCGTTGCACGGCCCCAGGCGGGTGAGCAGCCCGCCGTGATTCGCCGCGCGGGTCGCGACGTGCTCGTCCTGCTCGATCTCTCCCGCTCGATGAACGTCTCCGATGCGGGCGGTACCAGGCTCGGCCGGGCCAAGACGCTGCTGACCGAGCTTGCCGCAGCGCGCCCGGTCGATCGCCTGGGACTGATCGTGTTTGGTGGAAGCGCCTTCCTTCAATTGCCGCTCACAACCGACCACGACGCGTTTCGCCGCTTTGTCGAGGCGGCCGCCACCGACAACGTGGGTGATCCGTCGACCGATGTTGCGGCGGCGCTTGCTGCGGCAGCCACGGCCTTCGAGCATGAAGGGGAGCCGGGGTCGCGCGCAGTAGTGCTCGTCTCCGATGGAGAACGAACCGAAGGCGCTCTCGACCCGCCGCTGGTACGGTTGCGTCGGGAAGAGGTACCGGTATTTGCCATCGGGGTCGGCAGCGTGGCAGGAGGTAACGTGCCAGCCGACAGCAGCGAGGCTCCGGAACCGTACCACCGCGACAACATCGGGCGCATCGTCGTATCGCGCCTCGACGAAGCCGATTTGCGAAAGGTGGCCGAACAAACCGGTGGTGCCTACGCACGCTCGGACGACGCAACGGCAATTCAGCTGCTCCAGCAAGCTGTCGAGCGACTCGAAGCCCGTCCCATAGCGGCCCGTAAGGCTCGGCGCCCTGCGGAGCGCTTTCAATGGCCGCTCGGCGCAGCGGTGTTGCTCTTGATGGTGGAATGGCTCGCACCGCTCCGCGTCCGACGCCCCGCGCCGCTGCCGTCGCCCCGGCCCGAGCTGACGGATGCGGCTCTCACCGTAGGGCTCGCATTGCTGATCGTTGGACTGTTCAGCTGCAGTCCCACTAGCTGGCAAGCTCGACGCGCGGAGCGGCGCTACGATGCGGGAGACTGGCCGGGTGCGTTTGCCGAATGGAATCGCGCGCTCGAGGCAAGTGGCAATCCGGTGTTCGGGTACGACGCCGGCAATGCGTTGTACCGGCAGAAGCACTACAAGGACGCGGCGATCCGCTGGCGTGGAGCTGCGACCGACCAGCGACTACGACAGCGAAGCGCGTACAACCAGGGGAATGCTGCCATACGGGCGGCGGAAGACGCGACGGGCGCCGAGAAGGATTCGTTGCTCGACGGTGCCGTCGCCGCGTACGAGGAAGCCGTCCGCCTCGACCCCGCCGATCAAGACGCGAAATGGAATCTGGAGATCGCGCTCCGGCGGCGGGGCGACCGTCCCCAAGGCAGCTCCTCCGGCCGATCGCGCCGCGGTGACTACGGGCAAGGCAACCAGAATGTGCCGGGGATGGAGGGGAACCCCGAGGCTGCTACGGGTGCCATGGCGGGAGGGGGATTTGGCTCGGGGGCCGATGGTGAGTCCGTCAAGGAGCTGGATCCGACCCAGGCCCGGCAATTGCTGGATGCCGTGCAGCGCGAACAACTAGCCAGCCATCTCGGCCGGCGGGCGAGCCATGCCTCGCATGGTGACAAGGACTGGTAGGCGGAACGCCAGAGTTACAAAGGAAAGTGCGATGGTCTCCCCGAGTTTCGGCCAAGCCAGGTACCGTGCGGTAGCAGCAGAGGTTCTGCTGCCTGCCGGCTGGATTACCGGAACTTTCGTAGTACCTGAAGACCAGAGCTTCCTCGACTTCCTGGCCCACTCCGGCGCCTTTCTCAAGCTGACCGATGCACTCGTCCCGGGGCATCAGGACGTGGTGCCGTTCTTCGCGATCCAGCGAGGGGCGGTTCAGGTGATCGTACCGAGCGCAGGCGACGAACGGGTCGTGACTCCCGGGAGCATGGGAATCACCGCGCCATGGAGCATATCGTGCCTGTTCGAGCGCGGCGCGGTGCACGGCAGCCTCGACTTTCTGATGAATCAGCGGCTTTCGGATTTCCTGAAGCAGCAGACGGGGTTTCTGGTAATTCGAGAAGCCCGATGGACGCCTATCGGCGACAACGACCACAGGGTCCGCTCCTGGCCGGTGGTACTCGTCAACGTGCCCCAACTGAACGGGATCTCAGAGGCGGTGGACCAGCGCGGTCGCGGCCATCCAGGGAAGCTTGCGCCATCTGAGTTCGACCTGGGTGAGGTCGGCATGGCGAGCTAATCGAGCGTGACGTCAGAACCAGGTACCCACCCGCACGAAACCTTCCCAGTCGCCATTCGAGCTCACGCCTTCTTCGAGCCTGACCGGCCCAAGTGGTGTACGGATCTCCAGGCCACCCCGAACCCCTTCCAGCCACTCCCCGTTATACCCGGTTCCCCGCTCGAGAAACCCGTCGCCCGAGCCCACGGCCCCGGCCATGCCCTCCAGCCGCACCGCCACAGGTCCTATGATCGGATGCTCGAACCCGAGACCGAAAAGGAGTTCCTGGACGCCACGCCGCTCGAACAGCCGGAGTCCCGGAAATCCCTCGTCGCCACCCAGCGGGTAGGTCGACTGAAGTGGTGTACTGTCTGAAGCCCAGCCGAAGCGGATTCGCGGCTGCACCAGCAGATTCCCGATGCCGAACCCGACGGCGGCCTCGGTCGCTGCGCTCGCATAAGCAGTGGTGAGGGCACCGTCCATCCGAAGCGAAATCCCCTCCGGTTCGCCGATGTGCTCGAGCACTCCACGACCACCAAACGAGGCGTTGTCGCCGCGGGTGTCCTCATGCCACAGAAGCAACTCGGGGCCGAGCCGAAAGCGCCAACCCCGGTCCCGTCTCCGGCCGATTCCTCCGAATAAACGGAACTCCCGGGTCACGATCGCTGGAAGCTCACCATCCCGAACGAATTGCCGGATTTCTTCACGTGCAATTCCGGCAGTGAGCAGAAGAGGCGAATAGCGATAGCCGACGGGGAAGGGATACATGAAGGCGAGCTCGAGGTCCTGATGATACTGACCGATCCCCAAGCGGGCGCCCGCTTCGACCGGGGTGCCCAAGAGGCGCAAGTCCGAGGCGCCGAACCACAGCCGACCTGCCATCGTGTTGTCGTAGGCTGCGCCGAAAGCCGCCACGTGCCGAGGTGCTTGCCTTACGTCGAGACGGAGTGCCAGTCCGTCGCCCAGCCGGGCTGGCCGAAGCCAGACGGCTCGATACTGCTCGAACTGCGAGAACCGGATAAGTCGGCGCTGCAGATCAGCCTCATTTACCGAGTCGGTTGTGGACAGACGCAGCGTGCGCAAAATCATGGTCTCCTGACTTGGCCGGACGCCCGATACGGATGCTGACAGGAGCCGGGATGGAAGCAGCGGGCGGGGTTTTGGTGGAGTCGCAGGCAGGCATGGTTCGTTCGCGAGCACTCGGCGCGCCGCATCACGGCCTCGCAGAACCAGCGTGTCCAAGGCACCGATGCCAAAGTCGAGAGTCGTATAGGGCTTAACCTTGCTTTCGATTACGACGTCACCGGACTCGGGCTTCGGAGCACCCACCACCAGAAAGTCGAACAGCCGTCCCAGCATCGTCGCCGGATCATCGTAATCCGGGTTCGGCAACTGGCCCGAATCGAGTACCGAGCTGATTACCCGCTTTGCTCCGGCGCGGCGCGCTGCCACTACCGGGACGTTCTCGGTCAGGCCTCCATCCGCCAGCGTGCGTCCGTCGAAGAGCACGGGCCTGAAAACCAGGGGCAACGAGAAGGACGCACGCACGGCTTGGGCGAGGTCGCCTTTGGCGAGCACTACCGCCTCGTGCTTGACCATGTCCGTCGCCACTGCTCGAAACGGAATCGGCAGCGAATCGAAGTCACCGCGCGCCGCAAGATTGCCGCGCAGCATGAGCGCGTTCACCAGTGCGTTGACCTGCTCTTCCCTGACGGTGCTGGTCTGAAGAATCAGACTGTTTCGGCCTTCTTCGAGCACCGCAAAGGGCGGATAGGGGCGAAGCGACTCGGGAATGCGGGGCTCGTATCCGCGGATGAGTTGGGTAAGCGGCAGCGCACGGAACAGTGAATCGATCTCCTGTCCGGTATATCCGCTGGCGTACAGTGCCCCCACGATCGCGCCCATGCTGGTTCCGACGACTAGATCCGGCCTGATGCCGGCACTATCCAGCACCTCGAGGACGCCTATGTGAGCGAAACCTTTGGCTCCTCCCCCCGACAACACCAGCGCCGTCCTCGCCGGCTTGCACTCTTGAGCCGCGAGCGGAGAATGCACCAGCACCCCCAGGGCGAACGCCGTAATGATCCCACGTGCCCTACGACAGCCGATCGCCTCGACCCTCATGCGGCCGGCGGTATCGTAGCGAGAAGCAGCTTCACGCGGAGTCCGCCGTTGCTGGTTCGAAATGCCGGTGCGAGTGGCAGCCTGGTCTGTCGAGCCAGCTCGTCACGGGCGGAGAGTAGAGCTACTCGCCATCCGGAACAGCGACGTCGCAGCACGTTGCCCAACTGCGCATAGAGGTCGCGCAGATCCCGGCTCCGACCGACACGAATACCGTAAGGTGGGTTGGTTACGACGAAGCCCAGCCCAAGAGGTGATTCGAGCGCGGAGATCGCCTGTTTCCGGAGTTGGATGCTTTCGAGAACACCGGCCCGCTCGGCGTTTTCAGATGCCGCGTCAATCGCGCCCGCGTCCCGGTCCGACCCGAGGATGGGGGCCGGCGCTTGGGAAAGAATACGCTCCTGTGCCGCGGATCTCGCTGAAGCCAAGATCGATCTGGGGAAGGTGGCCCACTGCTCGCAGGCAAACGTACGACGCAGGCCAGGCGCGATCCGTCGCGCCAGCAGCGCAGCTTCGATCGGTATCGTACCCGACCCGCATAGTGGATCGATCAGCGGCATGGTTCCGTCCCAGCCCGCGGCCAGCAACATCGCTGCCGCGAGGGTTTCCCGAAGAGGAGCCTTGGCGCCGGCCAGCCGGTACCCACGGTGATGAAGGTGCTCGCC
>JBKPOS010000217.1:0-7428 GCA_046733215.1 Gemmatimonadota bacterium
ACGGAGAGGCAGAGGAACATCGCAGCAGCAGCGAAGGTCGAAGGATAGGATGCGTTGTAGCCCAGCATCCCGATGTGGAAGAATCCGCTCCACATCCAGACGTCCTTGCCCCACAGGAAGATGATAAAAAGAAGGGCGTAGGGCGCCGCGGCTTCGCCGTAAGGAAGCCGCTGCAGGAAACGTCGAAGGGCCATGGCGAGCAGGACCATGTTGACGAGTCCTGCGATAGCCAGCGCCGTCGTCGGGGCTGCGCCGGTCACTCGCGCAGCCAGGCCGACGGCAAGGTGGTATGGCGAGGCGTAGGCGTGCGGAGCGTGGACTGCGAGCAGCGGATGTCTGGGCGCGAGTGGCCGCACCGAGAGCTCCCTTACGACCGCCGCATGCTCCCAGAAATCGCTGGAGAAGTAGCCGCGCCAAGCGTAGAGGGCACACAGCCCGACTGCGCCGACGGCTACAGCCAGGAACCGAAGACGATCGCGCCGGCGCAAGCCGGCACTGTCTACGTCGGAGAGGTGCGAGTCGGGACGCGGATCGCTATCAGCTGCCACGCCAGGGCACTCCATCCGAAGGACAGCGGCACCAGAAGCGTGCGAACCATCCACCATTTGTGAATCGTGCTGTGAGTCTGGAACGCTAGGATCCAGGCGAGGACAATCGCAGCGCCGGCCGCGAACCCGAGTAGATCGCTGATTGCCCAGCGTGCGTGGCCTCGCACCGCAATAAAGCCGGCGGCCAGCCAAGCAAGCACCGACGCAGCGTATAAGGCGATGGCACCGGTCTGACTCCCATAGGTCAGCACGTATCCCTGGCTCAGAACCACCTCGACTGCCTTGGCGCTGGACACAAGCAACGGGTCCTTGGGCGACGACCAGGTCTCACCGAAGTGCTGGAGACTGGCACCCGGTGAGGGATTGATGTACCGCTCCAGGTATTCAGCAAACGTGCGCACGGCATCCGGACCGAAAACCGCGACTGCCAACGCCTGCTTGATGGCGACGGTCAAGAGAACGCCAAGTGCAAAAGCAAGCAAAGCCGCCAGAGCAAGACGCCGCGCCCTCGCGGGATCGTTCTCGGGCTCAGGTCTGAGCCTCACGATGACATAAACGGTGGGAACAAGCAGCCCCGCTGCGGTCGGCAGCAAGCCGGTCAGGAATTCAAGGTAGACGACGCCGGCGCCGTAAACCGCGAACAGGGAAACGAGCGTCGACATGCTCCCCACTCGCTCACGCAAGGCCAGCAATCCAACAATGCCGAGGATGACGAATGCGTCTCCCGGTCCGTGCGTCAGTGACTGACCGAAGTAGGGAACACCCCAGAAGAGAGCGCCGGTTAGCGCGATGCTGGCCGAAACCGCCAGGAGAAGGCGTTGTCGGAGACCGGTGGCAACAACCAGCAGGGCCAGGACGGCATACACGGTCAACTTGAGCACCGTACGAACCTTGCCCAGATCCATGACCCAGAGTAGCGCCGCAGTGATGGGGTTATAGCCGTGCCAGTAGCGGGTGTACCGATACACCAAGTAGGAGGCGGTGTTTGGCCCTTCAGTCACCAGCGTGCGCAGCGTAGGGCAGCGATCCGTTTCCCCTTTGTTCCGATTGTACATGAGCGGTCCTACGGCGCCGGCCCAACGATGGTCGTCCCCGTTGGAGATCATTTGGAGAACTGAACAATCGTGATACTGATTGAAGCCGCGGTGGCTTTCCAGCCAGGGCCAGTCGTTGTCGATCAGCTCACCGGATTTAAAAGCGTCACGGATGCGCTGATCCAGGTGCTCGCGCGGGAGCGAAGCGGCCCATAGAGCAAGCAGCAGGAAGATGCCGTTCACCAGGAAAACAATGGCGGTCGCCATCATCCAGGGACGCCACGCGCCGAAGCGAGTGTGCACTCGAGGAAGCCTTTCGAGCGGGAAGGGTGGGGGTGAGTGCGGGCGTGCGGTCAGTAGCTGACGGCTTTCACTTTCGCCTGATAGATCGATCTGCGCCGGTCGCCCGACAAGAACTTGTCGGCGAGCAAAAACCCCATTTCGATCGAGTTATCCGAATTGTTGTACTGGAACACACCGGTGCGGCCGAGCAAAGAGACGTAGTCCTGCTCGAGAAATCCCACGACGGTGTCGAGCTTGGTCTTGTACGCGAGGTCGTAGTAGGGATATGCCTCACGTACGCGGAACACATAGGTACCTGCCACGTCCGCCCTATCGAGGTAACCCACCCGCTCGGCATCATGGAGCACGCGCTCGGAGAGTTCGGCGTCTGAGGTGTTCCACAGCGAGTCGGGGTCGTCCGCAAACACCGTGATGTCGAAGCAGACCGACGTCTGGCCCGGCGGGCACATGTTCGGCGACCAGTTGGAGAACTCCACGGCCCGATTGAAGATGATGTCGGGGTCGGGAAAGTAGAGCCAGTGGTCGTTGGAGAGATTAGGCCGGTTCAAAAAGACGTACACGAAGATGATGTCCATGTATCGCAGCCCATCGAGGGCCTGCTCCACCGCGGCGCTCTTGCGCTCCTGGAGGGCGTACAGCGCATGCAGCGGGATGGTCGAAATCAGGTGCTCGAACCCTACGGTCTGTTCCCGTCCTAGCCGCGAATAGGTCACCGTCCGATCGCCGACCGAGACCTTGGTGATCGTGACGCCGGTCTCGATGGCCGTGCCGTACCCGGCCGCGCTTGCAGCGAGCGCGTCCGGCAGCTCCTGTATGCCACGGAGCGGGTAGTAGAACGGACCCCCATCGGGAGCCAGACTGTCGTCATCCAGGTTGTAGCTGCTGAAGTCCAGGCGCAGCAGCTTGGTCACGATGCGCTTCAGCAGTCGCTTCAGGTTCTCGCCCTGAAATCGTTGCTCAGCCCAGTCGGCTGAAATGTCGGCCGGATCGGTGTGCCAGATCTTCGACGTGTAGGGTCGGCACATGATCCGATACAGCCGCCGGCCGTAGAGGTGCACGAACCAGTCCTTATATGACACCAGCCGAGGCGTGCGAAATTTCTTGGTGATCAGGTTCCATCCGAACGACAGGCCGGCCATGAGGCTGTCCTTGAGCGGCATGGCGCGCAACAGGTTCTGTAGCTCGAAGGGGTACTTGAGAAACTTGCCGAACATGTAGATCCGGCTCTTCTTTATGTGCCGGTTCATAGTCAGCCTCGGCAAGGCCAGGACTTCCCTGAGGAGGTCGCGGTTATTGGTGTGGAAGCGATGCGCGCAAAAGTCGAGATAGAATCCGTTATGGCACAGCGTCCGCGACAGCCCGCCGACGACCGCTTCGCGCTCGAGCACCAGCACTGAGTAACCGTGCTCGCTCATCCGCTTGGCGAAGCCAAGCCCCGAGACGCCCCCACCCAGGACGACGAAATCAGCCCGTCGCATCGAGGTCCCTCTTGTACACCTCACTGTATTCCGCGAGGCAGGTCCGCCAATCGCGCATCCGGTTCAGGCTCCGAGCGTTGAGCTTGAGGTTGACCAGCCGCTCCGACGGCGGTCGAGGTGCGAAGTAGGTGCCCTGGTAGTAATCGGACGGCACCTTGGTCACCACCACTTTATTCGCGAGACCCAGCAGGCGGACGAATTCGACCGCAACGTCGTAGCGACTCCCGCCACCTTCGCACACGTGGTTGTAGACGCCGTAGTACGGTGTGGTGAGCAGGAACGCAGCGGAACGTGCAAAGTCCACCGTGTATGTCGGAGTACCGAACTTGTCGTCCACCACGCGCAGCTCCCGGGATCCACCTTTGATCTGCCGATAGATCTTGTTGATGAACTTCTTATCCTTGCTCGGTCCCCCGCCCATCATCCACCCCGCACGCAGACAGAAGTACTTGGGGACGTGCATTTCGACGAACCGCTCGCCGTGATATTTGGCCCGACCATACTGGCTCAGCGGGTTGGGCTGGTCGAAGTCGTGGAACTCATCCTTCTCACCGGCGTAGATGCCCGCCGTGCTGATATAGAGCATCGTCGCGTCATGGCGCCGAGCCAGAAGCGCCACGTTTTCCACTCCGAGGGCGTTGGTCTTCCAGCAGTCGTCCGAGTGCGTCTCGCAATACTCCAGATCGGTCAGCGCCGCGAGGTGAAGGACGATCGTGGGGCGCAGGGTCGCGAACGCATGCTCGCAATCGTTCACGTCCCGCACATCAAGCGGCGAAAGCCAGGGCTCGTTCACCACGAGGTCTGTGGCAGTGACGTGCCGGTAGCTCTGGCAAAAAGTGTGATACATCGCATCACCCAACATGCCGCCGGCCCCAGTAAGCAGTACCCGGTCGGCGGCGTTGGGACTTACCGCTGCGGGCGCGGGGGTGGTCGGGCCGCTCATGCGGGGCTTAGCCGGGGTGTGACAATACCTGCTTCCTCGATCGTGCGAGCGCCCATGAAACAGGCAAACAGCATGCTAGGCCAGAGCTGGAGCAGGAGGCGGTTGATCGACCGGATGTTGGTTTCCAGCAGGGGGGCCGGGGCAGTGAGCAACACCGCCGCGTAGCCTGCCAGCACAAGGCCCACGACGATCGCGGCGACCCGGGCATCGCGGCGGGCCGGCTCAACCTGTGTGCTACCAACGGCGAGCAGGTAGGCGGCGAGCAACACTACGAGCAAGCCCTTGGCTCCAACCTCCAGCACAGCGTGGATGAATCCCGTGAGGATCTGGATGTACCGCCCGCCGTCGAAGAGACGCTCCGCGGTTTGTCGGACTCCATGATCCGACATGATGTCGTTGGCCGGCGCGAGATTGATCTTGAAGAAGGCCAACAAGAGAACGGCCGGTCCCAGGCCAATCGCAAAGCTCCGCAGCGTGGCGAGTGCCGTACGCCAGCCGCGCGCCGGCCCCATCACCAGGCTATAGGCTATCACCAGAGCGAGAACGAAAAGAGTGCCCTCGTTCTTGGTCCAGGCCGAGAGGCCGGCCGCGACCCCAGCCATCGTCACCAATCGAGATCGGTTCGATTGGCAAAGATCGCCGAGCGATAGCAGCGCGAGCGTCGCCAGAAAGAAAAAACTGAGGGGGATGTCGGCGTATTGCGACGCGCCCTGGAGGATGTAGAACTTCGTGCCGAGGAGCACCAAGGCGGCGAGAGCACCCTGAGTGCGGGAGCGAAGGGAGGCGACGGCCGAATACAGGAGGCCGATGGTGGCGAAGGTAAAAAGCAATGCCACCGCCCCGGGGGCGAGCACCGTCTCCTGTCCCACATAGGTCCAAATGCGCGCAACGCTCCCGGGGACGGCCAGCGGATAGTCCGGATGCGACCACGCAGGAAGGGCGGTCAAGACTTCGCGCCACTGATCTCCCCCGCGAAATAGCGCTCGCGCGTGCATGTTCCACGTCATCCAGGCGTCCCACGCGCCTTGCCGATTGGTCATCCACTCGGCGACAAATGCAGTGGCGGCGCAGCCGACGCTCAGTGCCAGAACCAGGCCGAGCACCGGACCGCGGGCTTCAGGAGAGCTACCACCGTACTCAAGGAACCAACGCGTCCCCCTCCTCAAGTAGAAGGCAGCGGCCGCGAGCAGCACCAGCATTACCAGCTCCGCGTAGGGGAATACCCCGGCCGGCGCACCGAACAGCAGCCATACGAAGAAGAGCGACGAGGTAAGTCCGAGCCCGATGCCGATCGCAAGAAAGATCAACAGCGCGCGATCCCGACCTGTCGCGAAGGCCTCCCACCCGATACACAGGAGTGCAAGCAGGCCAATCAACCCGGCCACTACCACGGACAGCATGAACGCTAGACTCACTGTGCCTGGGATCGGAACAGCATGACGCCGTTCCCGTAGTCGCGGACCAAGCTGAGTCCAGCGGTCGCTTCGGTGTTCGGGGTTCTCGCCGCCTCGAAGTTACCGACCACGAGCCCCGCCTGGGTGTCGGGGAGAACAATTGTCGGCAGGAGCGCATACTGCGTCAGCAGGTATCGCTTGAACGCGAGCCGCGGGGCGTCGAGCCCCTCTGCCGGCTTGATCTCGGGGTCGGTGACGTATCCCACCCGCCCGGCGGGGGGCAAGGCCGGTCGGAGCTCACGAAAGCGATCCTCGTAACTCGTGATGGCATCGCGACCGGGGAGGTGGTGCAGCGTTTGAACGGCTCGCCCAAGGAGACGCAGGCTGGATGCAAGGGCGAACAGTGCCAGGCAGACGAGCGCCAACGCCGCGAGCGCAGTCCGACGAGCTCCTCGTGCGCCATTCTCGCGCAGAGCCGACGTCGCTCCCACCCAGAAGAAGTAGTCGAGAGCCAGAGTGTAATAGTGATGCAGGCGCGGGGGCTGCCGGCGCTCGAGCCGGGCCATTGCGGCAACCATGCGCTCCGGAAGTCGGGGAAACAGCCCGGTCAGCCACAGCAACACTGAACGGGCCAGCCGCCACTTGTACGATCCTTCATCGTACGCATTCAACTTGAGACCGGACGCGATCTCGGGATGCTTCCGAGCGAACAACACGGCAGTATGTCCACGGTCGACGCAATCCCTCGCGAGACCCGCAAAGTTCTTGTCGTACTGTTGATACGCTACCGCTTCCGGGCTGTACCCAAATTCCACGCCCGCTTTGGCCAGCCGAAACGCAAGCTCGTAGTCCTCGTGACCGTACAACTTGAAGGTCTCGTCCAAGCCGCCCACCTGTCGCAGGACCTCGCGTTGCAAAGACAGATTACCAGTGTAGACGTCCCGAAAGCCAAGCTGGTATCCGGGTTGTGCCAGCCGCGCGAGCAACGCATTCGTCGCGTCGCGCCGATAGCTCACAATCGGCCGGGAAGATGAGTCGGCAGGGATGGGAACCGGCCCGACGACCGCCCGGCAGGACCCGGCGGGATGGGCGTCGAGATGAGCCTGGAGCAACCCGGGGGTCGGCTCCATGTCGTCGTCCAGGAATACGATCAGCTTTCCATTCGCCAGACGGGTGCCGGCATTGCGCGCCGCAGCCCTCCCCTGATTCGGCTGCCAGATGGCGGTGAGACGAAATTGAGCCTGGAAACCCTCCAGCATCTCCCTGGTTCCATCGTCCGACCCGTCGATGGGGACAATGACCTCGAACTCCGTCGCCGGCAGCGTCTGGCGGCCGAGTGCCTCGAGCGCCCGCTGGATGGAGGCGCGTCGCTGGTAGGTGGGGATGACGACGCTGATGCGGACCGGGCCGGTCATGGCGCGGGCTCCCCCACGTCGTCGAGCGGCTTCACCGCCGCGATCGTAATGAGAAACTCGTAGTCCGGATCGTGGTAATCGAGCTCCGTCGCATTGAGCTCCTCCGCAGCCAGGCCATGGAGAAAAGCAATTGCCACGAGGACATTGCCAAAGGAATCGACGGTGATCTTACCCGGCGGGAACGCTTGCTCGAACAACTTCCGCGCTGATCGTCGAGTAAAGCCCCAGTAGTAGTCCCAGCTGTCAGTCGCGCCTCGACTGGTCTGGGTGATGCCTCCTACCGTCGCCAGGACCGTCCCGCCCGGCTTCACGA
>JBKPOS010000218.1:0-13963 GCA_046733215.1 Gemmatimonadota bacterium
CTTCATCGTGCTCAAAGCTCCCAGCGGCTACATGGAGGGGTCGTACCGGTTCATCCGCGCTGACGGGAGCGCATTCGAGGCGGAGATCCCACGTTTTGCGCTGTTAGTGGCGGAGCTGGGAGCCGGCTGAGTCATTACCTACGGCCGAATTGTTACCTTTCCGGCTGTGACTCGAACCGAATCTCTCCGCTCTGCCTTCGCCGTCGAACTCGACCGACTGCAGCTCGGTCGGGGACGCTTGCTCGTCGCAGTGTCCGGCGGCGGAGACTCGGTCGCCCTGCTCGACCTGCTCGCCGCTGCGTCCGCCGAGCGAGGGCTGATTCTGGCCGTCGGTCACGTGGACCATGGAATTCACCCAGCGAGTGCTGTCGTCGCGGCAGGGGTACGCCGGCTAGCCGAGGAGTACGCGGTGCCGTACTTCGAGCGCCGGCTCTCGCTGGGAGCCGACGCAAGCGAGACGACGGCGCGTGCTGCGCGGTATCGGGCGCTGGAAGCGTTGCGCCGGGCGGCATCGGCAGACTTCATCGTGACCGCGCACCACGCGGACGACCAGGCCGAGACGGTGCTCATGCGGGCTCTGCGGGGGTCGGGACCTGCCGGGCTCGCGGGGATGGCGCCACGTCGAGGCCGGGTGCTCCGCCCGCTGCTGCCTTTTCGACGGGCCGACTTGGCCCGGCATCTGCTCCAGATTGGACGAGCGGGGTGGGACGATCCGGCCAATGCGGACCCGAGTCACTTGCGGGCCTGGGTTCGGTGCCGGGTGATGCGGCAGCTCGCGGAGCGACTGCCCGACGTCGCTGCGAGATTGAACGCAGTGGCCCGACAGGCCAGGGTAGATCGCGCGGCGTGGGATTCGCTCCTCGACCTGCTGCCTGGGCTCGACTTCCAGGTTGAATCGAATGGGGTTTCCGTAAGTCTCGAAGTATTCGAAGCCGCTGATGACAACCTGGTGCTGTGCCTGCTAATGGCTATTTGCAGGCGAACTGATTTCTCGGTCGGTCCAACCCGCCTCGGCAGGGTAAGCGAGCTGATCAGAGCGGGGAAGAGCGGAGCCCGGGTTCCCATTGGAGAAGGCGCGGTTGCCGAGAAATCTTTCGATCGGCTTCGGTTGATTCGTTCCAGTCCGACGCCAATGAGCACTGCGCTCGAGTTGGCGAGTCGCGCGGGAAGCGCGCACTGGGCCGAATGGCGATTCAGCTGGAACGTCGATACCGCGCCGCCTCGGCAGGAGAGAGCCGCGACGACGGCATGGTTCGAGCTCGGTCGGCTCAGAGTGCGAGCATTGAGAAGCGGTGAGCGAATGAGGCCGCTCGGAGGTCAGGGAAAACGACTGATTGTGCGCTGTCTGCAGGAGGCTCGCATTCCTCGGAGTCGGCGGGCAACCTGGCCGGCATTGGAGCATGAGGGCACTGTCATTTGGGTCCCCGGTGTTTGCCGTTCCGATCGTCTCCTTCCCGCCCCGGGCACGGAGGCACTGCGTGTCGACGCTCAGTTCCCCTGAGGTCCTCCGCCGAACCGGCGGACGCAGCATCAAGTCGATCGTTTTCGACGAGCGGGAGATCGCCCGTCGAGTAAGGGAGCTGGGGGCCGAGGTCACGGCTGCCTATCCCGACGGCGACCTACTCGTTCTCGGGCTGCTCAAGGGAAGCTTCATTTTCCTGAGCGATCTGGTGCGGACCATCGAGCGGCCGATGCAGATCGACTTCCTGGTCGCTACTTCCTATGGGGCCGATAAGGTCTCAAGCGGCACGGTGCGGCTTCTCTATGACCCGGAAACGAAGCTGGAGGGTAAACATATCCTGCTGGTAGAGGATATAATTGATAGCGGACGGACGCTGCAGCGCCTTCTCGGACTGTTGGGCGGGCGGCGGCCCAGGAGCCTGGCAATCTGCGCGCTCCTCGACAAGCAACTCGCGCCCGTGCGCCCTCCGGAGCTGCGCTTCGTGGGATTCCGGGCGCCGCAGGCGTTTCTGGTCGGGTACGGACTCGATCACGCCGAGAATTATCGTCACCTTCCGTTCATTGCAGACTTGGATTCGTAGATGGCTGACAGACTCCCGACCCGACCCCCTCGTCCCAGCTGGGGGAACCTGAGCAAGAACCTCGCGCTGTGGCTGCTCGTGGCCTTGCTCGCGCTCGCGCTCTTCCAGATGATGAGCCGCCAGCGCAATCCCACGCAGGAGTTTTCCTACACCGAGTTCAGTCGCCAGCTCGATCAGGGCAACATCGCCCGGGTCGAGATCTACGATGGCAAGCGCCTGGAAGGCGATTTCAAGACTCCGGTGGCCCAGGACGGCCGCTCCGCAAAGAGCTTCACGGTTCTGCTCCCCATCGCGAACAGCGAAGCGTTCCTCAAACGCCTCGACGAGTCCGGCGTGCAGATCGTAGCCCGTGAACCGAAAGGCGGAATCACTGCGATCATCATTGCAGCCTTGCCCTGGATCGTGATCCTGGGCCTCTGGTTTTTCCTGCTGCGCCAGCTTCAGGCCGGTGGGAGCCGGGCATTCGCGTTTGGAAAATCAAAGGCCAAGCTGCTCGCGGGGGACACACCCAAGATCACCTTTGCCGACGTGGCGGGCGCGGACGAAGCCAAGATCGAACTTCAGGAGATCATCGAGTTCCTCAAGGATCCCCAGAAATTCACCCGGCTGGGTGGCCGGCTGCCGAAGGGGGCGCTGCTGGTCGGGCCCCCCGGCACCGGGAAGACGCTCCTGGCCAAGGCTGTCGCCGGTGAGGCGGGAAGACCTTTCTTCTCGATGTCCGGCTCCGATTTCGTCGAGATGTTCGTGGGCGTGGGCGCGAGTCGGGTACGTGATCTCTTCGAGCAGGGTAAGGCTCACGCCCCTTGCATCATCTTCATCGACGAGATCGATGCGGTGGGCCGTCATCGCGGCGCCGGTCTCGGCGGTGGTCACGACGAGAGGGAGCAGACCCTCAATCAGCTGCTGGTCGAGATGGATGGGTTCGAATCCAACGACGGTGTCATCCTGCTCGCGGCCACCAACCGACCGGACGTGCTCGATCCCGCTCTGCTACGGCCCGGGCGCTTCGACCGCCAGATCGTGGTCGATGCACCGGACGTGCGGGGTCGGGAGCAGATCCTCCGGATCCACACGCGAAAGATCCCGCTTGGCACCGACGTGCGTCTCGATATCATCGCGAAGGGAACGCCGGGCATGGCCGGCGCCGATCTGGCTAACCTGGTAAACGAAGCGGCTGTGCTCGCGGCGCGGAAGAACAAGAGCCTGGTGGACCATCGCGACTTCGAAGAGGCCAAGGACAAGGTGATGCTCGGCGTCGAGCGCCGGAGCCTGGTCCTCACGGAAGACGAGCGGAAGCTCACTGCGTATCACGAGGCGGGGCACGCCATCGTGGCCCTCAAGACGCCCGGCAGCGATCCCATTCACAAGGTGACCATCGTCCCGCGTGGTCGTGCGCTCGGTCTGACCGCGTCGTTGCCCGAGGTCGATCGCCACAACTACACCAAGGACTGGCTGATCGGCAGTCTCGCGATGTTCTTTGGCGGGCGCGCCGCCGAGGAGATCATTTTCGGGCCGGAGAAGGTGACCACGGGAGCGGGCAACGATATCGAGCGTGCCACCGCCCTGGCCCGGCGCATGGTGACGCAATTCGGCATGAGCGAGCGAATCGGTCCGCTCGCGGTGGGGGACAAGGAGCAGGAGATTTTCCTCGGTCGCGAGTTCGCCCAGCGGCGTGAGATCTCCGAGCGGACTGCGGAAGCGGTGGACGACGAGGTCAAGCGGCTGGTGGATGAGGCATACGCCCGGGCGATGGAAATTGTCCAGGCGAACCGTGAGCTGCTCGATCGGATTGCGGTCGCGTTGCTCGAGCGCGAGACCATCGACCGCGAGGATCTCGACCGGCTGATGAAGGGCGAGCCGCTTCCGCCCCGGGTGCTGGCGCCGGAGCCGTTCAATCCCCAGACGCCGACGACACCCACCAAGCCCGCGACCCAGCCGGCGCGCGCGCCGATTCTCGGTGCCCCACCGGCTGAGCCGGCCGGCGCGTGAATGTCGTCCCACTTGCGTATGCTGCTTCCCGGTCGTTCCGCGACACCCTCGTAGAACACGGCTGGTCGCCGGAGGCCGCCGCAGCGGCCGCCGGCGGCGTGGACCCGCTGGCCTTTCATTTAACCGATCTGGACCAGGAGACCCTCGAGGCTCTGGTCCTTTTTTCTGGTAAGCTCGGGCTCGAGGCTCTCACCGGAGAGCGGTGGGCCATCATCGCGGGGAGCCGTTCGCGCCTGAGCGCGTTTGCGCGGCCGTGGACCGCGCCAGAAGTGCTGCGTGAGGTCGCGGTCCAGGTCGGTCTCGCAATGCCCGCGGAGCCGCCGACGCGCTGGCGTACTGCGCGGGGCGATGTGGCGCTCGAGTCGCCGGTTATCGTGGGCATTCTCAACGTCACGCCCGACAGCTTCAGCGACGGCGGAAAGTTCCAGGGAATCGATGAGGCTCGTGCACACGCGGCGGAGCTGGCAGAAGCGGGCGCCCTGGTGCTCGATGTCGGCGGCGAGTCGACTCGCCCGGGACGCCAGGAGTTGGTGCCCGAGGCAGAGGAGCTGCGGCGCGTGGTTCCTGTGGTCGAGGCGGTGGCGCGGGAGCTGCCCGGCATACTGATTTCGATAGATACCGTGAAGGCGTCGGTAGCCCGCGCCGCGTTTGGAGCCGGAGCGGCCATCGTCAACGATGTGACCGCATTCCGGCACGATCCCGCGCTCGCGGATGAAGCGGCACGCGCGGGTGCCGGCGTGGTGCTCATGCACTCCCGCGGGCCGCTGCTCGAGATTGCGTCGTACCATCACGCCGACTACGACGGCGATGTCGTGGGTGCGGTCCTGCACGAACTGAGTGACGCAATAGGGCAGGCAACCAGACGAGGAGTCAGCCCAGACGCCATCGTGGTCGACCCCGGGCTCGGCTTCTCGAAGACGCCGGAGCAGAATAAGTTGGTCTGCGATCGGCTCGGAGCGTTGCTTTCACTGGGTCGGCCGATTCTGGTGGGCCCTTCTCGCAAGCGGTTCGTCGGCACGATGATCGATCTCGATGCGTCGGATCGGGACCGCGCCACCGCGATCGTCTGCGCTCTCGCCTGGGAGCGCGGGGCGCGCCTGTTTCGGGTCCACGACGTCGCCGCCACGCGCGAGGCGCTCGCCGTCGCGCGAGCCATCGGAGGTCCTTAGTGTCGCTCGAGCAGCTCCCGATTGCCGTTCCTACCTGGCGGGACCTGCTCGAGATCCTCATCGTCGCCGCAGTTCTCTATCGAGTCCTCAAGTTTCTCGCGGGCACCCGCGCGCTCCAGATTCTGTTCGGCCTGGTGGTGCTGGCCGCCATTTACGTCGTCGCCTTCCTGCTCAAGCTTTCGATGATCACGTACGTGCTCGGCGTCGTCTTCACCTACGGCGCGTTCGCCGCGCTGGTCGTGTTTCAGCCGGAGCTTCGCTATGCGCTGGCACGCCTGGGGCAGGCCCGGCCGTTCGGATTCTTTGGTGGGCGCTCGGCGTCGGTCGTTGCCGAGGAGATTGCCGAGACGGTCGATCGGCTGAGTCAGAGTGCCACCGGGGCCATCATCGCGGTCGAGCGGGATGTCGCTCTCGAGGAATATCTGGACTCGGGGACGCGGCTCCAGGCGAGCCTGTCGGCCGATCTGGTCGCCACGATTTTCAGCCCCTATTCGCCGCTGCACGACGGGGCCATCATCGTCCGGGGTGATCAGATCATCGCGGCGGGCTGTATTCTGCCCCTCACGCAACAGATGCTGCCTAGCAAGACCATGGGGACGCGGCATCGAGCCGCGCTGGGTCTCTCCGAAGAGACGGATGCGCTGGTGTTCGTGGTTTCCGAGGAGACGTCCGGAATCTCTGTCGCAAGCAAGGGTAGCCTGGAGCAGGGGGTAACGCCCGAGCGGGTCCGCCAGCTCCTCGCCGCACCGGTCTCGCGAAGCTGAAACCGAGGGTTACCATTACAGCATGAAACCGATCCAGCACAGCGAGCCGGATGCGGGGCTTTGCGATGGTCTAATTGAGCACGCCACAATCCTGATGACCGAGCGCGGCGTCGCGGTGGCTTACTAGCTGCTCGGGGCGGCGATGGAACGTGCTCGATCTCTCCGGGACGTGGGCCGGCTCGCGAAGATCGAACAGCTGGCTGAGACGTGTCAGAATCTTCTCGACACACGTTATCCGACTCACGAGCTTTCGTCCCTCAGTGCGGCTCGACGAGGAACCCCCGCACTCTTCGCGAGCCCGTCGCACACGGCGAAGTCTCGCAAGTACCGAGGCGAGAGCAAGTCTGCTCTGCAACAGATCAGGGCTGCTATCCCCCAGCAAGGACAAGAGTGACTAGGCGGGAGCTGATACTACAGTAGCGCCGACGGCCGATTCGTTGGCATCATCGTTGTACCGGGCATAACCCAACTACTCATCGAGCAGGCTTCGTTCCTTGCGCAGGCTGGGCTATCGGGCTTTTCCAGCCGGCTATGACTTCTTGTTCATCTAATCAAAGGAACCGCTCATGACACGGCATGCGACAGAAAACCGGAGCGCCAGGAGGGCTTCGTCGGCGGCCTTCCTTGCGCTGGCAACTCTGGGGCTTTCCGATTGCGGCGATGGAACATCTCCATCGACCACATACACTCCGCGCACTCGAACCTACTACGTGGCGGCCGAGCCGGTCGCCTGGAACTACGCCCCTCTGGGTCAGGATCCGGTTTTCGGCCGACCCGTGCCAAGTCCGTGGGGAGACTCTCTGGTTTATCAAAAGCTCCATTATGTGGGCTACAGTGATGACGCGTTCACCACCCCCGTGTCGCAGCCATCGTGGGCGGGGATCTTAGGGCCGATGATTCGGGGTGCAGTCGGAGACACCATCAAGGTCGTGTTTCTGAATCGGACCGGGCAGCCTCTGTCGATCCATCCTCACGGAGTGACATACGCTCCGGCCGATGAGGGCGCGGTCTACAATCCGCCGAGGGGAGGCGGCGATGCGGTAGCGCCGGGACAGCGATATACCTACACCTGGTTTGCCGAGCCTGAGTCAGGGCCAGCGGAAAATGAGCCCAGCTCGAAGGTATGGCTGTATCACAGTCACGTGATGGCCGAGGAAGAGATCTACGCGGGGTTGATGGGCACCATCGTCATAACCGATCCGGCCCATGCGAACGCCGATGCCGTCCCAGACGACGTTGATCGAGAGCTGGTCACGTTGTGGATGGTCTTCAACGAGAACAGTGAGACCTCACCGCCCGAGGACGAAGAAATGAACCTGAAGCATGCCATCAACGGCTACTTCTTCGGTAACCTTCAAGGCTTCACCATGAATTCAGGTGACCGTGTACGGTGGTACCTCGTGGCGCTGGGAACCGAGGTCGATCTGCACACGCCGCACTGGCACGGCGAGAAGGTGCTTCTCGAAGGTCGTACCTACACCGACGTCGTGGAGCTGCTCCCGGCAAGCATGAAAGTCGGCGACATGGTCGCAGACAATCCGGGCGTCTGGTTGCTCCATTGTCATGTCAACGATCACATGGCGGGCGGGATGTATGCGGTATTTACCATCAATGGTGGATCGGCGGCGACGCGCTCGCGCCTGGGGTCGTCGAGCGAGGGCTGGGACGCGTTTCACGATCTCCCGCGGGTAAACCGGGGCGGTCACCATTAGCCGCCACTTCCAAAAGTCGCCATATGATCCGCAACCCTATTATTTTTGGGGGTTATGACCTTCCCGGAGCTTCCTGGTCGGCTCGCCCAAGTACGCGAGACGATCAGCCGGCACCAGGAGCTCGGGGGATGGGGGCATCCGGTGACCATCGTCGGCGTTACCAAGTCGCACGGGCCCGATGCAGTGCGGGCCGCGTGGGCCGTCGGACTTGGCGTGGTCGGCGAAAACCGGGTGCAAGAAGCGCTCGCCAAGCAGGACCAGCTCACTGACGTTCCGATCCAATGGCACCTGATCGGCACGCTGCAGCGGAACAAGGCCCGACACGCGGTCGGTCGCTTTGCCCTCATCCATTCGGTCGATCGGCTAGACCTGGCCCGGGAGCTGGACCGTCGGGTCACCGAAAACAAGCGGCAGATGATCCTCGTTCAAGTGAACTGCTCGAACGAGGCGCAGAAGGGCGGGATAGAGCCCCATGGTTTGCCTGCGCTGCTCGACGAATTGGCGGGGCTCGCCCGGCTCGAAGTCCGCGGTCTCATGACCATGGCCGCGTTCACCGAGGACGTCGCCGAGCAGCGCCGATCGTTCCGGCTGCTTCGATCGCTGCGAGACACGGCAGCGGCAGCCGGGCATTCTCTGCCGGAATTGTCGATGGGCATGTCAGCCGATTATACGGTGGCTGTTGAGGAGGGAGCTACGATGGTCCGGCTGGGCACGGTTCTCTTTGGAGAGCGCTCATGAGCGACGACGCCTTCCAGCTGACTCCGCAGGATGTGCGAACCCAGGATTTCGCCCGGGCCCTTCGCGGCTACGATCCGGCGCAGGTGGACGAGTTCAAGCTCCGTGTCGCCGAGGAGCTCGATCGTCTGGCCCGGGCCAAGGTGCAGGCGGAAGAAAAGCTGAAGAGCGCGCAGGACCAGCTGCGGACGCACCGGGAAAGAGAACGTCACGTGCACGACGCACTGGTCGCCGCGCAGCAGCTTCGCTCCGATCTGCGGGTCCAGGCGGAGCAGGAGGCGGCCGTGATCGTGCGAGAGGCGCATGGCCAGGCTGCCAAGATCGTGGACCGGGCCAAGCTCGACGAACAGCTGGTGCGAGACCGGACCGAAGATGCCGTTCGACAGTTCAACGCGTATGTGGCAACCTTCCGGCTTCTCCTGGAGCGGCAGTTGGGTGAGGTCGAGGGATTGCAGGCCGCAGCCCGGGAAGGCACAGGCGCTCCGCGGCCGCCCGCAATGAGCGAAGTCGAAGTGGGGGCGGGAGAGACGGGTTGACGGCTGCGGCAATGCTCTACGATGACATCCAACGCGCGGCTGAGGCGGTCCGTGCGCATGCAAAGGCGCGGCCGGATGTCGGCATCATCCTGGGCACGGGGCTCGGCGGACTGGCAGGCGAGATCGCGGTCGCGACGACCGTCCCTTACGAGGAGATTCCAGGCTTCCCGCTTTCCACGGTCGAGTCCCATGCCGGCCGGCTTCTGCTGGGTGATTTGGGCGGCAAGCCGATCATCGCGATGCAGGGCCGCTTCCACCGCTACGAGGGATACTCTCTCGCGCAGGTCACCTTTCCCGTTCGGGTTCTCCATGCGCTCGGTGCGAAGACGCTAATCGTGTCCAACGCGTGCGGCGGCATGCACCCATTGTGGGCGCCGGGGGATCTGGTCCTGCTGGCCGACCACATCAACCTGCTGGGTGACAATCCGCTGGTCGGAGCGAACGACGAGCGGCTCGGGCCTCGCTTTCCTGACATGTCGGCACCCTACGACCCGGCGCTTCGCGATCTCGCGCGGCGCGCGGCTCTCGAGCTCGGTATCACGCTGAGGGAGGGAACCTACGTGGCGGTTCCCGGTCCCAACCTGGAGACCCGGGCGGAGTACCGAATGCTTCGCGCCATCGGCGCAGACGTGGTCGGAATGTCCACGGTCCCCGAGGTCATCGTCGCCAATCACGAGGGCATGAGGGTGCTTGGCATTTCGATCATCACCGATCAATGTCTGCCGGACGCGCTCGAGCCGGCCGACATCACCCGTATCATTGCAACCGCCGGCCGCGCGGAGCCGTCGCTGACGCGACTGATCCGGCGCGTCGTGGAATTGATGTAGCGAATGACTGTTGCAGCCTGGCCCGATCTCACCCCCGACCAGCTCGAGCAGGAACAGCTCGAAATCTGGAAAACGGAGCGGCTGTTTCAGCGGACCGTGGAAGCGGCGCGGAGCGGCCCACCCTATGTGTTCTACGAGGGTCCGCCCACAGCTAACGGGCGCCCAGGGATTCATCACGTCTTCTCCCGGACCATCAAGGATCTGGTGTGCCGGTTCCACGCGATGCAGGGGAAGTCGGTCACCCGGATCGCGGGTTGGGACACTCACGGGCTTCCGGTGGAGATCGAGGTCGAGAAGGAGCTGGGAATCAACGGCAAGAAGGATATCGAGCGCTTCGGTGTCGCCGACTTCAATGCCCGGGCTCGGAAGAGCGTCTTCAAGTATCAGTCCGAGTGGGAAAACCTCTCCGATCGCATCGGGTACTGGCTCGATTACGAGCATCCGTACATCACGTGCAGCACTGAGTACATCGAGAGTGTGTGGTGGCTCCTCCATCGGCTGCACGAGCGTGGCCTGCTGTATCGCGGTCATCGGGTTCTGCCCTATTGTCCGCGTTGCGGCACCGTCTTGTCGAGTCACGAGCTGGCGCTGGGCTACGACGAGGTGACCACCAACTCGGTATACGTGACCTTCCCGCTGGAAGACAATCCCGCTCGTCAGCTGCTGATCTGGACCACCACCCCCTGGACGCTGCTTTCGAACGTGGCGGTGGCGGTCAACCCGGAGCTGGAGTACGCCGAGTACCCGCTCGACGGTCGGACGATCATTTTGGCGACAGCGCGCGCCGACCTTCCCAGCGGGCTCGAGGAGATCGCGCCCGGCGCCGGAGCAGTGGGCACGACGCGGAAGAGCGCTCGCGGCCGGAAGCAGCTGGTGCCGTTCCGCTCCCTCACGCCTATCCGGACGTTCAAGGGGCGCGATCTGGTTGGGCTGCGGTACCGGCGGCCGCTCGACGTTGTACCGCTCCCGGAGGATCGGGTCTCGGGGGTCGTGGTCGCAGGTGATTTCGTGACTGCGGCCGACGGCTCGGGGCTGGTGCACATGGCACCAGCTTTCGGCGCCGACGATTTTGCCATGGGGCAGGAGCACGGCCTCGCACTGGTGCGTCCCGTGGCTGCCGACGGCACGGTCACCGGTACGAGTTGGCCGGAAATCGAGGGCAAGCTCGTGACCGCCCGGGAAACCAACGATCTCATCATTCAGCGACTCAAGCAGGAGGGTCGCTGGCATCTGACGCAGCCGTACACGCATACCTATCCGCACTGCTGGCGCTGCAGCAGCCCGCTCATCTACTACGCCCGCGACTCCTGGTTCGTGCAGACATCGGCGGTGAAAGACCGCATGCTGGAGCTGAATCGGCGGGTGAAGTGGCATCCGCCGGAAGTGGGCGCCGGACGGTTCGGGGAGTGGTTGGCCAACAATGTGGACTGGGCGCTCTCCCGCGACCGCTACTGGGGAACGCCGTTGCCGGTCTGGGTCTGCGAGGGCGATAGCTCGCACGTCGAGGTGATCTCAGACTACGCCCGGCTGGCCGAGCGCTGGGGCAAGCCGCTGCCCGAGAACTTCGATCCTCATAAGCCGTTCATCGACGAGTACGTCTGGGCCTGTCATTGCGGCGGGCTGATGCGCCGCACGCCCGAGGTGATCGATACCTGGTTCGACTCGGGGTCCATGCCCTATGCGCAATGGCATTACCCTTTCGAGAACGAGCGCGAGTTCAAGACCCATTTCCCGGCCGATTTCATCTGCGAGGGCGTGGACCAGACCCGGGGCTGGTTCTACAGCCTGCTCGCGATCGCGACCACCGCGTTCGACGATCTCGCCTACAAGCACGTGATCGTGAACGAGCTGGTGCTCGATGCCGAAGGCCAGAAGATGTCCAAGAGCCGGGGCAACGTCGTCGATCCATGGGAAATGATCCGCGAATTCGGCGCTGACACCATCCGGGTTTATCTGCTCGCGTCGAGCCAGGTCTGGCTGCCCAAGCGGTTCGACCGCCGAACCATCCCCGAGGTCGCCGGCGGGTTCTTCAACACCCTGCGGAACACCTACGGGTTCTTCTCTTTGTACGCCGGCGATTGGCGTCCCCAGGCCGCGCCCCCCCACTCGGGAAGGGCCCAGCTCGATCGCTGGCTGCTGAGCCGGCTCGATGCAACGGTGGAGGCAGTCACCGCGCACTGGAGCGGCTACGACGTCACGGCTGGAACCCGCGCGATCATGGACTTCGTAGTGGACGATCTGTCCAACTGGTATGTTCGGCTTTCGCGCTCGCGCTTCTGGGCGCCCGACCGCGAGGCCGATCCAGCCGCGGTGGCCACGCTGCATGAGGCGCTCGCGACGGTCGCTCGACTGCTGGCGCCGGCAGCTCCCTTCGCGAGCGACTGGATGCACCGCGCGCTGGCCGGAACTTCGGTGCACCTCGAGCGGTTTCCCGTCCCTCGAGGACAGCGGGAGGGCGGGCTCGAGGCAGCGATGGACGCAGTACGCCGGCTTGCATCACTGGCTCGGTCGGTGCGGAACGAAGCGAGCCTCCCGGTTCGCCAGCCGCTCCGCCGCATGTACGTGGCGGTGCCTGCCGCGGTGCGCGGTGAGGCATTCGATCAGCTCATGGAGCTGCTGCGGCTCGAGGTCAACGTCAAGTCTATCGAGCTGGTGAGCTCGGATGCGGAGCTGGTACGGCTCAAGGCCAAGCCGAACTTCCGGTCTCTGGGCAAGCGGTACGGGAAGCGCACCCCGGAGGTGGCGGCGGCAGTGTCCGATCTATCGCAGGAGCAGCTGCGGACGACCGAAGCCGGTCAGTCTCTCGCTCTCGCACTCGCCGATGGAACCGCGGTGTCCATCGAGCCGGAGGACGTCACTGTCGAGCGCGAAGTCGCAAGCCAGTGGCTGGTGAAGAGCGAAGGTCCCTACGTGGTGGCGCTGGATCCCGAGCTGGACGACGCCCTGCGGGGCGAGGGGTTCGCCCGCGAAGTGGTGAACCGGGTGCAGCGGCTCCGGAAGGAGGCGGGGTACGAGTACACCACGCGGATCCAGCTCTGGATCGACGGCGGTGCTGCGGCGCTCGAGGCGCTTCGCCCGCACGGTGGATTCATTCAGGAAGAGACGCTTGCTCGTTCACTTAAGCTCGGCGCGCGGGCCTCGGGGCCTGACGGCGAGCAGCGGCTGGAGATGGACGGGCTGGGTGTGACGTTGGGCGTGAGGCGATACGAAGAACGGTCGGCGGTCTGACCCTAAACGGAATGGATGTCAGATGAACAAGAAGCAACTGGGCCACCTGGAGAAGCGCCTGCTCGAAGAGCGCGCCCGGGTCATGAAGGAGCTCGGCTACTACGACGAGTCATTCAACGCATCGCTTCAGTCCTCGGACGGGGACCTCTCGTCGTATTCCTTCCACATGGCCGACCAGGGGACCGACGCCATGGAGCGCGAGAAGCAGTTCCTCTTCGCGTCCCAGGAAGGTCGCTATCTGTGGCACGTGAACGAGGCACTCCGGCGACTCTACAAGACACCGGATAAGTTCGGCCATTGCCACAGCTGCGGCGCGGAGATCACCTTCGAGCGGCTCGACGCGCTGCCGCACGCCCGTCTGTGCATTACGTGCAAGGAGAAGGAAGAGGATGGAAAACGCCGCTGATCGCCGGATTTTCTGGGGAGCGGCGCTTTTAGTGGTCACACTCGACGTGCTGACCAAGCTCGTCGCCGAAGCCACTCTGCTGCTGACCCCCGGTGTCCCCGTGGTCGGCGAGTGGTTTCAGCTGCGACTGGTGTATAATCGCGGCGCGGCGTTCGGGCTCCACGTCGGACCCTATTCCCGATGGGTCTTCTTTGCGGTCGCCGTACTCGCTGTCTTCGTTCTGAACCGCATGTCGCTCCACACCTCGCCCGGTGACCGGTTCCGTCAGTTGGCGCTCGGTCTCGTTGCCGGGGGCGCAGCCGGCAACCTGGTCGATCGGGTCCGCAGCTCGCGCGGGGTGGTGGACTTTCTCGACGTGGGTGTCGGCTCGTTACGCTGGCCCACGTTCAACGTGGCGGACATTGCCGTGAGCTGCGGAGGCATCGCGCTCGCCATCGCTCTGTGGCGGGAGGATCACCGGCGGGGCCGGGCCGAGTCGGCGCCTGCGGCATAATCTTCTAAGCCAGTGAGCGGCAAGTCGGGGGGTGAGGACGCTGGGGTTGGCGGGGCTTGGCC
>JBKPOS010000219.1:0-7639 GCA_046733215.1 Gemmatimonadota bacterium
CAGCGACTCGGCATGTCGAGCTATCCATATGACGTCGCTGTGGCCCCGGACGATCGGGTCTACGTGTCGTCCTGGGGCGGCTCCACCATCAGCGTCTTTCGCGCAAGCCCGGATGGGCTTCGGGCCGACGGCGGCATCGAGGTGGGGCGCCACCCGTCGGCGCTCTGCCTCAGCGCGGATGGGAGCAGGCTGTTCACGACCTCGGCAAGCACGGATCAGATCGCTGTGGTTGACACACGGGCCGGGAGAGTCATCGCGCGGCTGAGCGACCCGCCTCCATCGGGCGTGCTCGAGGGAAGTACCCCGAACGCACTCGCATTGTCTCCCGACGGTACCCGCCTGTTCGTCGCTGAGGCTGATGCCAATGCTGTCGCCGTTTTCGATTTAAGCGCTGGCGCATCAGGCATCAGCTCGGCACACGGGAACGATCGCCTGGCCGGGCGAATCCCGACAGAGTGGTATCCCACCGCGTTGACGCTCCTGGGCGACTCTCTTTGGGTGGTGAACGGCAAGGGCGGGGGAGCCGGCCCCAATCCGCGTGGGGCGCAACCGGACACCCCGCTGGCGGACGGCGACTCGCTGTACACCCTGGGTCAGCTCAATGGGACTGTGACCATTCTTCCTGCGAAGGCGGTGGGCCGGGCGCTCGATTCATTGTCTGCCCGCGTGGCGCGCGCGAACGGTTGGGATGCGTCGCCCAGTAGACAGGCTCACTATCCGCCGTTTCAACACGTGATCTACGTGATCAAGGAGAACCGCACCTTCGACCAGGTGCTGAGTGACCTGCCGCGCGCCGATGGCGACACGTCGCTCCTGTTTTTTCCTCGCAACGTGTCGCCGAACCACCACGCGCTGGCCGAGCGGTTCGGGATTTACGATCGGTTTTTCGTGAACGCCGAAGTGAGCGCACAGGGTCATCCCTGGTCTACCGCCGGATACGTCACCGAGTACGTCGAAAAGACTACGCCGGATATATATCGGTCGCGCCGCCCGGAGACTGCGGGCGAAGGCGAGGTGGACGATCCCGCCATGGGCTTTGTCTGGAATCAGGCGATCAAGAAGGGGCTCGCCCTCAGAATTTACGGCGAATATGGAGAGCCCATTCCGTCGCAGTCGGGCGACCCCGGCCCGGCTCGATATCGTTCCACCCGGGCAGCCCTACGGCCGTACACCAGCGATCAGTATCCCTCGTTCGACCTCGGCGTATCGGACCAGCGGCGTGCCAACGTGTGGGTTGCGGAGTTCCAGGCTGATGTCGCGGCCGGTCGGATGCCTGTTCTCGAGATCATCCACCTCCCCAGCGATCATACTGCGGGCGCGCGCGCCGGCTATCCGACGCCAAAGGCCTACATGGCGGACAACGACCTGGCTCTCGGCCGGATCGTCGACGCACTTTCGCACTCGCCGTTCTGGGCGAGCACGGTGATGTTCGTCCTCGAGGACGACGCGCAAGACGGGCCTGATCACGTGGATTCCCATCGCTCGGTGCTGCTGGTGATCTCGCCCTACAGCCGAGCGGGCCTGGTGCGCCGCTTCGTCAATACCACCGACGTACTCGCCACCATCGAAGAGATCCTGGGCCTCGGTCCGCTTTCCCAGTTCGACCGCTTCGGCCGGCCGTTGCGGGAAATCTGGGCGGGAAGCCCGGACCTTCGCCCCTTCGCAGCGCTCACCCCTACCCAGTCGCTAGCCGAGATCAATCCGTCTCGCGGAGCGGGGGCGCGGCGCTCGGCCCGGCTGGATTTTTCCGCGGTGGACCGGGTGGATGACGACGAGTTCAACCGCATCCTGTGGCGCGCGCTCAAGGGGTCAGCGCCTTATCCCGCCGTTCGTCGGGCAGGCACGCTGGAGTACACCCGGAGCCGCTGACCGCGCCGGGTTTCCGCCGCTCGCCCGTCTTGCATTGCCGGTCGCGTATCTGCATAATCATGCATTATGCGCAAGGGAACCGTCGCGCTCGCCTTTTCCGGGGGCCTCGATACCAGCTTCTGCGTGCCACGCCTCGCCGCGGACGGCTGGTCGGTGCACACGGTCTACGTCAACACCGGCGGAACGACCGCCCCCGCCCGCGCCGCCATCGCGGCGCAGGCTCGGGTAGTCGGGGCCATAACGCACCACGAAATCGACGCGCGAGCAGCGGTCTTCGACCGGTTCGTCCGCTTTCTCATTCAGGGAAATGTGCTCCGGGGCGAGGTCTATCCACTCAGCGTCGCGGCGGAACGGACCCAGCAGGCGGTTTCGGTCATCGACACGGCTCGCGCAATCGGCGCCGCCGCAGTTGCGCACGGATCCACCGGCGCGGGCAATGACCAGGTCCGCTTCGACGTCGCGCTCCGGGTGCTCGCGCCGGATCTCCAGATCGTGACTCCCATCCGGGATCTCGGCATCAGCCGCGAGCAGGCCATCGCCTATTTGACCGAGCGAGGGCTGCCGGTTCCTCCTCAGGCAAGCGCCTTTTCGGTCAATCGCGGCCTGTGGGGAACGACCTGGGGCGGCGGATGGACCCATGACACCTGGGCCGGACCGCCGGCCGAACTGCTCGACGCTCCTAGCGACGCGCCATTACCGCGGGAAATCGTGCTCGCCTGGAGATGCGGTGTGCCCGTTGCCCTGGATGGCGAGCAGCTCGATGGGGCCACGCTGGTCGAGCAGCTGAACGACCTCGCTGAGACCTACGGCTTCGGCCGGGGCATTCATGTGGGGGAAACCGCCCTGGGCATCAAGGGGCGGATCGGTTTCGAAGCCGGTGCAGCGCTGCTGCTCATCGCCGCCCACCGCGAGCTGGAGAAGCTCGTGCTCACCAAATGGCAGGCGTTCTGGAAGGACCAACTCGCTCGGTTCTACGGTGACCGGCTGCATGAGGGGCAGTACTTCGACCCTGCGCTGCGTGACATTGAGGCACTGATTACCAGCTCGCAGGAGCGCGTCACCGGTGACACCCGAGTCCGGCTGTCTTCCGGCCGCTTTCAAGTGGTAGGCGCGCGGAGCCCACATTCGATGATGGATCGAAGTGTTGCGACGTATGGGGAGGAAAACCGGCTCTGGACCGGCGATGAAGCTCGGTCCTACGCCAGGGTTGCGGCCATTCCGGCGCTGCTGGCCGCACGCGCCGGTGGCAAGGATTGACGCCGTTGCGCCTTTCGAACGGGAGTCGCTGATGGTGGTGACCACGCGAGTGAAGCTGGACCGGATCTCGTCCTCGACCCGGAATGCGCATCTCGGGACCGAGGTCATCGTCGGCGACCAGATCGTCGCTGCCGAAGGGTACGTGATCGCCGTGCGGATCCTGCATGACAAATCCACATACAACACCATCGAAGACGTCGGCGGCCGGATGGTTTCGCTCCGAGCCGGCGATGTGCTGGCGGGGACGTTGGGAACTCGTCGTGCACTCCGGGGCTACGCGGGAGTCGTCCCGCCGACGATCGCGATGGGCGATACACTGGAGGTCCTGAACCTGGGTGGCATCCTGGGCCGATGTACGTCGGAGAACCCGGAGATTGGTCCACCGTTTCGCGCTGAGGTGTTGGGCGCGATCCTGACCTTCCCGGAGCTGGGTGATCGGGTGGGCCGGCCGGCTCACATTCGTGACCTCGCCGTTCCTCCGGCGGATCGGCTGGAGAGCGACGTTCCTGTGGTCTACGTCGTCGGCACCTGCATGAATGCCGGCAAGACCGTCGCGGCCACCGAGCTGGTGCGCGGTCTCGCCCGATCCGGACTTCGCATCGGAGCGGCCAAGCTCACGGGGGTCTCCCTCATGCGTGACGCTCTCTCGATGCAGGATGCCGGCGCGATTGCCGCGCTCACCTTCAACGACGTCGGAGTAGCGAGCACGCATGCCGGCGTGACCGTTTCTACCGCGAAAGGAATTTTCAACCGGCTGGCGCAGGCCAAGCCGGATGTAATCGTCGCCGAGCTGGGTGACGGTATTCTCGGCGAATATGGGGTGCAGGACATCCTCCGCGATGCCGAGCTCATCCGGGCCGGCGCGGCCTTTGTGATGGCGGCGCCTGATCCGGTGGCCTGCTGGGGTGCGGCGGAGCTGATGCATCGGGAATACGGTCTGCCGATCACGGCGATCACCGGCCCGGCCACCGACAACGAGGTCGGCAATGCGTACATCAGTGCGGAGCTGGGGCTCGCCGCCCACAACGCGCGCCTCGATGCGGCGGGATTGGTCGGCGCCGTTCTGAAGGCGTTAAAGGCGTGGGTGTCGGGCAGGCGCGAAGGCACGGTGGGGCGGGCGGAGGCTGCGGTTGGTGGGGCTTGGCCAGCCTCCGCCCGTCCCATCGTGCCTCCGCGCCCGGGGTCATCAGCCTCCCGATGAAAGTCGCCGTCATCGGCGCCGCCGGATACACGGGCGGCGAGTTGCTGCGTCTCCTGCTCCAGCACCCGCACATAGTCGAGTGCGTCGCGACCAGCCGAAGCCAGGCCGGCAAGCCGATCGCGGAGATCCATCCCGCGCTGGCGACGCTTAGCGATGCGCGGTTTTCCGGGCAGGCGCCGGGCGAAGTGGCCCGCGGTCGCGACGTGGTGTTCCTGTGCCTCGAGCATGGTGAGTCGTCCCGCGTTGCCGGCGAGGTGCTCGACGCCGGCCCCGGACTGCTCATCGATCTTGCCGCCGACTTCCGGACCGCCGACCTTCGCCTTTACGAGCGTTACTACGGTGCCCACTCTGCACCGGAGCTGGCCCAGTGCTTCACCTATGGGCTGGCCGATGTGCTCGCCCAGCGGCTTCGCGGCGCGAAAGCCATCGCTGCGCCCGGCTGCTTCGCCACCGCGGCGGCGCTCGCGTTGTATCCGCTAGCCCGCATTCAACTCAGTTCGCCGCCCGCACTGTTCGCCGTGACGGGATCGAGTGGCGCTGGCGTTCAACCCCGGTCTACCACGCACCATCCCATGCGAGCGAACAACCTGTTCGCATACGCTGTGCTCGGCCATCGCCACGAAGCCGAGCTGCTGATGCGTTGGCAGGAGTGGACTGGGCATGCGGAGGCAACGCTACGGTTGATGACGCATTCCGGGCCATTCGTTCGAGGGATCTATCTCACTCTGCATGCGCGAGCCGCTGACAGCGGAGTAGCGGTGGTTGAGTTGTTCCGCCGCGCTTACGTGGGCCGGCCCTTCGTCAGAATTCTGGATCAACCTCCCGAGCTCACGCATGTCGTCGGGACGAACTTCGCGCTGATACATCCGGCCGAGTCCGGCGACCGTAGCGAAGTGCAGGTAATGGTCGCGATCGACAACCTCGTGAAGGGGGCCGGAGGCCAGGCAATCCAGGCGATGAACCTTGCGCTGGGACTTCCGGAAACCGACGGACTCTTGGGTGGGGGGATTTATCCATGTTGATGGACCGGCCGGTTTCGCTGCTGCCGGTATATGCCCAGATGCCGGTGCGTCCGGTTTCCGGCCGCGGCTCCTGGCTCATTGATGCAGATGGCCATGAATGGCTCGACGCCTACGGTGGCCACGCGGTCGCCTCGACAGGGCACAGCCATCCCCGGGTTGTTCGAGCCATCGCGGAGCAGGCCGCTCAACTCCTGTTTTACTCCACCGCCGTTCCTCATCCCAATCGGGAGCGTCTGGCGGACCGCCTCACGGCGCTCTGTCCCGCTCCCCTGGAGCAGGTATTCTTTTGCAATTCCGGAGCAGAGGCGAATGAGAATGCGTTAGGACTCGCGCGCCGGCACACCGGCCGCGGGCTCATTGTCTCGCTACGAGGTGGTTGGCATGGACGCACTGCCGCGACCCTCGCCGTCACGGATGGCGTCAAGTACGAGGAAGCCGCCGCGCGAGCCGGCGCCCCGCTATCGCGTAAGGTTGCGGTCGACGACGTCGCCGACCTGGAGGCATCGGTGGACGACTCGGTCGCTGCGGTGATCCTCGAGCCGGTGCAGGGTTTGTCCGGCGCGCGCGACTTGAGCGTGGAGTTTGTGCGTGCCGCCCGTCGGGTCTGCGACCGCCACGGCGCGCTGCTCATCTTCGACGAGATCCAATGCGGGGTCGGCCGGTGCGGAGCGTTTACGGCTGCGCAAGCCTACGGTGTCACGCCGGATCTTCTCACGATGGCCAAGGGTCTTGCCTCCGGCCTCCCGATCGGAGCGGTCATCACGACCCGCTCCGTGGGCGACCGCCTTCACATCGGCGATCTCGGCAGTACCTTCGGCGGCGGACCGGTGCCGTGTGCCGCGGCTCTGGCCACGCTCGATGTGATCGAAGAGGAGGGGCTCGTCGCCAATGCAGTGGCCGTCGGTGACTACTTGAAGGCAGGAGCGCTCGCCCTGGGGATTCCGGGCGTGACCGGGCGAGGGCTGCTGATCGGGCTTCGCCTGGGGCGGGCGGCCGTCCCGGTCCAACGCGCTCTGTTCGAGCGACGGGTGCTGACGGGAACTGCAAGTGATCCGGACGTTCTTCGCCTGATGCCGCCGCTGTCGTTGGACCGGCGAGAGGCCGATCTTCTGCTGGCTGCTCTGCATGAGGTGCTGGAGTGACCAAGCGCGATTTTCTGGCCATGGAGGACTGGAGCGCAGAGGCAATCGAAGGCCTCTTCGCGTTGGCCGGGCGGATCAAACGAGGTGAGATCACCGGTGGGCTCGAGCGCAAGGTACTCGCGATGGTCTTCATGGACCCGAGCCTCAGAACTCGGACCAGCTTCGAGGCCGCGATGTTCCTGCACGGCGGTCACGCCGTCGTCCTCGAGCCGGGGAAGGGGAGCTGGAGCCTCGAGACCGAACCAGGTGCAGTAATGGATGGCTCGACTGTCGAGCACATCATCGAGGCAGCGAGGGTATTGTCGCGTTACGCCGATGCGATCGCGGTGCGTGCCTTCCCCCGGGGGGACGAATGGCAGATCGCGCGACGCGACGAAGTCATTCGGAACTTTGCCCACTACTCCGATCGTCCGGTCATCAATCTCGAATCCACCCGCCGGCACCCCTGCCAGGGGTTGGCGGATGCGCTGACGCTGCGCGAAAAGCTGGGCGAAACCGAGGGCAAGCGATTCGTGCTCACCTGGGCCTGGCATCCGCGTGCTCTGCCCACGGCCGTTCCCGCCAGCGCTGCGATCGCAGCGGCGTCTCTCGGAATGGAAGTGGTGATCGCCAGGCCGGACGGCTATGAGATGGACCCGGAAGACACGGCGCTCATTCGCCGCATTACCCAGGAGCGAGGGGGCGAGTTCGTCCACATCATCAACGATCCGGACGAGGCGCTGGTCGGCGCCGACGCCGTCTACGTCAAGTCATGGGGTGCGGTCCGTCTGTTCGGCAAGCCGGACGCCGAACGCGAGGCGCGCGCCTCGCTCCGCGACTGGCGGGTAACCGAGCAGCGGGTTCGCTCTACGCGCGGGGGCAAGGGCATCGTGATGCACTGCCTGCCGGTGCGTCGCAACGTCGAAATCGACGACGCGGTACTCGACGGCCCCAACTCGGTGGTGATCGACCAGGCGGAGAACCGGCTGCATGTGCAGAGGGCGCTGTTGCTTGAGCTGATCGGGAACCGGTAAACGGTAAACGGTGAACGGGAGCTCTGTGAATCGTCGGAATCCCCCGTTCACTGTTCACCGCTCACGCTTCCGGAGACGTGATGTCGATTGATACGACGAAGGGCATTGCAGGTCTAAAAGGGGCCCTCCGCTACG
>JBKPOS010000220.1:0-25649 GCA_046733215.1 Gemmatimonadota bacterium
GCCCCGGTCGGTAGGGAATCTGGTGATCGAGCTGCCGCTCGAGGAGTGGAGGGACGTGAAAGGATCGAAGCTGGCACCGCACGCGATGCTGCGCGCGGGATTGGATCTGGCCTTTGTACGAAGGAATGCGCGACGGGATGCGGGCCGGAGCCTGCCTCCGCCCGCGTTTACCTGGCTGTAGAAGATCAAGTTGTCAGTACGCTTTCGAAGCGGGCAAAGTCGTCCAGGATCCGACCGGTACCCCGTACCACGCAGGTGAGCGGGTCCGGATCCTGCCGAACGGTCAAGCCGGTTTCCTCGCTCAGCAGGCGATCCAGTCCACGAATCAGCGCGCCACCACCCGTCAGCGTGATGCCCTGATCGAGAATATCGCTGGCCAGCTCTGGCGGCGTAGCTTCCAGGGCCCGTCGCACTGCATTCACGATTTGCGATACCGGCTCCTGAATCGCATCGCGAATCCCGGCCGAGTCCACCCGGACGGTCTTGGGAAGGCCCGAGATCAGGTCACGCCCCTTCACCTCGAGCTCGACCTCGGGATCCAGCGGGGCGGCGGACCCGATACTGATCTTGACCATCTCCGCGGTCGGCTCGCCGATCAGAAGGCTGTAATTCTTACGCATGAACTGGACGATGGCCTGGTCCAGCTCATCGCCGCCGGTCCGGATCGAGGCGTCGCAGACGATCCCGGAGAGTGCAATGACAGCCACATTGGTAGTACCACCCCCGATGTCGACGACCATATTCCCGCTCGGCGTGTCCACCGGCAGACCCACGCCAATAGCCGCCGCCATCGGCTCAGCGACCATGAGCAGGCGCTTTACTCCAGCCGACTGCGCGGAATCCCGCACTGCACGGCGTTCGACTTCGGTGATACCGGAGGGGACGCATACGATGACGGTGGGCTTGACGCGCAAGATGCGGCGATCGAGGACCGCGCGAAGGAAATGTCGCAGCATCTTCTCGGCGACTTCAAAGTTGGCGATGACCCCGTCCTTCATGGGTCGAACGGCGTGAATGCCTTCCGGCGTTCGCCCCAGCATCCGCTTGGCCTCGAGTCCGATCCCCATGATTTCGCCGGTGGCCTGGTCTACTGCCGCGACCGATGGTTCGTTGAGAACGACACCTTCGCCTTTGACGAGCACGAGTGTATTCGCCGTTCCCAGATCCACCGCGATCTCGCTCGCCGGCCGCCAGGTACGCTTCCGTGGGGCGGGACGGTGCACGCCGTCGCGGCCGGCGGTAAAATCGTCGCTTGCGGGCGCCGGAGGGGCCATGGGGGCGGTGCGAGCGGGCGTGGGTTCCAGGATTGACGTCACAGGGGAGCGTCCTTGAGGTCGAAAAGTTCGTGTGAGCGCCGGTCGTTAGGGCCGCACCTTGCAGATATCCCACCGGCTTGCGGAATACCCTCAGCGGCGCACATCGGGCCCGGAATCCAGGGCCGTCAGGCTCATCATCGGCAAGATGTGATCCACCCTCGCGTTCGCTCGCCTGTGCGGTCTAGGCGATTCCGCCTGATGAACTTCAGCTGGCGCACTCGAATTCGTGCGGCATCGTGCAATGGCTTGCACCATCGGACTGAAGCGGAGTGGCCGTGAGCCTGGGCCTGCTACCTCTGTATGTCTTACTCGTGCTCGCGGGGACTGCCGTCGAGCCTACCGCCGCGCGACGGCTGTCGTTTCTCGGCCTCGTCGCATTCGCGCTGGGCCTTGCCGCGTATGCGGTGAGCCCGGGTGCAGATGATATCCGAGCTATCGAAAGCGCGGCGGCCGGGTCCGACGACGCGTTTTTCGTCGTGAACACAGCGCTGCTGCTGGTCGGTGTTGGGCTGAGCCTGTATGCGGCTGTGATTGCGATCTACCGAGGACCACCGATTTCTCCCGGGCGGGCGCTGGCTCTTCTCTGCAGCGGCGGCCTTGGTATCTGGATGATCGCACCGCTCATAGCTCGAAGCGGCGCCTGGCGACCGGTGCTGACGGCCGTCGCGATGGTCGGCCTCGCGCTGCTAACCGGATTGGGGATGCCACGAGTGAAGCGAGTTTGGGCGGGCTCCGGGCAACCGGTCATCGCGTGGCCCGGCGTGAAGTCAGCGTCACCACTCCTCGGTGGAGGATTCGGTCTAGCTGCCCTCGCCGTTGTGGTGGGGCCGCACGTCGGGGTGGTGTTTGCGGGCGTTTGGGTGGCTGGGCTGGTGGACTTTCTCGATCGTCGGCGACGTGGGATGATGCGAATTCCCTGGCTCGTGGCCGCGACCCTCGTCCTCGGTCCACTCTGGTGGTTCATGAGCACCGTTGCCGGCCCTGACGGGCTCTCAATCGGGTCGCTGCCCGAGGTTCCATTCAGCCCCGCGGCCGAGCGACTCGTCGCCCTGGTGCTTGGGTTTGTCGTGTGGGCCTTGATGGGCCTCTGGCCGACGAACCGGATTTTTCCCGACGGTCTGCTCGCTCCACTCGGGATTGGACTCTGGCTCAGGGTACTCAGTCCTGCCGCGGCCGGAGGCAGTGAGCATTGGCAACCGCTGTTCATGCCACTCGGTCTTCTCGGCCTCTGGGTCAGCGCGATTGCGGGTCGCGGACCGGCTGCTTGCAACGCCCTTGCGTTCATTGCGCTGGCCAGTGAAGCACCGGGCGCCTTACCGGCAGTGCTCATACTTGGCGCGACGGGACTGGCGCTCGATACGGCTCCGGCGCGCGCCCCCGGCAGCGCTGCCCAGCGACTCGCCTGGATGCTGGTTGCACTCGCGCTCCCATTCGTGTTCGAGGCCGGCTTCAGGGCCCAGGTCATCTACACTCTGATCGCCGGGGCCGGTACGGCGCTGGCGTGTTGGACCAGCCTGGGGCGTGAGCCCCTGCCGCCGTCGGCATGAAAGCGCTGATTCGGGTCCTGTGGGTGGGTGGTTTGCTTTTGATCATAGTGCTCGCCGTTCGCACTGCACGCTTCGGCACTCCACAGGTGATTCCTTCACCTGCCGAGCCGTTGTCGGTCGACTCGGCTACCCTGCTCGAGCATCTCGCTCGCGCGGTTCGTATTCCCACAGTCTCCAATGAGGACTCCACCGAGCGCGATCCCAAGCAGCTAGCCGAGCTGCGTCGGCTGTTCGAGACCAGCTTTCCCCACGTAGCCACGGCGCTGACCCGAGAGATCGTTGGGGGCTACAGCCTGCTCTATACCTGGCCGGGCACCGATCGATCGACACAGCCGGTGCTCTTCATCTCTCACATGGACGTCGTTCCAGCCGACTCGGCGTATTGGACTCACGCCCCGTTCGACGGGGCCGTAGCCGACGGGTTCATCTGGGGCCGAGGGACCCTCGACGACAAGGTCGGAGTTTTGGGGCTGTTGGAAGCCGTTGAGGCATTGGCGGCGACGGGATTCCGTCCGCGTCGCACGGTCTATCTGGGATTTGGTCACGACGAAGAGCTCGGAGGCAGCGGCGCCCGGGCGATTGCGGCGCTGCTCGAGTCGCGCAAGGTCCGGCTCGAAGCAGTGGTGGACGAGGGCGGCGCGATTCTGTCTGGCATTGTTCCCGGAGTTGCTCTGCCGGTCGCGACCGTTGGCGTAGCAGAGAAGGGAACCGTCTCGCTGGTCCTCGACACCCGCGCACCGGGTGGTCATTCCTCGATGCCGCCGCGTGAGACCGCAATCGGCAGGCTGAGCCGTGCCGTCGACCGGCTCGAGCGCCATCCGTTCCCAGCCACCATCAGCGTCGCCGAGGCGGCATTGTTTCGAGCTGTGGGTCCCGCGATGGCGCTCCCGTATCGCGTGCTTTTCGCGAACCTCTGGCTCTTTCAGCCGCTGGTGCTACGCACGCTCACGACGTCGCCGGCAACCGCCGCATCGGTACGGACCACGCTCGCGCCGACGATCATTCAGGGCGGGATCAAGGAGAACGTGCTCCCGCCCTCGGCACGAGCGGTCGTGAACCTGCGGATTCTTCCCGGTGAAACGGTGGCGAGCGTGCTGGATCGGGTTCGGAGGGTGGTATCGGATTCCGCAGTCGAAGTCTCGGTCCTGGGCGAGGGCGAGGATCCCTCGCCGGTTTCACCCACCGACGGGCCAGTCTTCGAGTCGCTCGCCGGCGCGATCCGACAGGTGTACCCCACGGCGATCGTCGCCCCATTTTTGATGGTAGGCGCAGCTGACGCACGGCATTACACCCGGCTCACGCCGAACGTGTATCGCTTCGCGCCCGTACCCTTGGCTGAGCGAGATCTCGACCGCATCCACGGAATAGACGAGCGCATTGCCGTCGGCGACTACCTCCGCGCGGTGCGCTGGTACGCGCAGGCGATTCGAGGACTTGCCGGTGACGGACGTCGTTGACCGCTCTGTGAGGCATAGTCATATTGCGCCGGCTAGAAAACGGGATCACAACAATCGGTAAACGCTGTTCGCGGAGGTTGTTTCGACATGGCTTTCACCCTTCCCCCCTTGCCGTATCCACACAACGCACTGGAGCCGCACATCGACGAGCAGACGATGCGGATCCATCACGAGAAGCATCACGCCGCCTACGTCAACAATCTCAACGCCGCGCTGGAATCCCATCCGGACCTGCAGCAGAAGTCGCTCGACGATTTGCTGCGGAGCATCAACAGCGTGCCGGAGGCGATTCGCACCGCGGTCCGGAACAACGCCGGCGGTCACTCCAATCACACCTTCTTCTGGGAAATCATGCGGCCGGGCGGCCCGAAAGAACCGGCCGGGGCGCTGGCCGACGCCATCACCAAGAATTTCGGAGGCTTCGGTTCGTTCAAAGAGCAGTTCGCGAAGGCATGTGTCGGCCGGTTCGGCAGCGGCTGGGGGTGGCTCACCTTGGACAAAAGCGGCAAGCTGACCATCGAGAGCACGCCCAATCAGGACAGTCCGATCATGGACGGCAAGACGCCGGTGCTCGGCTGCGACGTCTGGGAGCACGCCTACTACCTCAAGTACCAGAACCGCCGGCCGGACTACGTGGCAGCGTGGTGGAACGTCGTCAACTGGACCGAGGTCGGAAAACGGTTCGACAAGAAGTAGCGTCGGGACGCGAGAGGCGCGGCGGATGAGCTTCCCGCCTCTCGCAGCGTCCCTGATCCCTTTACCAATCATCTCCGCCTGGCAACCATGGCCTCCTTGCCTCCCGTCGGTGCAACCGCCCCCGACTTTACTCTGCCCTCCACCTCTGGAGCCGAAGTCTCGCTTTCTGGTCTCCGCGGCAAGAACGTGCTGCTTGCATTTTTCCCTCTGGCATTCACCAGCGTCTGCACCAAGGAGATGTGCGAGTTCTCGACCGACTACGGACAATTCCGTTCCGCCAATACCGAGGTTTTGCCCATCAGCGTCGACTCCATTCCCACGCTCAAGGAGTTCAAGGCAAAGGAGCGCCTGACGGTGGACCTCTTGAGCGACTTCAAGCGGGAGGTCAGCCGGAAATACGGCACGCTGCTGGAGGACAAATTCTTCTCCAACCGCGCCTATGTTCTCATCGATAAGGAGGGTGTCGTGCGGTGGGCGTTTGCGGAGAGCTCGACTGGAAACCGGCGGGAGAACGCGGAGCTGCTGGCGGAGCTCGAGAAACTGCGGTGAACCCGCAGTTTCTCCCCTCACATTTCGATATCTTTACATCAACGAGATCCCAAGGAGCCCCATGATCCGCCTGCGCCCCGCTGCGGTTGCGTGCGCGCTGGTCGTGGCTGCGTGCCGCATCGAGGACCACACCCCCACCGGATCCCGGAGCGACGATGAAGCGATTCAGCACGTGCTTGCCCAGTATACGCAGGGCCTCTCGGCAAGAGACTGGCCTGCAGTGCGCGGCCTGTTCTGGGAAGATGCGACGTACCAGATGACTCTTCCTACGCGGAACCTGGTCCTTCCGATCGATTCCGCCCGCCCGCGGCTCCTGCCGCCGGGTGAGCCGGGGGACGGTCGGATCTTCGACGTACGCATCGTTCGCAACGATACCAGGCAGGAAGGAGATCTCGCCGCTTCCTGGCTGGTGAGCCGCCGGACGCTAACGTCCGGAGCTGGTGTACTGCTCGAGTCCGACTGGACCGAACACGTGATCCTGCGACGCGTCGCCGGCGAATGGCGGATCCTGTCCATCGCGCTCGCCGGCGGACGGCACCGTACGTGACGTCACCTCCACCATCAAACAGGCCTGGCGTACCGGAAACCGGAGGCGGCGACGTCGCCCTGCTGGGCGCTGTTGCAAGACTGCTCAACGGCAGCCTCGGCTTCGACGACGCCATCCGGGCAGTCGCGGAAACACTGCGGTCAGGTCTGCCCGCGCATCGTGTCGCGCTTTGGCTTCGGGAGCCGACCGGGACAACGTTTCGTGCGGTAGGCTCCCTGCCGGCCGACGCACCGGCGGTGGCGTCGCTCCAGCAGCTTAACAGTGCTCCGTCCGACGGCACGGTCCGCGTCCCCCTGATGCAGGACGGGCAATGCGTCGGGATGATCGAGGCGACGCTGGATCCGGGGCGGCACGACCCGGGGCTGCTAGGCGTACTGGCGGACATGCTCGCGCCGTTCGTCGGATCGGCCGAGCTGTCCGCCGACCTGGCGCATGAAGTGGCAACCCAATCTCGCGAAATCGATGAACAACGGCGCTTCATCAGCCTGATCATCGACAGCCTGCCCCTCGGACTCTACGTGGTGGACCGGGAGTATCGAATCCAGGCATGGAGCCGCAAGCGGGAAACCGGAACGCAGGGCCTGCGTCGTGAAGACGTGGTGGGGCGTCCGGTTTTCGAGGTCCTGAGCCGGCAACCGCGCGATCGGTTGCGAGCGGCGTTCGATCGGGTCTTCGACACCGGAGAGATCTCCCAGGAGGAGATGGATGTCGGCCTGGGTGAGGAACAGCGGATGTATCGGATCACCCGTATCCCGATGCGGCTTGAAGGCGATGCGATCACGCACGTGATCACGGTCGGCGAAGACGTGACGGAGCAGCGGCTGAGTGAGCGCCGGATTCTCCAGAGCGAGAAGCTCGCGGCGATCGGCCATCTGGCCGCCGGCGTAATGCATGAGATCAACAATCCGCTCGCCACCATCAGCGCATGCGTCGAGGCGATGGAGGGGCGCCTGCCGGAGCTGACCGGCACGGCCGTGAACTCGGTTCGGGACTACCTACAGATCGTGAATAAGGAAGTTGAGCGCTGCTCCCAGATCGTGAATGGATTGCTCGATTTCAGCCGACCGAAGGGCAAGGTGAAGCAGGTAGTCCAGTTGAACGCGGTGGTGGAGGATGCCCTGTTTCTGCTCAAGCATCATCAGCGATTCGGCCAGCTGGTGCTGACGCGGCAGCTGGAGCCCCGGCCGCTGCTCACGGTTGGAAACGCCGAGCAGCTGATTCAGGTATTGATGGCGCTCGTGCTGAACGCGTTCGACGCCATGGAAAAAGGTGGGCGTCTCACGGTCCGCACCGGCCGAAGTCGGATGCGAGCCGACGAAATCTTCGTCGAAGTGGAAGACACCGGCATCGGCATCCCCCGCTCCCAGCAGCTGCTCATCTTCGAGCCCTTCTTCACGACCAAGCCGCCCGGGCGAGGCACCGGGCTTGGGCTGTCGATCAGCTACGGCATCGTGCAGGAGCACGGCGGCCGCATAGAGGTCGAGAGCCAGCCCGGCGAAGGGGCCCGCTTCCGCGTAGTGTTGCCTGCCTCGGTCGAATCGAAAGCGGAACGAGAAGGAAGGAAGGACAGAGGCGGTTGAAGATTCTGGTGATCGAGGACGACCGTACCGTGGGTCAGTACGTGAAGCGGGGGCTCGACGAGCACCTGTATCATGCCGATCTGGTGGACGACGGGATGGAGGGCTTGCGACTCGCGTCCGGAGGCCAGTACGACCTGGTCGTGCTCGATCTCCGGCTTCCGGGCATGACCGGTCTCGAAGTCCTGCGCACCCTGCGTGACCGTGGGATCACTGCTCCTATCCTTGTTCTCACCGCACAGGACGCCGTGGACTGGAAGGTCCAGGCGCTCCGCATGGGCGCCGACGACTATGTCACCAAGCCGTTCGCATTCGAGGAGCTGCTGGCGCGGGTCGAGGCCTTGGGCCGGCGACCCAAGGAGCTGCGCACCCCGGTTCTGAGGGTCGCGGATCTCGAGCTCGATACCGCGACCCGCGAGGTGCGGCGCGGCGGCCAGTCGATCGAGCTGACTCCAAAGGAGTACACGGTTCTGGAGTATCTCATGCGGCACCCAGGGCGGGTCATGTCCCGTACCCTGATCACCGAATACGCCTGGGACTACCACTTCGATCCCGGTACCAACATCGTCGACGTAGTCATCAACCGGCTGCGCAAGAAGGTGGACTCCGGCCATTCCGACAAGCTGGTCCACACGGTTCGCGGTGTGGGCTACGTGGTGAAGGGCTGAGATGACGACGATCCGCCGCCGACTCGCCTTCTGGTATACTGTGGCGCTGGGCATCACGGTCGTCGGGTTCGGCGGTGCCCTGTACCTCGAGCGCGGACAATCCAGCGTGCGTGAGCTGGACCGCCGGCTCGGACTCGAGTCCGATCTCGCCACCCGGTGGCTGGTGGAGTCATACCGCGTGCTGGGAAGTCTGGTCGGCAGCCCGACCAATCCCTCGCTGGCCCCTGGCATCAGCGCTTATCTCGAAGCGTTCCGCGACTATCTGGTCCTGGCGGATACGAGCCACAAGGTCGTGGCGCTCTCCGGCATCAGCCGCGGGCTCACGGCTGGCGAGCTGGAGCAGCTTTCGGCGCCGGCCCGCACGCTCACTGGTCGACGTTTGGCCGGGACACTGGATGTCGGCGGGTCGCTTGGGACGATGCGTTATCTCGCGACTCGGGTGGATTCGGCGGGTCCCGGCATTGGCTGGCTGGTGGTGGCGACGCCCACCGAGGACGTCGCGTTCGGTCCGACCGCACTGCTCCGGTCGATGCTGGTCATCGCGCCTATTGTGCTGCTGTGCTCTGCCGCCCTCGGCTGGTGGCTCGCCGGCACCAGCGTCCAGCCTCTGCTCGGCATCATGGATGAGCTCGACGCCATCACCGACGGCCGCAGTCTGCATCGGCGGCTTGCGGTGCCGCTTTCGGGCGATGAGATCTCGCGGCTCGTGGTCACCCTGAACGGAATGCTGGCCCGGCTCGAGCAAAGCTTTTCCAGCCTGCGTCGCTTCACCGCCGATGCCAGTCATGAGCTCAAGACGCCACTCATGGTCCTGCGTGCCGGCGTAGAGCGCGGGCTCACTCACCCGCAGACGCCGCGCGATGTGCTCCAGTCGCTCGACGAAACGCTGGACCAGATCAATCAGATGACGGAGATGGTGGACAACCTGCTGACGCTGGCCCGCGCCGATGAGGGACGGGCTCCGCTCGCAGTGGAAGAGTCAGACCTTCGCGAGGTCGTGGCGGACGTCTCGGAGACGGCGGGTATTCTGGGCGAGGATGCGCAGGTGCGGGTGACCACGCACATGCCGGAGGGGCCGGTCCTGCTCCAGGTGGACAAACATCGGATCCGGGAGCTGATGCTCAACCTCGTCACCAATGCGATCAAGTACACGCCGGCAGGCGGGCTGGTGGGCCTGAGTCTTACTGAATTGGATGGCGCGGTCACGCTCACCGTGAGCGACACCGGCGTAGGCATCGCGCCCGGCGACTTGCCCCACATCTTTGATCGGTTCTGGCGGGCAGACCCGGCTCGATCGCGGACGGGCGAGCGAGCGGGCACCGGTTTGGGCCTTGCGATCACGAAATGGATCGCGGAAGCTCACGGCGGTTCGATTACCGTTCAGAGCCGCCCGGGCCGGGGAACCGTGTTCACCGTTCACCTTCCCCGGACCGGTCCCGTGGATGGCACGTCCGTCCAAACCAGTCAGGCCGCTACCCCAGAGCCCAGCCCGGTTTCTCACCGGGAAGGCTGAGAGCCAACCCCTTTTCTTTTCCCCACCTGCAAGGTGACACTGCCGCCTGTTCGCGAGTGGAAACTCCCGCTCGCCGAGCACGCGCTGAGTGACCCACCTCACCGTCGCAACGGTAAACCTGCGCGTTGCGGTCGGAACGCCTAATCCGGTTGTCATCAAACTGTCATCTTCGGTCAACTGGCGCGCCATGAGGTGAGTGGTACATTCTCGCCCACCTCAGTCATGCGAGGGGTCATCGCGTGTTCGAGAACTTGCTGGAATCGAAAGCGAAGAAGCAGCGCACCGTCGGACAGACGATCATGTCTTTGGTGCTTCATGGACTGCTGGTCTTCGCGGCCGTCAAGGCGACACAAGGCGTCGCTGAGACGGTGAAGAACAGGCCGGTGGACACCACCATGGTGTTTCTCAAGCCGCCTCCACCGGCGCCGCCTCCTCCTCCGCCGCCGGAAGTCGTGGTCACCAATCCGCCACCCAAGGGTTTCCAGACCGTCGTGGCGCCCACGGACATTCCCAAGGACATTCCGCCCATCGATATCAAGCAGAAGGCCTTCGATCCGAAGGACTTCACTGGTAAGGGTGTAGAAGGTGGTGTGGCCACGGGCGTCGTTGGTGGCAGCGGACCGGTGGACGTGAAGGCGCAGGTCTTCACCGAGGCCGAGCTGGATGATCCGGTGCAACCGATCTCCCAGCCCACGCCCCGGTATCCGCCCGTGATGCAGAGTGCCGGCATCGCCGGCCGGGTGGAGCTGGAGTACATCGTGGACACGACGGGCCATCTTGAGCCCCCGTCGCTGAAAGTGCTGAAGTCGAGCCACCAGGCCTTCGAGGAGCCGGCCAAGGAGGTCATTCAGAAGTCGGTCTTCAAGCCGGCGAGATTCCGCGGCCGCCCCGTGCGCCAGCTGGTGCACCAGGCCGTCTCGTTCAAGCCTGGGCAGTAGCCAGGTCACACTTAGGAGGCATAGCCAGATGAGCGTTGATCTTCTTCACCTGTGGGGCCAGATGGGCGCGTTCGCCAAGGGTATCGTCGTGGTCATGGCGATCATGTCTATCTACTCATTGACTATCGTGCTCACCAAGCTGGTGGCGATCAAGCGGAGCGAGCGGGAGACCCGCAAGTTTGCGCCGCAGTTCTCCCGTGCCATCCAGGAGGAAAACCTGGACCAGGCGATCACGCTGGCCGAGAAGAACAAGAAGAGCCATGTATCGCGGGTGTTGGGCGAGGCGCTGCTCGAGGTCAAGCCGCTGCTTCGTGATCGAGCGACCATCACCGCGGCTGACATCAACTCAGCCGAGCGCGCAGTCGAGCGCCAGATGCTGATCATCCTGGCCGACTTCAAGCGCGGCCTGGGTGTGCTAGGCACCGTCGGCTCGACGGCACCGTTCGTCGGTCTGCTGGGCACGACGATGGGCATCGTAAACGCCTTCGTGGGCATGGCGGCGCAGGGCGCCTCCGGTGGTCTCGCTGGCATCTCGGCCGGTATCGCCGAGGCCCTGATCACCACGGCCTTCGGCCTCATGGTCGCGATTCCCGCGGTGTGGGCGTACAACTACTTCACCACCAAGATCGAGAACCTGACGGTCGAGATGACCTATACCTCGAAAGAGCTCATCGACTACCTCATCAAGAGCGTCGGGAGCGAGTTCGGTCGGTCGATCTTCACCAAGGAATTCCAGGCCCAAAAGGCGGTGACCGGCAGTGGCCATATCCACGGGTAGTTCCGGCGGCGTCACGGCGGTCAAGTCGGACATCAACGTCACGCCGATGATCGACGTGATGCTGGTGCTTCTGATCATTTTCATGATCGTGACACCACTTATCGCGGCGGGCTTCAAGGCCACCTTGCCCAAGGGCAAGCACCTGGATTCCCGCCCGGAAGGGGACAACGAGGTCATCCTCGGCATCGACGAGTACGGCAAGTATTTCCTCAACGGACGGCCGATTCAGGATGCCGCGCTGGCGGACCAGCTGCGCTCCATCTTTGCCGCCCGGACCGAGGACAAGATTCTGTACTTCAAGGCCGACCACAACCTGAAGTACCGCCGCATTCAGGACGCGGTCGAGACCGCGCGACAGGCTGGCGTCCGCGTCATGGCGGCCATCACAGAGCCGGTCGCGGGAGGCTTGTTCCAGGAGGCTGAGCAAGAGCGCGCCAAGAAGGAGAAAAAGTGACATGGCGATGACCGCAGGCAGCTCGGCAGGGGTGAACCACGACATCAACGTCACCCCGATGATCGACGTATTGCTCGTGCTGCTGATCATTTTCATGATCACGCAGCCGCTGGCCCGAAAGGCGCTGGACATTCAGGTGCCACCGCCCAATTCGACGCAACAGAGCACGGCGGCCAATAATCAGATCGTGCTGGAGCTGGCTGACGACGGCAGCTACGCGATCAATTCCCAGCCGGTACCGAAGGGACAGCTGGACGCGCAGATCCATGCCGTGTTCGACAACCGTCCGGCCAAGCTCTTGTTTATCAAAGCCGGCCAGAACCGGATCTACCAGGATGTGGTGGATGCCATGGACGTTGCGCGCGGCGCGGGTGTTCAGATCATCGGCTTCACACCGAGGGAAGCGAAGTAAACGGCAGTTTCGGCTTGGACCATCTCCGACGGCCGTCCGAACCTGGGCGGCCGTTGGTGTAATTTCCGCCGGCATGCGCCCTCCGGTTCCTCCCACCCTCGAGTTGCGGCTCCCACCCCGCCGGGCCGCCGGCCCGTTACTGGTCGCAGTCTTATTGCATGCGCTGCTCATTGTGTGGCTGTTTGCGGGAATTTCACGGGCCTGGGAGCGGGCGCGAGGCACCAACCACCCGATCATCGCGAGAGGTGGCGGCGGTGGCAGGCAGCACGGCGTGGCGTATATTTCCCTGCCCGCGGCGCCTGCACCGGCCCCGACCCCCGTCCCGCAGCGGCGTCCGCCAGTGGTTGCGCGTCCGACGCCACCGGTCGTGACGCCGCGAATGCTTCCTCCCCCCGTGCCGCCGGAGACGGCCAGTGCGCCGCCCGTGACGACTCCACCAGTGGAGACGCAAGGCACGAGCGCCGGGTCAGGCGCTCAGGGGACTGGTGGGGGAACCGGCGGAGGAATCGGAACGGACAATGGCCCTGGTGTTGGGCCAGGCGCGGGGCCCGGCACCGGCGGGGAGACCGGTCGAGGTACTGCCCCCGAGCCTCGCCAGCTGGTGCTTCCGCCCGCCGACTATCCGAAAGACATGCGCGGACGTCAGGTCGAGGTGACCTTCTACGTTACCGCAGATGGGCGCGTCGAGCGGATCGCCGTTGCACCTGAGATTCGAGATGGCGGCTTTGCCCGCCGGTTCGCCGATGCAATGCGCAACTACCGGTTCCGCCCGGCGCGCTCCCCTGCCGGAGCGGCTGTACCTGGAACCACTACTGTCACAGTCTTCTTTTAACGACCTCGGAGACTCATGGCCGCCTCCCTCTTCGTCCGCAAAACGATCGAGGACTGTGAGAACGACATTCGCGAGCGCGGTGGCCTCAAACGCTCACTCAACAAATGGCACCTGACCGCCCTCGGTGTCGGCGCGACCATCGGGGCCGGTATCTTCGCGACTACTGGAACCGCAATCGTAGGCGACGCTGCTCGCCCGGGAGCCGGGCCGGCGATCGTACTGTCGTTTCTTCTCACCGCCGTGGCTTGTGGGTTCGCGGCACTTTGCTATGCAGAGTTTGCGGCCATGGTTCCCATCGCGGGCTCTGCATACACCTACGCCTACGCGTCGCTCGGGGAGTTCGTGGCCTGGATCATCGGGTGGGACTTGATCGTCGAGTACGCGGTCGGGAACATCGGCGTGGCCATCGGCTGGTCGGGATACTTTCGCGAGCTAATCAGCCATTTCGGCGTTCGAATGCCGGCCTGGCTCGCGACCGACTACCGGAGCGCCCATGAAGCGGCTGCTGCAGTCTCCGCGGGCGCCACCGACGGGACCCACACGTATCTCGCCAGCGCCGTCGCCGAGGCGCCCAGGCTGTTCGGCATCCCCGTCATCGTCAATCTCCCGGCGTTCCTCGTGGTAGCCGCGATCACAGTCATTCTGGTTCGCGGCGTGCGCGAGTCGGCCAACTCGAACAACGCGATGGTGCTGCTCAAGATCGGGATCATCCTGTTCTTCGTCGCCATCGGCGTGTTCCTGATCAAGCCGGAGAATTGGACCAATCCCACGACCGGCGGCTTCGCTCCCAACGGCTTCGCCGGGATTGGCGCGGGAGCCGCCATCATCTTTTTCAGCTACATCGGCTTCGACGCGGTTTCCACGGCGGCGGAGGAGTCAAAGGATCCCAAGCGGGATATGCCGTTCGGGATCATCATGAGTCTTGTGGTATGTACAGTCTTGTACATCGCGCTGTCCGCGGTCATGACCGGAATGGCGCCCTGGAAGAATCTCGGGACCGCGGAGCCAATGATCACGGCACTTCAGTATTCGGATGGACCCCCGGCCCTGATCAATGCCTCACGATTCATCGTCTCGCTGGGTGCGGTCATTGCGATGGGAAGCGTCCTGCTCGTCTTCCAGCTGGGCCAGCCCCGCATCTTCTTCTCGATGGCGCGTGATGGTCTACTGCCGCCCTTTATCGCGAAGGTGCATCCGCGCTACCGAACGCCGTGGGTCGGCACCATCATCACCGGCATGTTCGTCGGGGGCTTCGCCGCGTTCGCGAACATCGCCGAGGTGGTGGATCTGACCAACATCGGTACCTTGTTCGCCTTCGTCCTCGTATCGCTCGGCGTCATCGTCCTTCGCTACAGCGATCGCGAACGGTTTCGGCCGTTCCGGGCTCCGTGGGTACCGGTTACTCCGTTAATCTCGGTCGTGGCGTGTCTGTACCTCATGCTGCAGCTGCCGGCGATTACTTGGAAGCGCTTCGCGATCTGGCTGGTGTTGGGGCTGGTGCTTTACTTCGCGTATGGATCGAGACACAGCCGGCTGAGGAACCCCAAGCCGGCGCCGATGTCCGACGCTGCCTAGCTGCCTGGAGGCCGCCTAGGCTTCTGGTGCTTTGGCGAGGGCCAGTGCACCCAGCGCGGCATCGATCGGTGTGTCGATGACAGTGAACTGGTCATGCTCGGCGAGCTTGGTCAGCAGCACGCCGCGCAGCGGAGTACTGGCCTCGAGGAGTCCCCCCGCGAGCGCCACGGAAGTCTTGTCCCGTTCTCCCAACTGCGGCTGCAAGCAGATCGCGAGCTGCGACAGCTCCCGCGCCGCATAATCCAAAATTCCCCGGGCCACCACATCACCCGCTCCCGCCACCTCGAGCACGTGGGGCGCCAGAGCGGCAACCTCAGCGGGGCTCGCCGTCGCGGCCCAACTCACCAGCTCATCGAAGTTGCTGCTGCGGGTTGCGGCGAGTATCCGGTGCTGCAGCGGCGTGCTCGGACTGCGCCCGTCGCGCGCCCGGCTCACTGCACCCAGGGCTGCGCGGCCGATGGCGTATCCGCTCCCCTCGTCGCCCATCTGCCAACCGTAGCCACCCATCCGCTTGAACTTTCCCTGCCGGTCTCGCCCGACTGCGATACTCCCGGTACCGGCACTAACCACGATGCCCGGTGCATCTCCGAACGCCGCGACCAGGGCGATTTCGATGTCGGTGACGACCACGACTTTCTCGGCGATCTGCTCGCCCCGCAGCGCCCGCTCGAGCTCACCCTGCTCGGGCTGTCGCCCCGCGCCCGCGGCGCCCACGACGAGGATCGAGGCTCGCAGCTCGCCGGCGCCGGCAAGGGCCCGGCGCACCACCTCGGAAATGGTGGCCGCCGACTGGAGGGCCCGGCCGGGGCGGACCGCGGCGCCAGGCCCGGTGGCTCGGGCCGCTACAGTGCCTGCCTTCTCGACCGCTACCGCAGTCTTGCTTCCGCCGACATCGGCGCCGACCAGCACTTCGCTCATAGCTGGGGAAAGAAGATCGTAGTCTCGCTCACGACTGTCCATCCGCACGATGCGCACCGACGCTCGCGACCATGCCGACCGTGACCGTAATCAGCGTGCCCAACGGCACGTACCAGGGCCATGCCAACCTTCCAACCGGGGCGAGCCAGGCAATGCCGAACCGCTCCGACAGACCCCGGGCGAAAAAAACGACCAGCATGATCGCAAGCGATACCGTCACGCCTATGATGACGCCCCGGCTGGTTGCGCGAGACCAGCCTCCGGCGAGCAGGTACGCGCCAAGCAGCCCGCCGTATGCGATAGATGCGACCGACAACGCCAGCACCACCACAGGTGTCTTGCCTTCACGATCGTAGGCCAGAAACAGCAGTGCTCCCAGCATGAGAGCAACGGCCCAAGCCGCCGAGAAAATGCGACCAACGCGAAGCAGATGCGCGGGGTCTTTCCGTCCGGTCCAACCGGCGTACAAGTCGTGCGTGAGGGACGAGGCCAACGCATTGATCGCCGAGCTGTGCGTGCTCATGGCGGCCGCGAGGATACCGGCCACCACCAGCCCTGCCAGCCCGGCCGGGAGGTAGCTGATGACGAAACGGGGAAAGATCTGATCCGACGTGAGCGTATCAGGCATCAATCTGGTCGCCCAGATGGCGGAGCCGACCAGAAGGAAGAGGAGGAACTGGAAAAAGACGACGACGCCCGAACCGATCAGTGCGACCCTCGCGTCGCGCAGCGAGCGAGTGGCCAGCAGCCGCTGCACGATCAGGTGGTCGGTGCCGTGCGACGCCGCCGACAGCATTGCCCCTCCCACCAGCCCACCGAGCAGGGTGTAGGTACTGGTAAGACTGAGAGTCGGATTGAAGACCCGGAGCTTTCCCGCAGCTTGCGCAGCGGAGAGGGCGGTATCCATCCCGCCGGCGAAGGACCATGCGATCAGAAGGGCTGCGACGCCGCCCGCGATGTACACCCCGAGCTGGAGCACATCGGCCCAGACCACCGCCTTGAAGCCGCCGAACCAGGTGTAGATCATGGTGACCACACCGATCACCGCTATAGAGACCGGTGCGCTCCACCCGGTTACCAGAGCGAGCGGAATGGCACTCGCGAACACCCTGACGCCGTCGCCCAGAAACCGCGTGACCAGGAAAATTGCGGACATGAGTCGTCGTGTGGTCGTGCCGAAGCGCGACTCCAGTCGGGCGTATGCAGTCTCCTGATCGCCGCGGAAGTAGCCCGGCAGCAGCCAGACGGCAATCGCCGTGCGTCCGATGATGTAGCCCAGTACCAGTTGCAGAAACGTGAGGTCACCCCGCGCACCGGTCCCGGGAATGGAGATGACCGTGATCGCGGATGTTTCGGTGGCAACGATGGAGAGCAGGATGGCCCACGCAGGAAGATTGCGTGCGCCGAGGAAGTAGTCGCCCGCGGTTTCCTGGTGCCGGGCCACCCAGAGGCCCACGCCGAGCGACGCGGCGCAGTAGCCGAGGACGACGGCGAGATCGAGGGGGGTCAAGTCGGTGAAAGGTGAACGGTAAACGGTAAACGGGGGGTCCCGATCATCGAGACCCCCCGTTCACCGTTCACTGTTCACCGTTTACGAAGTTAAGCGGTAAAGCTCGAACCGCACCCGCAACCACCGGTCGCATTGGGATTGTGGAACGTGAAGCCGGCGCCCTGCATCGACGAGACGTAGTCGATCGAGACGCCGTTCAGATACTGTGCGCTGAACCCGTCGACGAACACGCGCACCCCGGTGGCGTCGAACACGAGATCGTCATCCAGCGCGCGCTCTTCGATATTGAGGCTGTATTTGAAGCCCGAGCAGCCACCCGGGAGCACGCTGATGCGGAGCCCCGCCGTCTCGGCGGGAACATCCTCTGCGGCGATGAAACTCCGGACTTCCTCGGCGGCCCGTTGGCTGAGGGAGATCTCAAATCCGGATGCCTGGGCCTGCTCCTCAACGCTCATTCGCGACTCCTTCCTGGGCTTCGCAGGGCGAAGCACGTCCTGCGGTTCTGACGTTCGAATCTTAGGGAGCGGCGGGTGCGGTGTCAACGCTCGCTGCGAGCTGGGGATCAGCGCGCAAGTTACGTTGAATCAACGCGAAAGCCGCGATGGCGATGGCAGAATACCCGATGCCCGATGCCCGGCTTCCGGTGACCAGTGCCCCGACGCCAAACACCGAGGCGTAGACCGCGACTACCCCCGCCACCCAGTTGACCCAGGAGAGAACCCCTCCGGGGATGGGATCGTTCCCGAACCCCATGCGGTCGGCTACCTGCCGCCAGCCGCGACCCCCGGGGCGCACCCGACGATAGAACCGCTCGAGGGTTTCGGGAGCTTCCGGGGGCGTGAGCACCGTGACGGCGATCCAGACGATCGTGGTGACTCCAACCGTCGTCAGCAGGGCGATGGCGTAGTCCGGACTCGACGTATTGCCGGAGTCGAGATGCGCTAGCTGGAGCACAATCGAGGTCACGAACGACGCGGCCATCGCACTGATCTCCGACCACGCATTGATGCGCCACCAGTACCAGCGAAGGATGAACACCAGGCCGGTGCCGGCCCCGAGACCGATCAGCAATTTCCATCCCTGTTCGACACTCTTGAGGTACGCCATGACGACCAGCGACAGCAGCATCAGGACGACCGTCGCTGCGCGAGACGCGATGACCTGCGCCCGGCGGCTGGCGTCCGGATTCACGAACCGCAGGTACACGTCGTTGACCAAATACGACGCTCCCCAATTCAGATGTGTCCCGATCGTACTCATATAAGCGGCCGCAAAAGTCGCGAGCAGGAGGCCCTTCATTGGTGAGGGGAGCACATCCACCATGACCCGGACGTATCCCTCTTCGGGATTCGCGAGATTGGGATACCGCAGGAGCGCCACGAAGCCTACCAGAATCCAGGGCCACGGGCGGAGCGCATAATGCGCGATGTTGAACCAGAGCGTCGCGAGTAGTCCGTGACGCTCATCCTTGGCGGCAAGAACCCGCTGCGCCACATATCCACCGCCGCCTGGCTCCGCGCCGGGATACCAGGTCGCCCACCACTGCACCGCGAGGAAGACCAGCAGCGTCGAGAGCGGGAGCCAGGCGCGATCGGTGGGCGGGAGCACGCCGAACGCCGCCTCGTATGATCCGAAGTGTTGCGACGCTTGACTCGTGAGTACGTCGAGTCCACCGATCGATTCTACCGCCAATACCGCCAGCAGAATGACTCCACCCATCTTCACGACGAACTGAAAGGCGTCGGTGACCACCACGCCCCACAGACCCGAGAACATCGTATACGCGGCGGTAACGAGGAAAAGCAGGATTGCGGCCCGCCACGGGTCGATGTTGAGCGAAATCTCGAGCACCGTCACCATCGCCCGGGTCACCCACCCCATGATGATCAGGTTCACCGGCAGGCCGAGATACAGCGCTCGGAAACCGCGAAGGACCGCAGCCGGCTTGCCGCCGTACCGCAGCTCGGCGAACTCGAGATCGGTCAGAACTCCCGCGCGCCGCCACAGCCGGGCGAAGAAGAACACGGTCAGGATTCCCGAGATGGCGCCGTTCCACCAGAGCCAGTTACCCGCAACTCCATACTTCGCGACCAGGCCCGCGACGACGAGCGGCGTATCGGCCGAGAACGTCGTGGCGACCATGGATGTACCGGCGAGCCACCAGGGCAGCGCCCTCCCGGAAAGGAAATACTCCGTGAGCGACGAGCCGGCCCGACGAGTGTATACCAGGCCCAGGACGGCGGAGATGACGAAGTACGCCAGGACGATCAGCCAGTCGGAGAAGTCGAGGTGCATCCGGCCTCCAGGCGGAGTGTCAGTGCTGCGTTGCTGCGGGGCGGCTCAATCCGGCTCCCAGCGGAAAGGCTGGGGGTATTCGAGTGGGAAGTCGGCCCGTGATCGCCGCGCCGGACAATGCCAGGGCCACCGCCGTCTCCGAGATCGGGTTTGCCGCCCAGCCAAGCAGGCAGGACTTGACCTGTCTGGTCTGGGAAATCAGATAGGGCGAGCCCAGCGAGACCAGCAACGTAGGGCGTGCAGCCGCCGATTCGTCGATGAGCGAAGCGAGTGCGTCGGGCATTCCAATGCGCCCCCGCCAGGGCACCGCTCGCACGGCCACCGCGAATACAGCTCGTGACGTAGTACGCAGCATTGCGCGTGCCGAATCGAGGCTCGCGGGGCCGCTCTGAGGCCAGAGGCGAAACACAGAGATTGTGTCGCCTGCCTTCCGAAGCTCCTGGAGCAGCGTTGGGCCGACAACCGGGTTTCCCTCGTCGCCATAGGTCACCAACGTGAATCGGCGGGGGCGAGCACGGAGGCTGTCCAGTGTACCGTCGTCCGCCAACAGCACGATGGAACGGCCGGCTACTTCGAATGCCTTGGCCTGGTGCTCCGCACTGCCGACCACGCGGGGGACGTTCTCGAGCGGGACAGTACGTTGGCCGAACAATCCAAGGCGCTGCTTGAGCGCGAGCACCTTGCGGACCGATTGGTCCAGCCGCGCTTCGCTGACCCGACCACCGCGCACGGCCCGCTCGATCGCATCGACTGTTGCGCGGGGATCGGCCGGCTGCAATAGCAGATCGGCGCCCGCAATGAATGCCAGCACGGGCGCCTCGACTGCACCGTAGCCGCTGACCAGTCCGCCCATATCAAGCGCATCGGTTACGGTGAGTCCCCGAAAATGGAGCGAGTCACGCAGCAAACCGGTGAGCACCGCGGGCACCACGGTGCTCGGCTGATTCCGACCATTTTCCAGCGCGGGAAGTGCTATGTGAGCGGACATGACTGCGGTAGTCCCGGCCTCGATCGCTGCTCGAAACGGGAGCAGCTCCAACGTGTCCAGCCGACGCCAATCCGCCGATACGATAGGAAGTGCGAGATGCGAATCGGTGCCAGTGTCGCCGTGGCCGGGAAAATGCTTCACCGTTGCCGACATGCCGTGGTCTTCAAGTCCGCGCACTGTCGCCGCGACGAGCCGGGCAACGGTCCGCGGATCCTCCCCAAAGGAGCGGGTATTGATGATCGGGTTCGCCGGGTCATTGTTGACGTCCGCGACCGGAGCAAATGCCAGATGGATGCCCACGGCCCGCCCCTCCTCAGCGGTCACCTGACCCATCGCATACGCATCCGAGTCCCGGCCGCTCGCGCCCACGCCCATATTGGTTGGGAACGGTGTGCCGCCGACTAATCGGACCGCGGTGCCGCCCTCGAGGTCGGCGGCGACGAGGAGTGGAAGCCGTGAGCGGGATTGAAGCTCGTTCAGCTTCGCGGCGACGTCGAGCGGAGAGCCGACGGAGACGATGAGACCGCCGACGTGCAGCGAATCCACCAGCCGCAGTGTCTCGGACAAGGTTCCATCGTCGTAGGATGCGTAAGTTCCCGGCAGCCATGGCACGATCAGCTGTGCCGCCTTGTCTCGAACTGACAGGGAGCCGAGTAGCTGGTCGATATCGGGCGGCTCGGCGCCTGGCTGCGGCGGCATCGTGCCCGAGGCCGTGACCGTGGGAGGGGGTGCGCCAACATTGAGGGCGCAGCCCGTCAAGAGCGCGATCGTGATCAGGAGATTCCGGTGCACAGACGGCTCACGCTGGCATGGGTCCTGGGTTCGGTCGCATGCGCGCCCGCGGCGCCCGCTGGAGGAGCCCAGCAGTCACGGCCGAATCCCGTGTTGCCCGGGATCGACGTGCTGCTGCGGGACAGCCTGCATCTGGTGCGCGGTCGCAAGGTCGGACTGGTCACCAACCAGACGGGAGTGGACGCCAGGGGGGTGAGCGACGTCGAGCGGCTCCGGGCTGCCGGCGTTCAATTGGTCGCGCTCTTCAGTCCGGAGCACGGCTTCCGGGGGGCCGCGGAAGCGGGTGCTGCGGTGGCTTCGAGCTTGGATTCCGCAACGGGTCTTCCAATTTACAGCCTCTATGGCCGCTTTAGCGCGCCGACACCCGGCATGCTGCAAGGCGTGGACCTGGTCCTGGTCGATCTCCAGGACGCCGGAGCCCGTTATTACACCTACATCGGAACCACCATTGACGTGATGAAGGCGGCGGCTCACGCCGACATTCCCGTGGTCGTTCTCGATCGACCCGATCCGATCGGTGGGTCGGTGCAGGGGAACGTGCTCGACACTGCCTTCGTCTCATCGGTGGGACGCCTCGCCGTTCCGATGCGCCACGGGCTTACTCTGGGCGAGCTGGCTCGATTGGCTCGCGCGGACCTGCGGCTGACCACTCGTCTCAGCGTGGTGCCGGTTTCCGGCTGGAAGCGGTCGCAAGCGTGGGATGAGACCGGCCTCCCGTTCGTCCCGCCGAGTCCCAACCTCAAGTCGGTGGAAGCGCTGTTTCACTACCCCGGGCTGTGCCTGTTCGAGGGCACTGCTTTGTCCGTTGGTCGTGGCACCGATGCGCCGTTCGAGCAGATCGGCGCCGCGTGGCTGGACACGGCGGCGGTGCTTGCACGCGTCGGGCAGGTATCGGGCGTCCGGCTTCAAGCCGTTCGCTTTACGCCAGTCCGCGCGGGAGACGGCAAGTTCAGCGACACCTCAATTGTGGGGATCCGCCTCCAGGTGACCGACCGCCGGGCGTATGACCCGGTTCAGACGGCCGTGCGCCTGCTTCTGGCGGTCCAGGCCATTCACCCGGATCGCATCGGCTGGATTCCCGCTCACTTCGATCGTCTGGCCGGCGGTCGATCGTTGCGGGAGGCGATCATCGCCGGGCGGCCGCTGGGCGAGATTGTGAAGGGTTGGGGGCCGGCGATACAGGCGTTCGAGGCGCGGCGGGAGCGGTATTTGTTGTATAGCCGTAGCCACTAGTCCTTAGCGATTGGCGGGAGCGGTCCCGGACTCCACAGCCCGGGAGTTCCAGCTCATGGCTTACGGCTCATGGCTAACGGCTCACGGCTCATAGCCAAAACCCGTTCCCCCCGTTATTCTTTCGCGGCGTTTTCGGGCCGAAAAGGCCCGGACTCAGGTCCTTAGAACGATTCAGGCACGACCGAGGAGCGAGACCACCCTGAAGCTGCTGGACGCACTAGAACGGCCGTTCTATACCGCCGTTCGCCCGCTGGTGGACTGGCTGATTCGGAGCGGCATCAAGCCCAATACCATCACGACGCTCGGCACCGGGCTGGTGTTGTTGTCTGCCCTGGCGTATGGGCTTGGCGCGATTCGAGTGGGCGGTTTGCTGCTGCTGTTGAGCGGCGTGCTCGACACTCTCGACGGCCAGGTCGCACGGGGTGGTGCGATGGTCACGAAGTTCGGCGCGTTCTACGACTCCACGCTCGACCGGATTGGCGACGGCGCCACCTTCATAGGCATCGGCGCTTTTCTGCTGACGTCGAGCGACGTGGCGTATCGTGGGCCGGCAGTCATAATCTGCATGGTGGCGATCCTCGCGTCGCTCCTGGTTTCGTATGCCCGGGCGCGAGCGGAGGGTCTGGGCATCGATTGCAAGGTCGGGATCGCACAGCGGGCGGAGCGGATCGTGCTGCTGGGCGGTTCCTCTCTGATCGTCGGGCCCGGCCCTCACGCGCTCGTATTGGAAGGCATCGCGGCGCTGCTGGCGGTCGCGTCGATCATCACCGTCGTGCAGCGCTTCGTGTACGTGTACCAGCATGCGGAAGGTCGCGCGCCGGGTGTTTCGGTGCGCGTGTCGGAGCCGGCGCCTGCGCGGCGGGCACTGGATACCATCGCGAAAGGATCGTGAGCGTGGCGGACATAAAGGCCCGGCCGGTGGCTCCGGCCAAGGGCAAGCTTGGCGTGCTCTGTGTGGGGCTTGGCGCGGTCGCGTCGACCTTCATCGCCGGTGTGGAGAACGTCAGGCGTGGTACGGCCCGACCGATTGGCTCGCTGACGCAGATGGGCACGATCCGATTGGGCAAGCGTACTGAAGGCCGTGCTCCGTTGATCCGTGAGTTTGTGCCGCTGGCGGATCTGGGCGACCTGGTGTTCGGCGCCTGGGACCCCATCCCCGACGATTGCTATACCGCATCCGTTCGGGCCGGTGTGCTCGATCGCCACGAGCACCTCGAGCCGAGCGCGGGTTTCCTCAAGAGCATCAAGCCGATGCCGGCGGTCTTCGACCAGAACTACGTCAAGCGGCTCGAGGGCACCAACGTCAAACGCGGCAGTAACAAACGCGAGCTGGCCGAACAGCTTCGAGCCGACATCCGCGATTTCAAGAGCCGCAACCAGTGCGACCGCCTGGTGATCGTCTGGTGCGCCTCCACGGAGGTCTTCATCAGCCCGGGGCCGACACACCGGACGCTCGAAGCCTTCGAGAAAGCGATGGATGCGAACGACCCGTCGATCGCTCCGTCGATGCTCTACGCCTGGGCCGCTCTGATGGAAGGGGTACCGTTCGCCAACGGCGCGCCGAACCTCACCTGCGACTTTCCGGCCATGGAGCAGCTCTCCCGCAGCCGCGGCGTCGCGATCGGAGGCAAGGATTTCAAGACGGGGCAGACCATGGTGAAGACCGTGCTCTCGCCCATGTTCAAGGCCCGCATGCTCGGCGTGGCGGGGTGGTATTCGACCAACATCCTGGGGAATCGCGACGGTGAAGTCCTGGACGACCCCGAGAGCTTCAAGACGAAGGAAGAGTCGAAGCTGGGCGTCCTGGAATACATTCTCCAGCCGCAGCTCTACCCCGAGCTCTACGGCAACATGTATCACAAGGTGCGGATCAACTACTACCCGCCCCGAGGGGACAATAAGGAAGGCTGGGACAACATCGACATCTTCGGGTGGCTGGGCTACCCGATGCAGATCAAGGTCGATTTCCTCTGCCGCGACTCGATTCTGGCGGCGCCGCTCGTGCTGGACCTGGCGCTGTTCTTCGATCTCGCTCAGCGCGCCGGACTGAGCGGGATTCAGGAATGGCTCTCGTTCTACTTCAAGAGCCCCCAAACCGCTCCCGGGCTCTATCCCGAGCACGATCTGTTCATCCAGCAGACCAAGCTCAAGAATACCCTACGCTGGCTGATGGGTGAGGAGCAGATCACTCATCTCGGGATCGAGTACTACCGCGAAGCATGAAGTACTTCCACCGGACATCGGTCGCGCCGGATGCCGTGTTGGCGAGCGCGGCGCAGTTCTTCGGCGGCCACTTGCAACCCGTCGAGGAAGAACCTCGCCGCCGGCGCTTCGCCGGCGCGATTGGACAGGTCGCGGTAAGTGCGGAGCCCGAAGGGGGGCATTACACGCGCGTCACGGTGGAGACCAACCAGGTGGGCGAGAGTGAGCTCGACAAGCAGGCCAAGCGCTTTCTCACCCTGGTGCACACGATGGCCGAGCCCAGCCACGCGCCGCGTGGCGCATACTAGCCTATCAGGAGAGTCTCGATGAAGCGATGGACGGCGTGGATCCTCACCACGGCAGGTCTCTTGGCTGCCCCGGCCGCGGCCGCTCAGGAAGCAGGGGGACATGGCGGTGGGGAAGCGAGCCTCAAGATCCCCGATCTCAATTCGGTACAGTTCCTGGGCGCGGGGATCCCCGGGCACACGCTGCTGCTCAGCGGTCTGGCCGTCTGTGCGCTGGGCCTGCTGTTCGGGCTTGTGATCTACAGCCAGCTGAAGCGACTGCCCGTCCATGAGTCGATGCGTGAGGTCTCCGAGCTGATCTACGAGACCTGCAAGACCTACCTGCTGACCCAGGGCAGGTTCCTGATGCTGCTCTGGGTGTTCATCGGCGCCATCGCGGCAGTCTATTTCGGTCTCCTGGCTCAGACCACCGACGCCTCCGGTGCGGTGGTGCGCGGATTTCCCGCGTCCAAGGTGGCGATCATTCTGTTCTTCAGTCTGGTCGGAATTGCGGGTAGCTATTCGGTGGCCTGGTTCGGCATTCGGGTCAACACGTTCGCCAATTCGC
>JBKPOS010000221.1:0-16359 GCA_046733215.1 Gemmatimonadota bacterium
GGCGTTCGCTCGCGGCGTCAGCCGAGACGACATCCAGCGTGGTGCTGAGGAGATCGGCCTGCCGCTGGATTCGCATATCGGCTTCCTGCTCGCCGCTCTCCGTCCGCACGAACGACTCCTCGGCCTCGGCCAATCGTGACCTCGCCTGGTCCCTCGCGGGCGGCGCGGGCAATCGAAGCCGCGCTCAACCGCGCGGCCGGCAGCCGCCCGATACCCGGCAACAAGGTCCGCCTTCTGATCGACGGCCCCGACATCTACGGGGTCATGCTCGATCTCATCGGGGCGGCACGGCATTGCATCCACCTCGAGAATTACATCATCCGCGCAGACCGAACGGGTTGGCGCTTTGCGGAAGCCCTGGCCGCACAGGCCCGCGCCGGCGTTAAGGTGCGGGTGCTCTATGACTGGCTGGGGTCGATCGCGACGGGGTGGCGCTACTGGAGATTTCTTCGCTCAGCCGGGGTCGAGGTGCGGCGCTTCAATCCACCTCACCTGTTCCAGGTTTTCGCCAACCTGAGCCGCGACCACCGTAAGGTGCTGGTTTGTGACGGCGCTCGCGGCGTCATCGGGGGTCAGTGCATCGGCGATGAATGGTCAGGCGATCCGCAGCGGGCGGTACCGCCGTGGCGCGACACCGGGGTCGAGATTCACGGGCCCGCCGCGTATGCACTTGACAGTGCCTTCGGAGTTACCTGGGGATTGGCCGGCCCGCCGCTGGCACAGGAGCAAAGAGCACCCGACCCTCCCGCGGCCGGCGATGCCGAAGTGCGGGTCATCGTGGGCGAGCCAGGGCGCGAACGGGCATACCGGTCGCTCGAGTATCTCACCGCCGGCAGCGTGGAGCGACTCTGGATAACAGACGCGTATCTGGTTCCGCCGCCGCGCCTGTTTCAGTCCCTGTTGGATGCGGCAGGTGATGGAGCCGATATCCGATTACTGGTTCCCAGCAGCAGCGACGTCCCGATCGCCCGAAACTTCACTCGAGTCGGGTATCGAAGACTGCTCCAGGCAGGCATCCGCATTTACGAATGGGATGGGCCGATGCTGCACGCCAAGACCATGGTTGCGGACGGCCGCTGGGCCCGGATCGGAACGAGCAACCTGAATGCGTCCAGCCTGCTGGGCAATTTCGAGATCGACGTGCTCATCGAGGAGGAAGCCTTCGCTCGGGAGATGGAAGCACAATACCGGCGAGACATGGAGCAAAGCCTCGAGGTTCGACCGCGTCCCTACCGGGCTCCCAAGCGTTTGCAGCCGATGCTTCCGACCGGGCTTGAACGGGACGAACCGATCCCGATTCATCCCAGGCGCCGTCGCGCTCGGCGAGAGCTCCGGGTACGCGCGGCGGTAGCCGCTCGGACGCTCATCAGCGGCGCCCGCCGATCCATCTATGGACCGGCCAGCGTTTTCCTGATCGTGCTGGGTCTCCTGTTTCTCATTCTCCCGGGCGCAATGGCCTATGTCTTTGGGGCAGTGTGCGTGTGGCTTGCAGTCTCGGCGGGATTAGAGGCGTTCGCGCGGCGTCGGGAACGGGGCCAGTGAGCGGGCTCTAGCGGCCAATAGGTTCGACCCCTGGGCGAGGCTAGTTTCCAGGAGCGCGACTGCCACAGCCGCGACCGCTTCGGCATCGAGGTGAGGAGATGACAGCCAGTCTGGAAACCACTGCCGAGCGGATGGCGCGTCTGCCGCCCGATGTCCCTGCCGATGCCGTCATCGTTACCCGCAATCTTCAGCGGGAGTACGACATGGGCGGCGAGGTGGTGCATGCCCTCCAGGGCGTGGACATCACGATTCGGAAGAACGAATTCGTCGCTTGCATGGGCCCGTCGGGCTCGGGCAAGTCCACCCTCATGAACCTCATCGGATGTCTGGACAGCCCCTCCGGCGGCGAATACTGGCTCAATGGCTATCGGGTCTCCGAACTGGTCGACGACGAGCTTGCCCGAATCCGCAACCGGGAAATTGGATTCGTCTTCCAGACGTTCAACCTGCTTGCCCGCGCGACTGCGCTCCACAACGTGGAGCTACCTCTGGTCTACGCAGGGATCGCGAGCAAAGAGCGCCGCACGCTCGCGACCGACGCCCTCGCCCGGGTCGGCCTCAGCGACCGGGTTCAGCACAAGCCCAACGAGCTATCCGGCGGCCAGCGGCAACGAGTGGCCATCGCGCGGGCGTTGGTGAACCGGCCCAGCATTCTTCTGGCCGATGAGCCGACCGGGAACCTGGATTCGGCGACCAGCTACGACATCATGGAACTGTTTCGCACCCTTCACCGGGAAGGACAGACCATCATCGTCGTCACGCACGAGCCCGATATCGCCGAATACGCGCAGCGGCAGATCCACTTGAAGGACGGCCGCATCGAAAGCGACTTCGTTACTCCCAAGAAGCCGAAATAGTATCCCTCCAGGAAGGAACCGGTTGCCCGCCGGTATCGTTAGAGTTGCGATCCAGCAAGGTTCGGGAGATCCGGCATGACATCGTCAGCTTCCCCATCACCGCCGCTCGAGGTGGCTGACGCCACCGGGGAGCGGCCCGCGGTGAAGCGCCATCATTGGGTAGTCCGGGCGGCGCACTGGCTCAATGCTTTCGTGCTGGTGGGCATGATCGGCAGCGGATTGCAGATCTATGCGGCGTTCCCTCACATCGGAATGAAGGGTCAGGTGTACCCGGTCCCGAATCCCTTCGATTCGAATCATTACCCGGATGGCTTTCCCGAATGGTCGCGGCTTGGCGGTTGGCTTGCAGGCGGGCTCAATTGGCATTTCGCCCTGGCATGGCCCTTCGTCATCACCGGCATCGTGTACATCGGGTTCCTGATCGGATCGGGTGAGTGGCGTGCCCTGCTGTTCCGTCTGCGCGACGTCCGGCCGTCGATCCAGATGCAGCTTTATTATCTCCGGCTCCGCCGCGACCACCCGGCCCAGGGCAAGCACAATGCCCTCCAGAAGGCCGCCTACACTTTCATCGTGATTCTGGGCGCGATTTCAGCGCTGAGCGGCTTTGCCATCTACAAGCCGGCGCAGCTTGCCTGGCTGACCGCCTTGTTCGGCGGGTACGAGCTGGCTCGCTACTGGCACTTCATAGCCGTCTGGCTGTTCATCGGATTCACGCTGGTTCATGTCGCGCTGGTACTCCTGGTCGATCCGGCGTCACTCCGAGCCATCGTAACCGGCCAGTACAAGGGCAGATTCCCCAGCCATGGCTGACCGGCATCTTGGCCGCCGTGACTTCCTGCGGCTAGGCCTCGTAGCGGGACCGGCGTCTTTGGTCGCCGCATGCGGGTGGGATGGCGGACGACTGATCAGGCCGCAGCTTGCCACGGTGTCGAGGGTCAACGATTGGGTCGGGGAGCATCTCCTGCTGTCGCCGTCTCGGCTCGCGCCCACGTACGACACCGCCCGGCGCAGTGGGAGCATGCCGTCGTATTTCATCAGCGACCGTACTCCATCGCTGTCGGATCCGGATGGATGGGCGCTGGAAGTAGGAGGACTGGTGCGAAAGCCCGTGCGGCTAAGCCGCCCCATGCTGGAGGCGCTGCCGCGGGTGAACTACACGGTAAAACATCACTGCGTGGAGGGGTGGACCGCGATCGCAAGCTGGGCCGGCGTGCCGGTCGCGACGCTGGCCACGCTGGTTGAGCCACTGCCGACAGCGCGTTACCTGAGGTTCGACTCCTTCGACCGCAATTACTTCAACGGGTGGGATCTCACCAGCGCAATGCACCCGCAGACGATTCTGGCATATGCGTTCAACGACCTTCCGCTCCGGCCCGATCACGGAGCTCCTCTTCGGCTCTACTCTCCTATCAAACTGGGCTACAAGATGACGAAGTATCTCACCCGAATGACCTTTACCTCGGAGCGGCCCGGCGGCTACTGGGAGGATCAGGGCTATCCGTGGCTGGGAGGGATCTAGATCGTCAATCCCGTCCGACGCGCAAGGTCACCGGCCAGCGAATGGTATGCCTCGTTTCCGGTGCGCCCCAGATGCTCCGCATTGCTCCCTCCACGGCAAGCACTGGATCAACCCCGTGGGCCTTGACGTATCGATTGGTAGCCGACCAGCTCCGGAGGTAACCCATCAGCTCAGGCAGTGACCACGCCGCCTCGAGCGAGAAGGGGGGTGAGACCATTTCGTCGAAGGGAAAGCGAACAGCCCGGTACTCGTCGAGCACGAGGTTCCGCTCAGGCGGCCAGTACTCTTCAACAGTGCCCCGGTTGTAGCGGCGCAGGATGTCGTGGAGTTGGGGGTGATCCAGCGTCGGATCGCCGTAGCACCAGACCGCCAGGAAGCCGCCAGGCGCCAACACCCGACGCACCTCGGTGAAGAACGCGGGGATGTCGAACCAATGGAGGGCCTGTGCAACGGTCACCAGGTCGATGGAATGCGCCGGGAGGCCGCTGGCCTCCGCCGCCGCCACCCGGTACTCGACCCGCGGATGCGCGGCCGCATGGGCCAGCTGGGCTGCGCTCGCGTCGGTGGCAATGACCCGCTCGAAATGATCGGCCAGCCCCATCGCCGCTTGTCCGCTACCTGTCCCTGCATCCCAGGCTTGCCGGCGTTGGGCAACCACGCTGGCCAGCCACGCGAACAATCGGGGAGGATAGCTTGGGCGATACGTCGCATATGTAGCAGCGTGTCCCGAGAAATGATCCTTAAACGACGTCGTCACCCCTGTCACTCCTCATTGTCTGGAAACAGCGTCACGTTGGCCGATCCATCGGCACCGTAGCGGACCACCACGCGCCATGGACGGCAGCACACCTGACAGTCCTCGATGTATTCCTGTTCCTCACCGCTTCCAGGGTCGAGGCCGATCTCGTTGAGCTCACCGCAGTGCGGGCAGGCGACGACGGCTCCCACATCTGCGGTACCATCACCGAGAGGAAAATCTTCATCCAAGGGATCGTGCGGTGCCGACATCATAGCGTTCCAGATCGTGATGGATGCACTTGCGCATGGGGTCTGCACGAGTCAAGATATCCTCCCCGCCCAGTCTTTCCGACGCCCCGGCCCACGGACGGTGACATGCCACGAGCCAGCATACTGGGGACCGGCTTCGCCGTGCCCGATCGGGTGGTCACGAACCGTGATCTCTCGTTGGTCATGGACACGACGGACGAGTGGATTCGGGCTCGCACCGGCATCGAGGAGCGCCGGTGGGTGCGGGAAGGCGAGACCGGCGTCCAACTCGCCCTCTGCGCCTCGAAGCGCGCTCTCGAGATGGCAGACATGCAGGCTGGTGAGCTCGATGCGATCGTCTATGCGACGTCGACGCCAGATCATTTTGCCCCCGGCAACGGTGTCTATCTCCAGCATGACCTCGGACTGGGACCGATCCCGGCGCTGGATGTTCGCGCGCAATGCAGCGGCTTCATCTACGCGCTGTCCGTGGCCGATGCGTGGATTCAGATCGGCCTCTACCGGCGCATCCTCGTGGTGGGCGCTGAGATTCAGTCGACCGGGATGGACGTGACCAGTCGCGGCCGAAGCACCGCGGTGATTTTCGCCGACGGCGCGGGCGCCGTGGTACTAGGCCCGGCAGACGATTCGGCCCGCGGCATCTTGGCGTTCGATCTTCACAGCGATGGCGGTTGCGCCGACAAGCTATGGGTCGACGTGCCCGGCTCCATGTACCATCCCCGAGTTACCCCTGAGCACCTCAGCGCGGGGAAACACTTTCTCGACATGGACGGGCGCGAGGTGTTTCGCCATGCGGTGGTTCGCATGCCGCAATCGGTCCGCGCCGTGTTGGAGCAGATTGGAGCCCAACCCGCGGACATAAGCCTGCTGCTGGCGCATCAGGCCAACCTCCGCATTTCGGAAATGGTTCAACGCGATCTCCAGCTCCGGGACGATCAGGTCTACAACAACATCCAGCGTTACGGAAATACCACCGCAGCCACGATTCCGATTGCGTTGGATGAATGCGTGAAGGCCGGCCGGTTGCGCCGGGGCGACCTGCTGGTCCTGACGGCGTTCGGATCGGGATTTATGTGGGGCAGCGCGGCAGTACGCTGGTAGGCGTTCCTAGGCTGCTGCCTCGTCGAGGTACAGCTCCCGCTGACAGGATGAGCAGTACAGAGTCTTGGGCAGGTGAAACCGACCGATCAGGGTGAACCGCTGCTCTGTCCCGCAATAGGGGCAGCGTCCCGCCGCGCCACGGAATGTCTGGCCCTGGCCCAAACGCCGGAGCGCCAGCACGACGCCGAGAATCAGGCCCCCGGGCACCAGTATGAGATGCACGATCGGAATCGGGAGGGCTACCACAGCAACAGCGAGCCCTGTAACCAAGCCCAAAGCGGCCCGCTTGAGGCGGTCTGTCGGGTCGAGCACGGCCACCTCGACGTTGGCGGTCTGAGGAGCGGCTCCGGTCCCCCGAAGGGGGAGCTCGAGTACGCGGGCTTGCATGAGGGAATTCTATGGGAGCCCATAGAATTTTTCCAGCGGGCTCAGTCCGTGTCGTCGAGGGGATACTTGCGGGCGTAATACTCCGGCGCACGCGTGCCCCGAGCGCGATACAACTGTTGCTCCTCGTCATCCGCGTTGTGCACGAACAGGTGAAGGGCGCCCGGCCACATCGTGGCCTGCAGCGACCACTTGGGCGCCGAGGCCAGGAGGACCCATTGCAGCGCTCCTCCGCCGGCATCAGTCCGATGTACATCACTGGTTCGCTCGAGCGTGATCCTTCCGGGGACGCCGATTGCGGCAGCCGCAGACGGCTCGAGCTTGAGCTCCCCCTCCGCCCACGAACGGAAGGTCACCGTGCCGCGCAACGGCTCATCGCCGTCGGGCGGTTCCAGCTCGACTTGCCATTCGCCCAGGACATCCCAGGCGTGGTCCATCGGACCCACATTGGGTACCACTACTGTCGGATGCTTCGGCATTCGTTTGCTCCGGTGCGACCGTCCGAATCCTTCGGACCCACCGTTCCGTAGTGGAACGGACCTTAACCTGATCTGAGTTCCGCCATGTACCCGCTCCTCGCTCTGCTCGTTGCTTCCGCCGCCGGCTTCGGAGGATATGTCATTGCCAAGCGATTCGTGAGTCGCCGGCTGCGTTTCGTCGATGCGGTCCAGGCGCCTTGGGCACCGTGGCTTGCTGGTGCCGTGGCCGCCGTTCTGGCCTCGCCCCTCGCGCTCTTACCCCTGATCGGTTCCACCACCGCGCTGGTGTTCGGTCTCGGGATCGGCTTGGGGACCGCACGAGGCGCCCGAGACATCAGACGCGGCGAAATGGGGCAGCGACGCTTGATACCTTGAGCTTGTCGCAGGCGACTATCTTGCACGCCATGCCAACCGTTCACTGCGTCCGTTGCGGCCAGGACCGCGATCAGATGGGCTTTCGACCCTTTCCCAACGAGCTTGGGCTCCGCGTCTACCAGCAGATCTGCGGAGCCTGCTGGGCGGAGTGGCTCAAGACCCAACAACAACTCATCAATCATTACGGTCTCAATCTTCGGGACCAGCAAGCGAAGGACTTTCTGTTCGGCAACATGGAGCAATTTCTTTTCGGCGCCAAAACGATCTGACCGGCTTCGTTAGAAACTTGCACCGAAGCGGAACACGATGTCGATCGCCGGTCCGCTCGGCTCCAGATCCTCGGTCATACCGATCTTCCACTCGCTTGCCCCTTTCGTCGCCAGCAGCCAGCCGAAGTCGAGCGACAGCTCGTGTCGATCCAATGCGGGGAGCAGGGTGTCGTGGTAGTAGGGCGAGTGGTAGAACACAGTCGCGAACAGGGATTGCCTGCCCCAGAATCGGAATCTGAGCCCCGAGGCGAGGGAGGCAAATGTCGTCTTTTGGTAGGACGATAGGTCGCCATGCGTCGGCGTCCACCCAAGCCCGAGCGCCCCTTCGTACACAAATCGCGAGCTGAAAGGTGCGTGGAAGGTATTCAGCGCGCTGATCGAAATCGTGCCCCGCCCGTAGCCCACCGGGGCAGTCGACGTGGGAAGGGTCATGGTCATCACAGCCTGATACCACGGCGTGGGCCGGTATCCAGCACCGAGGCGGAGATCATTCAAGAAGAGATCGGAGGGTGATCGGTTGACGGTGAGGCCGTCGTTCAGGGCAAGCTGATAGGCGAATGAGTTGTTCGGGCGACTAGTCCGCTCCGGAAGTTCGAGGCCGAGCAGGTTGTGGTACCAGTTGAGAAACCCATCGAGGAAACCAGCGTAGCCGCCGCCGACACCGACGGTTCCGAACAAAAAGGTCCGCTCGTTCAGATCCCGCGTCGCAGTCACGTCGAGACGCAGGAATTCCCCATCGAGCAGGTAGCTCGGTCGTGGCGAGGGGAGATTGTATTCGATCGCGCTGCCGTAATCGAGACGAACGTCGAGGCCCAGGTGACCCAGTCGAGGGTTGCGGTACGGCTGGAAGTACACGCCGCTCCGAGACTGGGCAACCGGATTGATCGGCGCGTATTGAGGCAGGCTCTGGGCCGGAGCAGGCACTGGAAAGCCGGCCCATGACAGGCTGATCGAGCAAAGGAGCAGGATGCGATAGCCCGGGAGGCACGCATCAGCGTTCAAGGCCGCGGATCCGAGTCCCAAGGCCGAGCTCCCAAGAGCGAGGACGGGCAGTCGTCGGGTCGGCGAAACATAAGCGATCCCGATTCCAAGCCGAGCCGCGAACCCTGCTTGACAGACCGGCCGACCGGATCGTAGACTCATCGCATGATGATGCAGCGTGCATTCTGGTACTTCTACTTTGCTCGCACCGGCGCGGCGCAACGGCCGTCCGGTTCCGGTACCAGCGTGCACTGACGCTCAGGCCAGAACGGACCGATCGATGCCCCGCCGAGAGTACGGCGGGCTTTTTTTTCCTGCGTCTCGAAGGAGTCGACGAACATGCGAGTGGCGATTCAGGGGACCATAGGCTCGTTCAGCGAAGCTGCCGGCCGCCGCCGATGGCCGGAGCTCGGGCCGGTGCCGTGCCGCGAGGTTCAAGACGTCGTGACCGCGGTCCGCGATGGTTGCGCCGATGCTGGGATTCTGCCCATCGAGAACTCCCTGATCGGCTCGGTTACTTCGACCTACGACCTGCTCCAGGAAGCCTTCGGCGATGGAGATCTCCGCCTCACTCACGAGATCATGCTCCCAGTTCACCATACACTCATGGGCCTCCCGGGCACCGACCTGAGCGGGATCCGGCGGGTCCTGTCCCACTCGGTGGCCTTGGGACAGTGCCGGATCTGGTTAGGAAAACATCTGCCCGGTGCGGAGCTGGTGAGCGCGTGGGACACGGCGGGGAGCGCCGAGATCGTGGCCCGCGAGCGCAATCCGGCGCTCGCCGCCATCGCTGCCCGCCACGCGGCCGACGCGCACGGACTGGTGCCGTTGGCCGAGCGGATCGAGGATGACCCATCGAACCAGACCCGCTTCCTGACGTTCACTCGGGCCGACGCCGCGATTCCTCAGAGCCCGAGCGGACCCTTTAAGACCTCCCTGATTGTCTGCGTCGATCACAAGCCGGGGAGCCTGGCGCTTACCCTGCAGGCGTTCGGTGTCCGAGGAGTAAACGTGACGGCACTCCAGTCTCGTCCCGAGCGCTCCAAGCCGTGGACGTACCGGTTCTACGTGGACGTCGCCGGCGCCTCGTCGGATCCTCGAGTAGCCGAGGCCCTGGAAGAAATCGAGGCCCTCGCGGTCGAGCTGGTGATTCTCGGGAGCTACGAAGCCTGGCCGGATGGTGCGCTCCGTTTTGCGTTACCGGTGCCCACGCCGGCGCACTACGTTCGCAAGCCGGAGGTTCCTCTGGTGGATCGTCGGCGCAATCCGAATGGAACCGTTGTGACGATAGGCGATCTGTCCTTCGGGGCGGAGGCGCCGATCCTGATCGGCGGCCCATGCTCGGTCGAAACCGAAGCGATGATCCTGGAGACCGCGATGGTAGTGGCCGACGCCGGGGGCGACATGCTGCGAGGCGGGGCCTACAAGCCGCGCACGTCACCCTATGATTTTCAGGGCCTCGGCGTGAAAGGCCTTCGGTACCTGGCGCAAGCGCGGGAGGCCACAGGGCTTCCGGTCGTCACTGAAGTGTTGAGTTGGGAAGAAGTGCCGCTGGTAGCTCACTTCGCCGATATGCTGCAGATCGGCGCTCGAAACATGCAGAATTTCTCGTTGTTGCGAGCGGCGAGCCGAAGCGGAAAGCCGATCCTGCTCAAGCGCGGGGCGGGCGCGACCATCGAGGAGTGGCTGATGGCCGCGGAGTACGTGCTCGCCGAAGGCAATCCCAACGTGGTGCTCTGCGAACGCGGGATTCGCACTTTCGAGCGGGCCACCCGTCATACCCTCGATCTGAATGCTGTGGCGCTGGTTCGCGAGCGCACCCACTTGCCGGTCGTGGTCGATCCCAGCCACGCGGCCGGCATCAGCTCATTGGTCGTACCATTGGGTCTGGCCGCGCTGGCGGCCGGGGCCAGCGGGCTCATCGTGGAGGTCCATCCCTCACCGTCAACGGCGCTGAGCGACGGGCCGCAAAGCCTCGATCCGAGTCAATTTGCAGCGCTGGCCCGGCAAGTACATCCAGAAAGGTCGCAGAAGGCGAAAGTGCAGGTAACGGCTTGAGGCTACTACTTCGAGTCGTCCGGTCGGTTGGACTCGTCCCGTTTGGCGGTGAGGGTCTCGTGTTTCCGGTTGCGCATGATGTCAATTTTGAAGCTTTCGTCCCGATCGTAGCTTCGCAGGATTCGTAACAGGTGGGACGGACTCGCGGGTTTTCTCTGGTCTACCGCGAGAACGACGTCTCCGCCCCTAAGGCCCAGTGAGGACTTGCGGGGTGCGCTGATCACCAGAATGCCCTCGCTGGTCCCGAAATACTGGCCAAGGTCGGGATTGAGCGGCGCCAGCTCGAGCTCCGAGAGCTCTCCGCCATAAAGCATCGCAAGGCGAGGGAGCCGGATATCAAGATCACCCATGTCCGGATCCGAGCCCATCGCCCGCATGGCATCGTAGCTTTGTTGCCCGAAGTCATGCGGCAAGACGATCCGGCTTCCCATCTCGAATGACTTGGAATCGCCCGCGGTAATGAGGGAGACGGTCTTGCGCTGCGCGCCCCGACGGAACTCGACGGGAATCGTATCGTTTGGGCCGAGTCGAGCCGCGAGCTCGATCAGTCGCAGTCCCGGCAGCGATCGACCCGGCACGCCAGGCAGTTCAGGGGCAGTGAGAACCGAATTCCCGTCCAATCGGGTGATCACGTCGCCCGAGCGGATGCCGGCCTTTGCCGCTGGCCCGCTAGGCGTAACGGCGTCCACCCGCGCGCCGATCGAGTCGGCCTCTTGAGCCTGGAGGTTCACTTTCAGCCCGAGCCGGGCCCGGCGATTCACTACCAGATTGAACATCTCATCCCGAGCCGGTTCGAGGCGAACCGGAGCCTGAGCTCGAACAACGGCAGGCAGGCTGACGAAGGCTATGCCAACCGTCAGCCACGCTGTCACCAGGTTACCAGTCCGCAGCAACGGCATTTCACAACCCTGCGTGGCTGGCACGGGTGAGGTGCACATCGACCAGCGCATCGAGCAACCCGACACGTTCACGCCACAGATTGAGCTCTTTAGCGTCACGGCGGCCGGGATCAGCCAGATCGGTCATTTGCAGCTCGCTATCAACGGCTGCGATCCGATCCTCGAGCTCCTGCGCGATGCGGGCCGTTCGTCCATCAAGCACGCGGCTCTCGGGATGATATTGATCGATCGCGGCCTCGAGCGCCTGAGAAGTCGCCTTCGCCTCTGCCAGTTCAGCCGGAACGGCAGCGGGCGCGGGAGCATGGTAGGCGCCGCGCAGGCTAATCAGTAAAGCGATGCTCGCCGCAGCGGCGAGGCCAACCAGACCAGCCTGCCGAAGACGGCGGGTTCGGCGCTCGGCGTCGAACCGGGCTCGCACAGCGGGCCAACGGTCCCGTGTAGGGCGGAGCGCGGGCAGTGCCTTGAGCCGGGCGATGCGCTGATGCAATCGATCGAATTCGGCACGACAGGTTTCGCAGGTATCCAGGTGCGCCCGAGCCGCCTGCGCTCCCGGCTCTGCTCCAGGCTCCCGTAGAGAGACCAGTTGCTCCATCGAGAGGTGCGTCACGCGGCCACCTCCTCGCCCAACCAGCGCCGTAACCGGGCGTGTGCGCGTGCAAGCTGCGACTTGGAAAAGCTCGGCGTCTTTCCCATCATCCCAGCGATTTCTTCATGGGTATATCCCTCGACATCATGCAGCCAAACGACCGCCCGTGACGTCTCCGACAGTCGCTCGAGTGCAGCCTCGAGATCCATCCGCAGATGGGTGTCCTCGCGCCGCTGACCGACGACCTCGTCGTGCAGCTCGTCGGTGTCGCGATACTTGTTTCGCCGGAGCCGCATGAGAGCCTTGCTCGCCGCGATCGTGCGGACCCAGCCCCAGAGGCTTCCGTCTTCCCGGAACTGGCCGATGCTGCGGCAGATCTCCAGGAAGGTTTCCTGGAGGACGTCTTCAGCGTCTTCGGCCGTCCGGCAGATGCGCCGGCAGAGGTTGTACACGGGGATTTCGAAAGCGCGATACAGCGCCTCAAAGCCGGCTGGATCACCGGCTTTGGCCTGGGCCACGACCGTCTTGGTGTCGGCCAGCAGGTAGGAGTCCATGACGAGCGCTTTCGACATGACCAAGTAAAGATGCCTGGGCAGTCCCGGGCGTCGCAACAAAACCAGCGTAAACGGTGAACGGTAAACGGTGAACCGGAGTCCCCATCAACGAGGCCCCCGTTCACCGTTCACCGTTTACCGTTCACGCTTAAGTTAATGTATGTCAACTAGTCCCACAGCACCTGCCAACTGGCTGCACCACTTGGAGGAAGAGGCGGACGCGGCCTACCTCTACCGGGAGTTGGCGGGAACGGAGCGTGATCAGAGTCGAGCCGACCTGTATCGCCAGCTCGCCGCCGTCGAAGACCGGCATGTCGAGATGTGGCGGAAGCTGCTGGCCGAGCACGGCCATTCCGCCCCTCATCCCACGCCGTCACGGGGAGCCCGCCTCAGGGCGTGGATCGCTCGCCGTTTCGGCCCCCAACTGCTGCTCCCGCTCCTGCTAGAAGAAGAAGGGCGTGAGGTGAAGGGATATCTGAGCCTCTACCGCGAGTCGCCGAGCGGGGTGGCCGGCCCGACCGCGCTGACCCTGGCGCGTGAATCGAAGGAGCATGCAGATCGCCTGGCGAGTATCAGCGGAAGATCCGGAGAGCCGTGGCACAAGACCGGGGCCGGGGGCTTCCTTCGTAACGTGGTGTACGGCTTCAATGACGGCTTAACTGCCAACTTCGGCCTCGTTGCCGGCATGGTTGGCGCACAGGCGACCTTGGGCGAAGCAGGCCACGCTGTTCTGGTCGCGGGCCTCGCGGGGATGGTGGCGGACGCGCTGTCGATGGGCTCGTCGGGCTACCTTGCCGCCAAGAGCGAGCGGGAAGTGTTCGATCATGAGATCGCGATGGAGCAGGAAGAGATCCGACTCATGCCGGAACTGGAGCGGGAGGAGCTGAGTCTGATCTATCAGGCAAAGGGCATACCAGCCGGGCAAGCTCAGGCAATCGCAACCCAGGTCATGGAAGACCCGGTGCGCGCTCTTGAGGAGAAGGTCAGGGAAGAGCTGAAAATTGGCGAGGCGACCACCACCCCGCTTCGGGAAGCCTGGACAACCGGCATCGCCACGGCTCTGGGTGCATTCATCCCGGTAGCTCCGTTTCTCATCAGCCGGGGGATTACGGCGATCTGGGTCGCATTTGCGATTGCCATGCTTTCCCACTTCGCCGTGGGGGCTGCCCGGAGCTTCTTTACCGGTCGCGGAGTGTTCCGGAGCGGGATCGATATGTTCATCGTCGGGCTGGGAGTGGCCGCGGTTGGGTATGTGGTGGGGGAGTGGATAGTTAAACTGCTTTAACAGCGTGAACACTGTTACAACTGTTCACGCTGTTACAAGATTCACCAATCGATTCGGTACCAATATCCGTTTCCTTATCTCCTTGCTCTCGATCAGTCGCCGGATGGTTTCGTCAGCGAGCGCGGCGCTCACGGCCTCGTTCTCCGATGCATCGCGGCGCACGTGGACCTTCGAACGGGTCTTCCCGTTCACCTGAACGACCAGCTCCACCGTATGCTCGACCGTCAGATGCTCGTCCCACGTGGGCCAGTGCGCGCTGAATACCGAAGTGCGGTGGCCTAGCCGCTCCCAGCACTCCTCCGCAAAGTGGGGCGCGAACGGCGCCACCATGATGATCATCTCCTCGACAACGCGCCGCTCCCGGCAGTTTTCCTCCCGCATGACATTGAGCAACTCCATAAGAGCCGCAATCGCGGTGTTGTACTCGAGATCCTCCATCCGGTGCGTCACCGCCTTCTTGGTCTGATTCCATTTCACCAGAATCCGGTGCGTCACCTCACCGCTCGCATCGTCCCGGATACAGTCACCGACCAGCTGCCAGACTTTCTCGAGGAAGCGGCGCGGTCCACTGATCCCGTCGTCCCTGAAGTCCCCGCCCTCCTGGAAGGGGCCCAGAAACATCAGGTACATGCGGAAAGTGTCGGCACCCCACCTGGCGATGTACTCGTCGGGGATGACGACGTTCCCCCGCGACTTCGACATCTTCGCCCCGTCCTTCACGATCGTTCCATGCGCCCTGAACTTGCTGAACGGCTCGTCGAACTGAACGTACCCCAGCTCCTCCAAGACCATGGTGACGAAGCGCGAGTACAGCAGGTGCAGCACCGCGTGCTCATTGCCTCCGATATACGACGTTACGGGTAACCAGCGACGGGTGCGGAGATCGTCGAACGGCCGGTCGTCGAACTCGGTGCTGGGATAGCGCAGGAAGTACCACGCCGAATCCAGGAACGTGTCCGAGACATCTGTCTCCCGACGACCGCGAGCACCGCACTGCGGACAGGCCACGTAGTACCACTCTTCGTGTCGGGCCAGCGGTGAGACGCCGCTGTCGTCGGGTCGGAAATCATCGATGAGCGGCAGCAACACCGGGAGATCGCGCTCCGGCACCGGCACGGGCCCGCACGTATCGCAGTAGATGATCGGAATCGGCGGCCCCCAGTATCGCTGGCGAGAGATGCACCAGTCGTGCAAGCGATACTGGATGACGCCCTTGCCCCTTCCGGTTTCCTCGAGCCACCGAATGATCGCCGTCTTTCCTTCGGCCGCGGGCTTACCCGTGAACTCGCCGGAGTTGAGCATCCAGTAGCCTTCGACTCCGGTCTCCGAATGTTCGACTGGCGCATCCGGGTCCTGACCGGGGCGGCCCAGGACCCGCACGATCCGGAGACCGAATCGCCTGGCGAAGTCGAAATCCCGCTCGTCGTGCCCCGGGACCGCCATGATCGCTCCGGTACCGTATTCCATCAGCACATAATCGGCGATCCATACCGGAATGGTCCGGCCATTGGCCGGGTTCTTGGCGAAGGCGCCGGTGAATACCCCCGTCTTTTCACGATCGCCCACCTTGCGCGAGACGATGTCTCGGGACGCTACCTGACGCCGATAGGCGTCGACCGCTTCCTGCTGTGCCGGCGTCGTAATCTCGGTCACGAGGGGATGCTCCGGCGCGAGCACCATGAACGTGGCGCCGAACACGGTGTCCGGGCGCGTCGTGAAGACCTTGATCGAGCGCCCGTGCTCCAAGGGAAAGTCGATCTCAGCCCCCTCCGAGCGCCCGATCCAGTTTCGCTGCGCTGTGGCGGTGGAGTCCGACCAGTCCATCTTGGCCTTGTCGTCCAGATTGCTCAGGAGACGGTCGGCATAATCCGTGATTCTGAAAAACCACTGTTCCAGCGTCCGCTGCTCGACCGCTGTTCCGCAACGCTCGCACGCTCCATTGATCACCTGCTCGTTCGCCAGCACCGTCTTGCAGCTGGGGCACCAGTTGACCGGAGCAGCCTTTCTGTAGGCCTTCCCTGCCTTTAAGAGCTGCACGAAGATCCACTGGGTCCACTTGTAGTAACGGGGATCCGTCGTAGACAACTCGTGACGCCAATCGAACATGCCACCCATCCGGCGCAACTGGCGCCGGAAGTTTTCGATGTTGCGAGGAATCAGCTCGGCCGGATTGATGCCCAGCTTGATCGCGTAGTTCTCACTGTGAATGCCGAAGGCATCGAAGCCAATCGGCTCGAAGACGCTCCAACCCCTGAGCCGCTTGAACCGGCCGTAAGCATCGGCTCCCGTAAAGGCGAACATGTTCCCGACGTGGAGGCCCTCTGCGGAGGGATAGGGGAACATCATGAGGTTGAAGAACGGCTTGACTGCGTCATCCAGGTCCGCCTCGTTGGTGCCGGACTCGGCCCAGCGCGCCTCCCATTTCGGCTCGATCAGGTCCGGACGGTAGGCATCCGCCGCCG